>JBILOM010000153.1:0-2523 GCA_044374495.1 Ilumatobacteraceae bacterium | reverse complement strand
GCTCGTGTAACGGGTGACACCATGGCTCGTTATCACCCACACGGTGACGGCGCTATTTACGATGCGTTAGTTCGTATGGCTCAGCCATTCTCACTGCGTCATCCACTTATTGATTTCCACGGAAACTACGGCTCGCCAGACTTTGGTCCGGCTGCTGCGCGATACACCGAAGCACGTTTGCATTCACTAGCAATGCGCTTGCTCGATGGCATCGACGAAAACACTGTCGACATGATTCCGAACTACGACGGAACATCAGAAGAACCACAAGTTCTTCCTGCACGTTTCCCGAACCTTTTGGTGAACGGAAGCCAAGGTATTGCAGTCGGAATGGCAACGTCTATTCCTCCGCACAACTTGGGCGAAGTTATCGATGCAACTATGCATCTCATTGATAACCCTGAAGCAACTCCTGACGACCTCATGAATTTTGTGAAGGGCCCAGACTTCCCATCGGGTGGAAACATTCTTGGTCGCGCCGGAATTATGGATGCGTATCGCACAGGCCGCGGAAGCATCAAGACTCGCGCCAAAGCAGTCATTGAAGAAAACCGCCAAGGCCGCATGGAAATTCAAGTCACTGAACTTCCATACCAAACAAGTTGCTCGTCAATTGCGGCTCGCATCGTTGAACTTGTAGATAGCGGTCAACTCGACGGCATTGCCGACGTGAACGACGCATCTGCCGGTGGAAAAACAAGTCTTGTTATTTTGTTGAAGCGCGATGCAAATGCGAACGTTGTTCTCAACAACTTGTTCAAGCTCACTTCATTGCAAAGCAGTTTCCCTGTGAACATGGTTGCATTGGTCGACGGCGTGCCTCGTACCATCAACTTGGCTGATGCGCTTAACGGTTACGTGCGCCACCAACTTGAAGTTGTTACTCGTCGTACACAGTTCCGTCTTGATAAGGCTCGCGATCGCGGCCACATTCTTGAAGGTCGCCTGAAGGCACTCAATGTCATCGACAAAATCATCAAGCTGATTCGCGAGAGCGAAGATCCAGCAGCAGCAAAAACTGCATTGATGGCTGCGCCATACGAGTTCTCCGAGCGCCAGGCAGTCGACATTCTTGACATGCAATTGCGTCAACTCACACGTTTGTCACGTATCGACTTGGAAAAAGAACTTGCAGATGTTCAATCACGCATCTCAGAGTACGAATCAATCCTTGCGTCCGACGCAAAATTGCGCACAGTAATCAAAGATGAACTCATTGATGTTCGGGCAACGTTCGCAACCGATCGTGTGTGCCACATCATCAACGACAGTGGCGAAATGGCCCTCGAAGATCTTGTTGATGACAAAGAGCTTGTAATCGTTATGACAAATGCTCAATATGTCAAGGCTGTTCCTGCTGCGCAGTTCCGTGCTCAGGCACGTGGCGGTCGCGGTGTAAAGGGCGCAACGTTGAAAGAAGACGACCTTGTTCGCCGCGTTATCTTCACCACATCACATGCGTACCTGTTGTTCTTCTCGAACCGCGGTCGTGTGTACAAGTTGCGCGCAGCTGATATTCCAGAACGTGAACGTTCCGCAAAGGGAATACCTATTGTCAACTTGTTGCCAATGCAGCCAGGCGAAATTGTTCAAGCAATTATTGATACGCGCGAATTCCCAGGCGAGCGCTTCTTGTTCTTCGTCACGAAGTCGGGTCAAGTCAAAAAGACTGCATTCGATGCATACAACTCAAGCCGTCGTGATGGTCTCATCGCACTTGGTCTGAAGGACGACGATGAACTCGTACGCGTGATTGAAACATCAGGCGACGACGACATCTTCATTGCAAGCCGCAGTGGTCAAGTCATTCGCTTTAGTGAAAACGAAGTGCGTCCAATGGGTCGCACAGCAGCTGGTGTGCGCGGTATGCGTATGAAGGCAGGCGACGAAGTTGTATCTGCAGACCCTGGCCGTGGCGATGATGCATTGCTCATCGTTACCGATGCTGGTTATGCAAAGCGCACACAGATCGTTCACTTCCCGCGTAAGGGCCGCGGAACACAAGGCGTTATTGGCGTCAAGGTCACCGGCAAGAAGGGCAAAGTTGTTGCCGCATTCATGGTGGGTCTTGAAGACGAAATCGTTGCAATCGCATCAAACGGAGTCACGATCCGTACCGAGGTCAAGCAGATCTCCAGTCAAGGCCGCACAGCAACAGGTGTGCGTCTTATGAACCTTGACGACGGAGCAGTAGTTGCCTCGGTTGCGCCAATCCTCTCCACAGACGAGGACTAACTCTTCACGCGGAAGCGTGACCATCTTGTCTTTATGGTGGTGGGCCATCACCGCGGTCGGTGTTGTGTGCATTCTCGGCGTCACATCGCGATACAACGACATCGCGACCGCTCAAAACAATGCTGATGCAGTTGCCCTTGCTTACGTGTCACGAGATTTGGCGGCTGCACAGAATCTTGCCGATGCTTTGCACGTCACCATCGAACAGGTCACTACGCAAGACACCGTTGTCACCGTGATTATCCGCAGCGGATCACTAACGGCCACAGCCCAAGCATCACCGTGACC
>JBILOM010000051.1:0-8934 GCA_044374495.1 Ilumatobacteraceae bacterium | reverse complement strand
GCGGTTGGCGCGTCTTGTTGTGTGGAAGCCGAGGGCTGATAGAAGAAATTGGCCGAGTTACAGATGATGTGGTGGTGGCCTATAACGAGCCGATGGCTGCTGGTGATTTTGATGCTGTGGTTGTTGGTTTTCATCGTGAGTTCAATTATCAGGTTCTCACTGATGCTTTGACTGCGGTTCGTAGTGGAGCTGTTCTGATTGGCTCCAATGATGACCCGACATATCCGACACCGAATGGGCCTATTCCTGGAGGGGGGTCAATTTTGGCTGCAATAGAGAAGGCATCTGGAGTGACGCCAACCGTGACTGGAAAGCCCTACGAACCGATGGCACTTCTTGTTAGAGATATGTGCGGTGATGTACTGCCAGAAGAAATGGTGATGATCGGTGACAGATCAGATACCGATGGTGGTTTCGCGAGAATAATGGGAGCCCGGTTTGCAATGGTGTTGAGCGGTGTGATGCCGACTGCTGATGGTAGCGAAGCAGACATTGTGGCTCCTGATTTAGCTGGCGTTGTCGAAATCTTGCTTAAGGAGTGAACAGCTGAGCAGTACGCTCAAAGGGTGCGTATGCGACTTGATGCCGCCCTTGTGAAAAGGGGATTAGCAGAGAGCCGATCTCACGCTGCTCGTATGATCGATGAACGCAACATCACGGTTGGTGGAGTAATTGCTGAGAAGACGTCTCGAATGGTTGCGCCAGAAGAGCCGATTGAAGTTCTTGTGAAGCGCCGTTTCGTCAGTCGTGGTGGCGAGAAGCTTGAACATGCCCTTGACGGTTTTGGAATTTCAGTGCAGAACAGGTCTGTTCTTGATGCCGGTGTATCAACGGGTGGTTTCACTGATTGCGTTCTTCAACGTGGGGCGCGTCGCGTTTTTGCAGTTGATGTCGGTCGAAATCAACTGCACGAACACATGAAGTCTGATTCGCGAGTTGATTGGCGCGACGGAGTGAATGTCAGGGATTTGGTGGCTGAAGATTGCCCGTATCCCTGTTCTTTGGTGGTTGCAGATTTGTCATTCATTTCTCTCACTAAGGTTCTGGATGCTTTTTTCGCATCTGTTCGCGCGGAACCAGGATTTGATACGCCAGGAATGGTGTTGCTGGTGAAGCCACAATTCGAGGCTGGACGCATCGAGGTGTCTCGGGGTAAAGGTGTCATCACAGACCCCGGTATCCATAAGGAGGCCTGTGACACCGTGCGCGATGTTGCCCTTCAGTTAGGCGGAAGCGTTATGGGCGTTATCGAATCGCCCATTAAGGGCGCCGAAGGCAACACAGAATTCTTAATGTACGTGGAATGCCCCACCCGTTCCGTAAGTTGTGAGTCATGAGTCGCCTCGGTTTAGCCGTACATCGTTTCCGTCCGGACGCACTAGAGGTCGCTGGGCGCGTCATTAGTTGGGCCACATCGAACGGTTACGAAGTGGTTGTCGACGAATCAGACATTGCGTCTCTGCGTTCAGATGAAGTAACTAGCGGCGACGTTGGAGATGTCGATGTCTTGGTGTCAATCGGTGGAGACGGAACAATGCTTCGGTCAGTTCATGTATTGAATGGGCGGGTAGTTCCACTAATCGGAGTGAATTTGGGGCAACTGGGTTATTTGGCTGTCGTTGAAGATGACGAAGTAATTGAAGCTCTCGATGTCTGGCATAACGGGACAGAAGGTTCTGAGTATCACTATGACGATCGCATGCTTTTGGAAGTCTCCATGTGGGCCAAAGGGGCCAGGCTCACCAACCATTTGGCAATGAATGAAGTGGTCATTGAGAAGTCAGAAGCTGGTCACACTGTTCGTCTTGCTGTCGACATTGATAAAGCGTCATTCACTACGTATGCCGCTGACGGACTGATTCTCGCTACGCCTACCGGTTCTACTGCGTATTCCATGTCGGCACGGGGGCCTATTCTTTCGCCGCGACTACGAGCCATATTGATGACGCCAGTTTCGCCACACATGTTGTTTGACCGTTCAATGGTTCTTGATCCTCAAGAACTGGTTCGAATTGAAATTTTGGGACATCGTTCAGTAAATGTTGCCACCGATGGTGAACTTGTGCACACACTTAAGCCAGGAGACGTTGTCGAAGTGCGCGCCGCACAGGAAGTTGCTCGATTTGTGAGATTCAAGGAACAACGATTTCATCAAACGTTGAAATCTAAATTTGGATTGTCTGATCGATAATGCTTGTTGAGCTTTCAATCGAGAATCTCGGCATCATTGAGAATGTCCGAGTTTCATTCGATAAAGGATTCACTGCCTTCACAGGTGAAACAGGTGCCGGTAAAACCATGTTGGTTGAGGCAATCAATCTTGTGGTCGGACGTCGCGCCGATGTTTCTGTTATTCGCGATGGGGCCGAAGAAGCACGTGTTGAGGCCCGCTTCATAACTAAAACTGCTTCCGGTGAAGTTGAGACCATTCTGTGTCGAGTTCTTCATCGTGAAGGACGTAGCCGGGCTTACATCAATGACCGAATGGCCACAGTTGCTTCGTTGGCTGAAATTGGCGATGAATTAGTTGATATTCACGGACAGCATGCCCACCAGCGTCTTCTTTCTCTCACTACACAACGAGACTCGCTTGATCAATTTGGAAAAGTTGATACCTCTGAACTGCAGTCGGCTCGTGAAGCAGTAACTCACATTGATGCAAATCTTGCGGCCCTTGGAGGCGATGAGAAGTCACGTGTTCGCGAGATTGACCTATTGCAATTTCAATGCGATGAAATCGAGTCAAGTCGTTTAACAAACCCTGATGAAGATCTTCAGTTGTCACAGGAAGAAGACATGTTGACAGACGTCGTGCGTCATCAAGAGTCTCTTCAAAAGATTGTGTCGCTGTTGTCAGATGATGGAGCTGTAGTTGATCTTCTCGGAGAGGCGGTGTCGGCCATTGTCCCAGTCACTTCATTGCCTGCATTGTCTGAACGGCTCCGATCGCTCGCCGCTGAGGCAAAGGATGTTTCTGACACGGTGCGAGACGCTGCCGAGGGATCTGAACATGACCCCGCACGACTCGAAGAGATTCGATTGCGCCGACAGTCGCTTCGTGACCTCATGCGTAAGTACGGTGACTCGCTGACTGACGTGATGGCGTTTGGGTCCGAAGCTCGCGAACGGTTGAATGAGTTGCTCGGCTACGCAGAGCGCGTCAATGAATTAGAAAAGGCAAAGACTGTTGCCTTGCGTCATTTGTCGGTCTGCCAGAAAGAAGTGGGAAATTCCAGGCGAGCGGTTGCTCCGAAGTTGGCCACCGCTGTTCAGAAGAGATTGCGACAACTTGCTTTGCCTAACGCCACAGTGCAAGTGGCAGTCGGCGACATTGAATCTGATCCAGCTGGTGAGTCAGTGGTATTCATGCTTGCTGCCAACCCAGGAAGTGCTCCACAGCCAATCGCAAAAGTTGCAAGCGGTGGTGAACTGGCCAGAGTCATGCTTGCGCTTCGACTGGTTCTTACCGGCGACCCAGCCACCATGGTGTTCGACGAAGTTGACGCTGGAATCGGTGGAGAAGCCGCTGTGGCTGTTGCCACTGCTTTACGTGAACTCGGAAATGATCATCAGGTGATTGCGGTTACCCACTTGGCTCAGGTGGCGGCATCAGCACATGGCCAAGTCGCAGTGTCGAAATCTGTCAAGGGCGGCAAAACTTTCGGAGCAGCAACTCGTATGTCTGAAACCGAGCGTGCAACTGAGATTGCCCGCATGTTGTCGGGTGGAGTCGCCGATGAATCTGCCAATGCCCATGCTCGCGACCTTCTCGAGAAGCTTGGCGGGCAAAAGAAGCGTTCTCAGCGCTCGTCGTAGCGGTTTCACTCTGGGGGGCTCTGACCGATTAGGCTGTTCTTCCGTTAGCAATTACGTCGGCGGGAGTCTCAATGCCAAAGCACATATTCGTGACAGGTGGCGTTGCAAGTTCCCTCGGTAAGGGTCTCACAGCTTCTTCTCTTGGTCGTCTGCTCAAGATGCGCGGACTACGCGTCACAATGCAAAAGCTAGACCCGTACATCAACGTTGACCCTGGCACGATGAATCCATTCGAACATGGTGAAGTGTTTGTAACTGACGACGGTGGCGAGACAGACCTCGACCTTGGTCACTACGAACGTTTCATTGACGAGAATCTCACCCGCAGTTCAAATGCCACTACTGGATCGATTTACCAAGCAGTTCTTGCTGCTGAACGACGCGGTGACTACTTGGGAAAAACTGTCCAAGTTATTCCACACATCACAGATGAAATCAAGCGCCGAATCCGTCGTATCGCCACAGACGACACCGATGTAGTCATTACTGAAGTCGGCGGAACCGTTGGAGACATTGAGATTCTTCCGTTCCTTGAGGCAATTCGTCAGTTCCGCAACGAGGCGGGTCGAGACAACGTTTGCTACCTGCACGTGACGCTTGTTCCGTTCATCGGCCCTAGCGGCGAGCAGAAGACCAAGCCAACCCAGCACAGCGTCACGGAGCTTCGTTCCCGCGGAATTCAACCTGACGTGATTGTGTGCCGTAGCGAAGAGCCGCTGAGTAGTGGTTTGAAGCGCAAGATCTCTCACATGTGTGACGTTGACACGAATGCTGTTATCAACGCAGCCGATGTTGGCAACATCTATGAACTTCCGCTCGTGCTTCACGACGAAGGTCTTGACACTGTTGTGTGTGACATCTTGCGGCTTGATAGCGCAGTTGATTTGTCCTCATGGGAGAAACTCGTTGCGCAAGTAGAAGCTTCAGTGAAACCAGTAAAGATTGGTCTCATTGGAAAGTACGTTGAATTACAAGACGCCTACCTATCAGTTGTTGAAAGTTTGAAACACGCTGGTTTCCATCACGGCGCCAAAGTTGAGATCGATTGGATTCAGGCGGAAGACGTTGAAGGACTGCTTGCATCAGGTCGTCTTGATGCGCTTGATGGAATGGTTATTCCTGGTGGTTTCGGCTCTCGCGGTATCGAAGGAAAAATTGCTGCAGCAGCGTATTCGCGTGAGAATCTCGTGCCGTGCTTGGGGCTATGTCTTGGTATGCAAGTAATGACAATTGAATACGCACGACATGTACTTGGAATGACTGATGCGAACAGCACAGAGTTCGACCCTTCAACTACGCATCCGGTGATCGACTTAATGGTTGATCAACGTGACGTCACCATGAAGGGCGGCACGATGCGTCTTGGTGCGTACTACGCGGTGCTTCAACCAGGTACCAAAGTTGCAGAAGCGTACGGCGAGACCGTAGTGAGTGAACGTCATCGCCATCGTTATGAGTTCAACTACAACTTCCATTCCCGTTTCGAGGAAAGTGGCTTTTTGTGCAGTGGTACTTCTCCAGACAAACGACTCGTTGAATTCATTGAGATGGAGAACCATCCATATTGGGTGGGTACTCAGGCCCATCCGGAATTCAAGAGTCGCCCTGACCGTCCTCACCCGTTGTTCAGGGAACTCATTGCTGCATCATTGGTGAATCGCGAGAAGCGGCTAGCCCGCGGCGCTACTGCCTCTGTTGCTCAATCAGCCTGAATGAGATCGTGAACGAAAGCCACCATAAAGGTTTCGTAACCACCGCTCTTGATGTCGTTCATTCGTGGGCAATGTTTCGCCTGCTGCGGCGCACTATTCGCGGGCCACGTGGAGACGTCTTTGAGAGAACATATGTCAGTACGCCGGGTGCTGTTGGCGTAGTTGCCATTACTCCGGATAATCACATCGTTCTTGTGTCGCAGTATCGGTCGTCGTTCGATGATTACGTTCTAGAGATTCCAGCGGGCATGCGCGACGTTGTTGGGGAAGACCCTTCTCGTACTGCATGGAGAGAACTTGCAGAAGAGACCGGCTACGTGCCGAGATCTGTCGATTACTTGGGTTCATGTCTGTCGTCTCCTGGCGTAACTGATTCCGTTTTGGAACTTTTCATCGCACGCGATGTTGTTGCTGGTGGCTCTGCGCCAGAGGGGCCAGAAGAATTGGAAATGAAGATTCTGACAATTCCGTTTTCTGAAGCCTTAGTAATGGTAGACGAAGGAAAAATCACGGACGCGAAAAGTTCTGTGGGAATTCTGTTAGCCGCGCGGCGTTTTGACGATCTCGGTGTGTGATTCATGGCGAAGAGTTCCACAACTGAACGAGATGCTGAACTAATTGAAGAGTTTCTTCGTTGGATGGCTGTTGAAAAAGGACGTGCGATAAACACAATCTCGAATTATCGCCGAGATCTGTTGCGCTATGTGGAGTTTTTGGGGACTGCTTCCAAGAGTCTCCTAACTGCTCGCGAGACAGAGGTAGAAGAATACGTACGTGTATTGCAAGCCTCCGGTGACGCGAACGCAAGTACAGCGCGACGGTTGGCTGCTATTCGTATGATGCATGGTTTCCTGTTGACTGAAGAGCGAAGAAGAGATAACCCAACATTTCGTATCGAAGGCGTGAAAGTTTCTGGCGGCGTTCCTAAGCCTTTAAGCATGGATGAGGTTTCATCGCTTCTTGAAGCGATGGTGGGAGATTCTGCGACTGAAATGCGTGACAGAGCTTTGATGGAGTTTCTGTATGCGACCGGAGCCAGAATTTCTGAGGCCTGTGATTTGAATCTCGACGATTTGGACCTGTCCGCGCGCGTTGTACGTCTATTCGGCAAAGGTTCTAAGGAGCGAGTGGTGCCGTTTGGGAGAATTGCAGAAGAAAGACTCCGTGAATACATCAGTAGTGCCGGTCGAGTCCAGTTAGTGCCTGACGTATGGGCACGAGGATCCGATAGGGAAGCTGTGTTTCTTACTAATCGTGGCAAGCGTTTGAATCGACAAAAGGCGTGGCACGTTGTTCGAGATGCGGGACTGAGAGCGGGGATAAACCGAGATTTGTCACCTCACGTTCTTCGCCACTCTTGCGCTACGCACATGTTGGAGCACGGTGCTGATTTACGAATCGTGCAGGAGATGTTGGGCCATGCGACTATCTCGACGACACAGATCTATACGAAGGTTTCAAACGACAGATTGTGGGCTGTGTATCGCGATGCTCACCCGAGGGCTACGGGATGAAGGCAGTTCACTTGATTAAACGGGCAGTTGGTTCTTTCTCGCAATCGCCACCGAGTTCAGTGGGAATTGCGAAGGCACTAGATGTATTGAACCAAGCGGAGTTCGCGCTCTGGAATGAAATGCAATATCGAGATCAGCGCCACAGCATTGCAGTCCTTGACCGATTCGATGAGTTAGCGCCAACTGCTCGTACATCTGAAAGAGCCGCGGCGCTACTGCATGATGTCGGCAAGAATATTTCTGGATTGGGTTTTGTGTCGCGTGTGACGGCCACCTTGGTTGGTCCACGCAATCGCAGATTCGCTGAGTATCACAATCACGAGGAACTCGGGGCGCAATTACTGATGGGCATAAGTGACCCTCGCACAGTCGAGCTCGTCAGAGGATCAGCTAATGATGATGTGTCATTGCAGTTGCGAGCAGCGGACGATATTTAGATGCGTGGCAACAGACCTATTGCTGAGTGGGCTCTTTTCAATGTCACAGCCGCAACATTGCGCGCCCGTTCGTTGCCAATAGAAAGCAGCCGTGCGAGCTCGCCCTTGTCTTGCATGAGTTCCTGGAATCGCGAGCGAATTGGTTCAACAACTGCAATAACGGCGTCTCCGGTGTCAGATTTCAGAGCGCCGTACTGTGAATACTGATTAACCAATTCATCAACGGACTTTCCAGTAGACGCCGACAAGATATCAAGCAAATTTGAAACGCCTGGTTTGTTAGCTACGTCGTACTTCACTTCTCCATCTGAATCCGTGACAGCTCGTTTGAATTTCTTTGAGATTGCAGCATTGTCATCAAGTAAATACACAAGTCCGCTGTCGCTGGTGGCTGACTTCGACATCTTTGATGTGGGGTCTTGCAAATCCATGACGCGAGCACCGGCCTTCGGGTGAACTGCCTTTGGCAAAACAAATGTGTCGCCGAATCGATGATTGAAGCGCACTGCTATATCACGGGTGATTTCAATGTGTTGGCGCTGATCGTCTCCGACTGGAACTTCGTCAGCGTCGTACAACAAAATGTCAGCGGCTTGTAATGCCGGATAAGTGAAAAGTCCTGCCGAGATAAACTCGGCCTCGCGTCGTGCTGATTTGTCTTTGAATTGAGTCATTCGACTGAGTTCGCCGTAGGAGACAGTGCACTCCATGATCCACGCCAATTCGGTGTGCTCGTGAATATGGCTTTGCACAAAGACAGTGGCAACATCGGGGTCTAGTCCACACGCAAAAAGTACTGCTGCTAGTTCTATTGTCTGCGTACCGATGAGTCCAGGGGTATCGATGGCCGTGAGGGCATGAAGATCGACGATGCCGTGGAAGACATCTCCGTCATGCTGGCCAGAGACCCAATTAGAGAGGGCTCCCAGATAATTGCCGAGGTGCACTGGTCCGGTGGGCTGGATACAAGACAGAACGCGCGGCATGCTCAGAATCTAGTTGCTTGGCCGTGATTACGAGCGGTCAATTGCCGACCTAGGTGGTTCAGGCAAGTACGATGGGACGGTGGCAATTGACGTAGCAACCCCCGTGTACGAGGGACCCTTCGACCTTTTGCTCCACCTCATTTTGCGTGAAGAGGTGGACATTCACGAGATCAGCCTTTCAACCATTGTTGATGCGTATTTGGCGGAATTGCTAAAGATGCAAGAGCTTGACTTGGAAGTCGCCACGGAGTTTCTCCTCATCGCTGCCACGTTGATTGAGTTGAAAACCCGCCGCTTGCTGCCAGGGCGTGAAGCAGTGGACCTTGATGATGAATTGGCATTGTGGGAAGAGCGCGATTTGCTGCTTGCTCGGCTGCTTGAGTGCAAGACGTTTAAAGACGTCGCAAAGATTCTCGCAACATTTGTAGACGATGCAGACCGTGTATACGGACGTGCGGTTGGTCCGGAC
>JBILOM010000050.1:0-9066 GCA_044374495.1 Ilumatobacteraceae bacterium | reverse complement strand
GTCGTATTGCATGGAGAACATTGTCTGGCACCGCCGATATTGAAAAAACACTTGCAATCACTTTTACACGACAAGCTGCGACTGAAATGCGTACGCGTCTTGCACGATTCGAACTTGAAGGCCGACCAACTATCGGCACATTTCATGCCATAGCTCGTCGACTGATGTTGCAGAACCTTGAAGATCGCAACAGACGAGCTCCAGTGATTGTCAACAACAGATCATCGCTGATGTCATCGTGCATGGGTGATGATGCCAAACATGGTGGCGTCATGGACATGTTGTCCGCAATTGATTGGGCGCATGCACACATGATTGCCCCAGACGCTGCAGCTTCGGCACTTGCATCAGCCGGAATAAAAGTGCCGCTTCCTGCACTTCGCTTTACCGAAGTATTCAAAACCTATGAACAAACAAAACGTAAGCGCGGAGTTATCGACCTGAACGACTTCATGACGTCCGTTGTCAACGAAGCAGCCAAGGACCCACGGTTTGCCGAATCGATTCGCTTTCAGTATCGCCACGTTTCTGTTGACGAAGCTCAAGACATGAACCCGCTGCAATACGCATTCCTGAAAGTTCTTTTGCCGGCCAATCCTGATGTGTTCTTAGTGGGCGACCCCAACCAGGCGATTTACGGATTCAACGGCGCGGATAAGGACTTGTTCGATTCGCTACCAGGGTTCAATACAGGTGCCAATGTTGTTTCTTTGCCATCGAACTACAGGTGCACTCCTGAAATTGTGAAGATTGCGGTTGATTCACTCGCCAAGGACGGACAAATTGCAGATGCAGTGTCGCAACGTCCCAGTGGTGCAGTAGTTCGACTAGAGCGGTGCGCAACCGAAGCAGCAGAACAACAGCTCATCACCAAGCTTGTAACGCGTGCTCATTCTTCTGACAGGTCGTGGAGCGATATTGCGGTTTTGGTGCGTATAAACACAGTGGCCGACGGTATTCGTGACCAGCTAATTGCGGCAGGTATTCCTGTTCGGTCTTCGCGTAGAGGTGGTGCGTGGGCACGCGCAGTTGCCGCTGCCACTTCATTAACTTGCCGCGATGACTTAGCCACATGGGCTGCAGACATTCTTGATACAGGTGAATACTCACCAGACGACGCTGATTTTCAAATCGCGAAACTAGTTCGTGACTTTCTTGATGCGCATCGCTCTGGCGGAGTCGACGGCCGCACATTTGGGTCGTGGCTCGTAACATCAGCTGACATTGCAGAAACTGATGGCGTAGAGGTACTTACCTTTCACGCCGCAAAGGGACGCGAGTGGTCGTACGTCATTGTTGCCGGTATGGAAAAAGGACTTCTTCCCCACCGCAGTGCGCGCACCGGCGCTGCTCGCAGCGAAGAAGCACGCCTTGCATATGTTGCGCTTACCCGTGCGGCTGATGAACTTGTAGTTACGTGGACTGACCAACGCAATACAAAGTCTTCTGGGCCGTCACCTTTCCTGCCCACCGTCACCACTTCAGTTCCTGTAATCGATGCGCCACCTGAAGAGTTGCGCCGCATCGCCCGACAACGCCCTCAACAAGACCCACTTGAAGTAGCAATTGAGGAATGGCGTCAACTGAAGTCTCGCGTTAGCCGCATGGAGCCAAACGGAATCTTGACAACGACACAATTACGCAACATTGTTCGAGAGAGACCAACTACCGAAGATGGCGTTGCCGCGATCACCGACGTTATTTTCGCTCGCCGCTATGCAGCAGAACTAATAGCAACTATTGATGCTGCGCTGGGCCGCTGAGATCGCGGCCTTTGCGTAGTTTGTCCATCATCTCAGTGGGCATTGACAAGAAAACAGCTTCAGCTTCTGCACACAATGTGTCGCCGATGTGCGAGGTTCCTTTTGTAAAGATCTTGCGTCCTTCAATGCGATCGACCCAACCCCGATAGACAATTTCTTGATGCAGTGGCGTTGGTGCACGGTATTTGATGGTCAGCGTTCCGGTCATTCCGGGGCGACCAGTAAGTGATTGCGTCATGCCAAGCACTTCGTCGAAAGCCGCTGCGATATACCCACCATGTACGTGACCTGGCGGCCCTTCATATGGTTCTGTAAAAGTAGCTGTGCCAGATATTGATCCGAATTCACCAAACGATTCGTCTTTTTCCATCATCATCGGCATCGACAGCGGATTCATAGCGCCGTAAAACGGACTGCGGTCTGTGAAGTGAGATTCCGCAGCGGCGCTGCCAGGAATGCCCCCAGGAGCATTAATGCTCTCGAGCGCCTTCGAGATGTGAACAATTGCAGTGTCTAGATCTTCGATACGTGCCGTCGACATAAACGAATCCAGAATTAGCTGACGCGTGACTGTTGCCAGACGAACCCGGGCCTTGTCGGCATCTGTTAACTCGGCATTTCGATCATGGAACGAAGGAAATGAAACGCCTTCAGATTGTTCCGAATCTGAATCACTCACCGCGGACCAACTGTCAACAACACAGGTGCATGATCACTTGGCTTTTCACCTTTGCGAGCATTCCGATCTACTTCTGATGAAACAGACCGTTCTGCAACCGACTTTGTTGCAAGCAACAGGTCAATACGCATGCCATGGCCTTTATGGAATGAACCATTTCGGTAATCCCACCACGAATACAGGCCGGCTTCATCATGAAATCTGCGATACGTATCTTCCATACCGAATGCATTGACATGGGCCAGCGCATCGCGCTCTGGTTGGCTGACATGAGTGGCGCCTTCAAACGCTGCCATGTCGTACACATCGCGATCTTCTGGTGCGATATTGAAATCTCCGGCAACTACAACGTCGTCGGCTGGCGAACACGATGCATCAAGGTGCTGACGCAAACGTGACATCCACGAAAGTTTGTATTGGTAGTGATCATTGTCTAGTTCACGACCGTTTGGTACGTAAACAGAACTCACTCGCACTCCCCCGCATGTTGCAGAAATGATTCTGGCTTCATGGTCTGGTTCAACACCCTCGGCAAAGTTGGCAACAACATTGTCAAGACCAACGCGTGACAAAATGGCAACGCCGTTCCACTGGCCTTGACCAAAGTGGGCGCTCTCATACCCCAATTCAGCAATGGCTTCTGTAGGGAACTTGTCCTGAGCCAATTTGGTCTCCTGCAAACAGACAACCTCAGGGGTGTTTGCTTCTAACCATTCCTGCACGCGAGGCAAACGAGCCTTCAGAGAATTGACGTTCCAAGTAACAATGACCACGCCATGACGGTAGTAGGAATGCCCCTACATTGACCAACTGAAGTGCAGTTAGCGCTTTTTTGCTGGTGCTTTTTTAGCTACAACTTTTTTGGCAGGCGATTTTGCGGGGGCCACTTTTTTCACAGCGGCCACTTTCTTTGCGGGGGCCTTTGCAGCGACAACCTTTTTCACGGGCGCTTTCGCAGCAACAGCTTTTTTCACAGGTGCAGACTTCTTAGTTGGTGCAGACTTCTTCACTGCTGCGGCCTTCTTCTCTGGTGCAACCTTCTTTGCAACCGACGGTTTGCCTGATGGCTTCGTTGCTGCATCAACCACGCCCGGTACTGCAAGATCAACACTTCGTCGTGCCGGGGTGTAACCAACAACAGTCAATGTCACTGAATCACCAAGAGTAAAGATGTCTCGCGCGCTACGTGGTTGTGGGTTTGCCATGTTGCGAAGAGGTACATATCCAGAGATGTCACCAATGAGCGCAGTGATGCCGTTTGCTGCATACGACTGAACAACAGCTTTTACTTTTGAGCCGACTGGGTGTTTTTCAACAAACTGCAAATACGGCATGAGTTCATTAGCCATTTTTGCCTTGACACTCGGAGGTGGAGCTTTTGGAACTGGCATTGGCTTGCTTGCTTCCGGACTTGCAGTCGGCGACTCTTTCTTAACAACTTTTCCTGTTTTCACAGAACGACGGCTTGTAGCTCCGCGCACCGGAAGACGCTCAACAAACACCCAGCCGACAAGTGGCACTGGCTTTCCACCAATAAGGCGACCTTCATCAAAAAGCCACTTGTACTTACCGTGAAATTCTTGGTAGCTGTCGTTCGACAAGATTGATGCGTTCACTTTGTCCGCGATTGCAAGAACAAATGCATCGCCTCGGCCAACTGCACCAGCAGGCGGAGCGACGAGTTCATTATTGGCAATTGCCTTTTCGAACTCTGCAGATTCTTTTTTGGCGATTCGGTGCCCAAACGTTGCATCAACAACGACTGAGACCTTGGCGTTTTTGAATTCATCCATCAAGGCCATGACGGCTTCGTGGAGCTGGGCGAGGCTGGGAACTGATCGACCCTCTGTTGCAATGTTCGATCCGTCGACGATGATGTGTTTTGTCACCCATTCAGTCAAGCACCCGAACCCGCCATCTGATGGGCAATCCGTCTAGCCTGTCGCCCGTGATACATAAGGAAATTCGTGCTGTTCTCTGGGATTTCGGAGGGGTCATCCTTTCCAGCCCTTTTGAGGCCTTTAATCGCTATGAAACGGCATCTGGGCTGCCGTTAGATCACATTCGGCGGGTGAATTCCACTAATCCCGACGGGAACGCCTGGGCTCTCCTTGAGCGCAATGACATCTCGCCCCTTGAGTTCGACGCCCTCTTCGCCACAGAAAGTGAGGCACTTGGTCATCGAATTCCGGGTGCCGACGTGCTTGCCCTGCTGTCTGGCGATGTGCGCCCTGCCATGGTGGCTGCACTTGACCATGTAATTGCCTCTGGGTACCGCACAGCGTGTCTGACAAACAATGTGGTGTCGACTACTCCCGACCCGTCGCCACGACAAATTGAAGTAGCGGCAATCATGAATAAGTTTGACCACGTTGTGGAGAGCAGCAAGGTTGGTTGCAGAAAACCAGAGCCGCGCTTTTATGAAATCGCATGCGAATTAGTAGGCGTCTCGCCTGACGAATGTGTGTTTCTTGACGACTTAGGCGTCAATTTGAAGCCAGCAGCAGCGATGGGCATGCGCACAATCAAAGTTGGTGACCCAACTATTGCTCTACAGGAACTTTCAGACCACTTGGGACTTCAGTTTTAGAAACCCGAAAAGGTTTCGTCCATGAGGTCGCCATGTTCTTGGTCGTGAATGGCCTTTGAGCCTGTTGCAGGGCTTCCTGAAGCCACTCGAGCAGTATGGCGCAAGTCGTATCCACGTTCTTTCACTCGCCAGATGCGGTGCTCAACGAATTGCCATGCACCCATGTTTTCTGGTTCTTCCTGAAGCCAGACAATCTCTTTTGCGTTTGGATACGTCGCAATCGCTTCATTGATCTGATCGATTGGGAATGGATACAACTGCTCAACGCGGATTACCGCAACAGGAGCGACGCGCTTGTCACGTTCTGCCATGGCATCCCATGCCACTTTTCCACTACACAGCACGATGCGCTTGACCGATGCCTTGTCAGTAACGAAAGGATCATCAATAACTTCCTGGAATGAACCGGAAGTGACATCTTCAAGACGTGAACGACTTTCTTTCATACGAAGTGGTTGCTTCGGTGTGAAGATCACCAATGGCTTACGAATATCACGGTGCAATTGACGACGCAATACGTGGAAGAACTGAGCAGCAGTTGTTGCATTGACAACTTGAATGTTGTCTTCTGCGCATGATTGCAAGAAACGTTCTACGCGTGCACTGGAATGCTCTGGGCCCTGGCCTTCGAAACCGTGTGGCAACAACAGCACCAAGCCGTTTTGTTGCTTCCATTTATCTTCAGCTGCCACCAAGTACTGGTCGAGCACAATCTGTGCACCGTTGATGAAGTCACCAAACTGTGCTTCCCACATCGTGAGCGTGTTGCGGTTTGTGTGTGCATAGCCATATTCAAAACCAAGTGCTGCATACTCAGACAAAAGTGAGTCATAGACCCAGAACTTGCCTGTAGCGCCTGGCAACTGTTGCAACGGAATGAAGTCGGTTTCATTTTCGTAGTCGACTAACGCGGCGTGACGATGTGCGAATGTTCCACGACGAGAATCCTCGCCCATCAAGCGAACATCAAAACCTTCCAACAGCAATGAACCAATGGCAAGTGCTTCACCAATCGCCCACTCAAAATCGCCGTCCTTCTCAAAAGCAGCTTCACGTGCTGCGAATTGACGAACAAGCTTTGGATGAGGCGTGAAATCAGCCGGGTAGTTCGTCAACTGATTGAAGATTCGATCAAATGTTGCTTTGTCGATAGCAGTATTCACGTGAGGCAATACACCAACTGGTACTGGCGGCTTTGCAGCCTTCACCTTTTCAGGCGCGTGTGAGCGAGTGTCGTCAAGTGCTGTCTGCAACTTGCTCTGATAATCCTGCAGAACCTGTTCGGCAACTTCAAGGCTGATGTCACCACGCTTTACCAACTGTTCGACATACATCTTGCGGACACTGCGCTTTTCAGCAATGGCCTTGTACATCAATGGCTGCGTGTAGCTCGGATCATCACCTTCATTGTGGCCGTGCAAGCGGTAGCAGAGCATGTCAATAACGACATCTTTGTGGAAGCGCTGGCGGTATTCGAACGCAAGGCGCGCAACTCGTGCACATGCTTCTGGGTCATCACCGTTCACGTGGAAAATTGGTGCTTGAACCGTTTTTGCAACATCCGTGGCATACAGCGATGAACGCGCATACTTCGGAGCAGTGGTGTAGCCGATTTGATTGTTCACAACAAGGTGAATGGTTCCACCCACGCGATAACCAGAAATATCACTCATGGCAAGACCTTCAGCAACAATGCCTTGACCTGCGAAAGCTGCGTCACCATGCATGAGAAGTGGCAGAACACTAAATGCAAATGGAGGTTCGATCTTGTCTTGTTGCGCGCGCACCATTCCGAGAACAACGCCGTTTACAGTTTCCAAGTGGCTTGGGTTTGCTGCTAGTTCTACAGCAATTTCATTTCCAGCAGCAGACTTATACGTGCCTTGAGCACCGAGGTGATACTTCACGTCACCACTTCCCTGCACTGAATCAGAACTGATGTGTCCTTCAAATTCCTTGAAGATCTGCTCGTAGTTCTTACCCATCACATTTGCAAGAACATTCAGGCGTCCGCGATGCGGCATTCCCATCACAACACCGTCAAGGTCTTGATCAGCGGCAGCAGAGATGATTTCGTCAATGATTGGAATCATTGATTCAGAACCTTCAAGGCCGAATCGCTTTGTACCGACGTATTTTGTCGCGAGGAACTTTTCAAAAGCTTCAGCGGCATTCAAACGCTCGAGAATTCGCAGCTTTTCATCAAGAGTCGGAGTAAAGGTTGCGCCTTCTACTTTGGATTGAATCCAGCGCTGTTCGTCTGTGTTTTGAATATGCATGTATTCGATGCCGATGGTGCGGCAATACGCGTCACGCAGGACTCCGAGTAATTCATCAAGAGTCATTTTGTGACTTCCCGCTACTCCGCCTGTAAGGAATTCACGCTCAAGGTCCCAGATGGTGAGTCCGTATGTTGCAAGGTCTAGTTCGCGCGGCAAACGCGGCGCCTTCCAATGTAACGGGTCAATGTCGGCAATGAGGTGACCACGTACGCGGTGAACGCGAACAAGCGTGCTGACCTGCATCTGCTTTTCCATCATCGTTTCTTCACGATTCATTGGTGAAGCATCAGAGGACCATTCAACTGGCTGATACGGAATGTCGAGACTGCGGAAGATGTCGTTATAGAAGCCGTGACTGCCCAACAACAATTCATGTACTCGCTTTAAGAACAGTCCACTCTCTGCGCCTTGAATAATGCGATGGTCGTAGGTGCTTGTCACAGTGACAACTTTTGAGACTCCGAGTGCGTTCAGGTTTGCAGGGTCGCTGCCTTGGAATTCGGCCGGGTAGTCAATTGAACCCACGCCGACAATCACACCTTGTCCTGGCATCAAACGAGGAACTGACTGAACTGTTCCGATAGTGCCCGGGTTAGTGATTGAAACGTTTGCACCTTGGAAGTCAGCAATTGTGAGCTTATTTGCCTTTACTTTGCGAACAATGTCGTCGTATGCAACTAGGAAGCCCGCAAAACTCAGAGTGTCAGCGTTCATCAGTACAGGAACAACCAATGCACGCGTACCGTCACCCTTGTCAACATCAACTGCTAGCCCAACATTGACATGTGGGTTGCGAACAAGTTGCGGTTTTCCATCGGCAGCAACTGCATAGGCATTGCGCATGTTTGGAACAGCATCAGAAATTGCGCGAACAATGGCATGCGCGATGATGTGCGTGAACGAAACTTTTGAAAGGCCGTGCAGCGAACGGTAATCGTTGATGACTTTTCGGTTTACTTCCAACAGACGAGCTGGCACGTTGCGGAAACTGGTGGCGGTCGGAACCGACAAGCTCTTTTCCATATTGGTAACAATCGCTGCACCAACACCACGCAACGGCTCCAAAGAAGAACCCTCGGGAACAGAAGTTACGGGAGCAACTGCAGATGTCGCGGGTGCAGCAGTTGGAGCCGCAGGCGGCTGAGTGACTGCGGAACCGTTCGAGCTTGCGAGAGGCGACGAAGGTGCTGCAGGCGTTGGTGCGGCTGAAGAAACAGGCAACGAAGGTGCTGCGGCCGTCAAAGTGGCAGCGCTGCGGTAGTCGCTGAAAAACTCGCGCCATGCCTCACTCACTGAGTTCTGATCAGCGCGATATCGCTCGTACATTTCCTCTACGAGCCATGAGTTCGCACCAAAGTCTTGCGTACGGTCAGCTATGTCTGCCATTGTCGCCTCGATCACTGCCCTAATGGGCGCTTGGGCACCAATTCATATGGTGCCACGGACGCCATTGTCCGCGTGACAAATGGTACTTGCCCAGATCGCTCCGAGCCGACCTATTGCATCAATTCACTAGTAAATTCGGTCTCATGAAACGTCTTCTTTCCTTCACGGCCTCAGTGGCTCTTCTGACAGCCTGCAGCGGTGGCGGAACCTCTGCCCCAGCAGAAACTCTGCCAACTGGCGCACTTGTTGTCACCGCCGTGTCGGGCCTTCGCTTTGATGCAAAGACCTACGGACCAGTCACTGCAGGCGACATTGTTTTCGGATACCAGAACGAAGACTCCATACGCCACACACTCATCATTGCCA
>JBILOM010000068.1:0-7668 GCA_044374495.1 Ilumatobacteraceae bacterium | reverse complement strand
CAACTCCCTTGAAACGGTTTCTTACCGTGTTCAACAACCGGGCGATCAAGGCATCGCCGTTATTTCGCTGAATCGTGACAGCAAGCGCAATGCGCAGAATAACCAGATGACCTACGAACTGAATGCCTGCTACGACGCAGCAGCTCGCGATTCAAATGTCAAAGTCATTGTTCTTCGTGCCGAGGGAAAACATTTCTCGGCTGGGCATGACTTGCGCGACAGATCAAACCATCTTGATTTCCCGCAAGTGTTTCCACAGTCAGGATTCACTGGCGAAGGCCAAGAAGGAATGATGGCGCATGAAGAAGAGGTGTACTTCAACATGTGTTGGCGTTGGCGCAATATTCCAAAGCCAGTTATTGCAGCTGCACAGGGCATGACTATTGCTGGTGGACTCATGTTGTTGTGGGTTGCAGACATCATCATTGCTGCAGATGATGCAACATTCTCTGACCCAGTCGTCGCCTTCGGCGTCAACGGTGTTGAGTACTTTGCTCACCCATGGGAGTTTGGTGCGCGTAAAGCAAAAGAACTTCTCTTCACTGGCGACACGTTCACTGCTCAAGAAGCAATGGATGCGGGCATGATTAACAGGGTGGTGCCGGCAGCAGATCTTGACTCAGCCACAATGGTCATGGCTGCAAAAATTGCAACGAAACCCGGGTTCGCATTGAAACTTGCCAAAGAATCTGTGAATCAGACACTGGAAGCGCAAGGCCAATACAACGCATTTCGTGCGGCGTTCTCTTTGCAGCATCTCGGACACGCCAACAACAAGTTGCGTTTCGGCATGGCAATTGATCCGTCCGGTCTATAAGCGCAACATGTCGGTCGATCTCAATCCCAACTCTGTCCATGAACAATGCACCGCGTGGTTGAACGAGAATTGGAATCCGGAACTTTCATTACGTGAATGGCGCGAGCGCCTTGTTAATTCGGGGTGGGCAGTTCCACATTGGCCAACGCAATGGATGGGTAAAGGTCTTCCCGCATGGAGTGAACGCACTGTCTCGCTTGCATTGAATGCAGTCGGTGCGCCGGGTTTACCAACAGGCGTTGGAATGTCTTTAGCTGCACCCACAATTCTTGAACATGGTTCAGCAGATATGAAGTCACGGTTCCTGCGTCCCACACTTACAGGTGAATATTCATGGTGTCAGCTGTTCAGTGAACCAGGTGCAGGATCTGACCTTGCTGGTCTGTCTGCAAAAGCCGTACTTGATGGCGACGAATGGATCATCAACGGACAAAAGGTGTGGAACACCAGTGCGCATCATGCTGATTACGGAATCTTGTTGGCACGCACAGATTCGTCAGTGTCAAAACATCATGGCATCACATATTTTGTGTTGCCAATGAAACAAGAGGGAGTCATGGTTCGTCCATTGGCCCAAATGAATTATCACTCCTCGTTCAATGAAGTATTCATGACAGATGCACGCTTGCCAAAAGATTTTATCGTGGGTGATGTGAATGCAGGGTGGACAGTTGCCTTGGCAACACTCGCACACGAACGGCGCTTCGGCAATATTGTGTCGCGACCAAAAGTAAACACTGGTGGGCGAGCAGTGCAAGAAGCACTTATTGAATACACCGAATACATGGAGACCTATAAGTGGTATCCGCAGCGTGCTGGTCGAGTTGATCTACTCGTACCTCAGCTGACTGAACGCGAACTCAATACAGATCCAATGTTGCGTCAAGACGTTGCACGAATTCTCGCAATGCAAAAAGTCAGCGGATGGACCGCAGATCGTGCACGAGCAGCGCGTGAACTGGGTAAGCCTCCGGGCGCCGAAGGATCAGTTGGCAAGTTAGCCATGAGCACGATTGCTCGTCTTGCATCGATTGCCCATGGTCGCATAGCTGGAGCTGACGGAATGTTGATGGGCACAGATTCTCCGGCTGCTGGCATGGTTGCAGAAGTATTGGTGTCGGTTCCTGGGCAGTCAATTGCAGGCGGCACTGATGAAATTCAGCACAACATCCTTGGTGAACGCGTTCTTGGACTTCCCCGCGAACCGCAATAAGGAAACCGTACAAGGGCTCCCGTTCCCAAACGCTTTCATGCTCGGTAGAGTTTTATCGCTACTTGGCCCCATCGTCTAGTGGCCTAGGACACCACCCTCTCAAGGTGGCGGCACGGGTTCGAATCCCGTTGGGGCTGCCAATTGATGGATTAGTTTTTACAACTGATGAACTCCACAAAACTTCAATCTATTTCCAATCGATTTCGCCTAGCGCTGTTGGCGCTGCCAGCAGTTTTAGCAGTTTTGGTGCTTCGATATATCTTGCAGGAAGTATTCGAAATCGGCGAAGTTGCCACGTTTGGTGAGATCGGCTCTGTCATCACGGGCGTGACTCTGATTCTGGGTTTCATGCTTGGTGGGGTCCTAACTGATTACAAAGAATCAGAAAAGTTGCCAGCCAGTGTTGCTGTTGCGCTGTCTGGGTTTAGTTCCACCGCTCATGCTGGGTTGCTCGTTAAAGATCTTGATGTAGCAATGTTTGACGAGCGCATCGGAAAAGTTGCTAACACTATTGGCGGCTGGTTCGTTGGGGCTCAATCAGAAGACCAAATGTGGAATGCCCTGTCAGATTTTCCCGCACTGATTGTTGATCTAGAGAAGGCCGGAATGGCGTCACATTATGTTGGGCGTTTGCTGGTGTTGAACGGTGAACTGAATGTGACTCTCAACAGAATTGCTGTCGTGCGCAATACGTCCTTTGTTCAATCTGGTTATGTCTTGATGTCGCTATTGGTGCTCGTTTTGCAAGGCTCGCTGGCAATTGTTAGCTTCCCGTCTTCAATCATGTCGTGGATTGCGCCTTCAGTTCTCAGCCTGGCGTATGCCTATTTGTGGTTGTTGGTGCGTGATCTGGATAACCCATTTGGCCATAGTGAAAACAGTGGTAAGGGCAGTGGGGCTGATGTGGACATCACCCCTCTAATGAATGCGGTGCGAGCACTGAATTCGCAGTAACGCAGTACGTCAGTCGTCTGTGGATTCCAGTTACGCTTCAGTTATGAAAAGGTTTCAAGTAACGTGGTTGCTGTTTCCCATAATCGCGGCAAGTGCGACAGTGTGGAGTGCTCCCGCAGATGCCGCAATGCGCACTGCTCCCAAAAGTACGAACGGGGTGTTGCGCAAACTCGCCTCGAACGATGGACGGTTTGAAGCTGCAGGAAATTCTGTATGGGCAATCAACACTGGTTCGAGTCTCACGCCGGTTGATGAGTCTGTCGTTGTTAACAAGGTCAGCGGTTCAGTTCTTGAATTTCCTGCTGCATTAGGGGAGGAAGTTTCAGCTTCTTCAATGTCAAGTGCAGTTGAAGTGAGACAACCTGTGAAAACAGCCGGGGTGACAGCGTCTCGGACAGTAACGGTGATTCCGCTGCAGTGGCCAGGTGCAACATGGAAGACCTCGGACCGCACTATGGCAAATGCAATTGTCGGCAAGTTAACGCCGTGGTGGCGAGCAATGTCTGCGAACCAAGAGGCGTTAAACGTTCGGTTTGCAGCGGTGCTTGACGTGTCGTCAGTCAATGGAGTGGGTCAGTGTGATTTCTATGCAATGTCTGACAAGGCTGTCGCGTTTGCGAAGGAGAATGGCTTGTATGACACCTCAAATCACCTGATGATGACATTCACGGGCGATAACGAGGACTGTGGTTTCGGCGGACTTGGTGAAGTAGGCGGGAAACTGACGTGGACCTACACGTCTCCTAATTATGAAGGGATCTGGGCTCACGAATTAGGACACAACATGGGCCTTCCTCATGCGAATGCATGTAATGCCGGAGTCGCTTTGACGTACCTGAAGCCATGCGAAGAAGTTGAGTATGGGGATGTCACAGGCACTATGGGGATGGCAGGACCATCTGGCTTTTATTCGCCCACGTTCTTAGCGAGCATTGGTTGGTTGCCAGAGACTAATCGTGCAGTCTGGGCTGGATCCACTGCAACGTATTCGTTGAATCGTCCTGATCGTTCTGACCTCGGGGTGACAGCGATAAGCATTCCTGGCTTAGATGGAACATTGGGTGACAATTCATACTGGGTGCAATACAACCCGAATGCTTTGACGTATGTGACCGATCCGAATCGTCCGGAGCAAGGCGGATTAGTAATCACGTTTGAACCTTCAAAAGAATTTGCAGAACATCGAATCAGTCTCGGGGGAATTCTCGGTGCGCCAACAAGCACCAGTTATCTCTGTGACTTGACTCCGCCTACAACAGCCTTAAATGAAATTGATTATGCATCAGATCCTCGTTTGTTGCCTCTTCGCTCATGGACAGACCCGCGTAATCGATTCAAGATCACGTTGGCATCGGTGGACGGAACGGTAGCGACAGTGCAGATTGAGCCGATTGCTAATTCCGCAGTCACTGCACCAACAACTGTTTCTGCAACTCCAGATCCGTCTGGTGCAACGAGTCTCCTGGTTTCCTGGCAGATCGCAGCCGATGCATTTGGTGTAAATGAACCATCAACATGGAATGTTGACTTTGGTGAAGATGCCACGAAGAGTTGTGTTGCGTTGGTATGGGAACTGTCGTGCACCATTTCAGATATCAGTAGAACTCAGACCTATACACCCGGAGTCTCTGGTGCTAATGGCCTTTCGCGATCGACCCGAAGCACTTCGACTGCTGAGTTGCTTGGAAACTCAGCGCCAGTTTTTTCCGCATCATTTACAAACACTTCTGATGAGATTGTCGCCAAGTTTCATGTAGACAGCGGTGGTTCGCCGCTTATAGGAAACCCAACTGCGGAAATTGAAGGCAGTCAATCGTGCACTATTGCGCCAGAAGGCGACTCAACGTGCACCTTTTTTGGACTACAACGCAAGACGGCCCATACCTTGATTGTTAAGGGTACAAACGCAATCGGAACCCGTGAAACTAGATTCATAGCTCGGACACTTGCTGGAACACCTGAGAATCCAACAATAAGAGGCAAGTTTGTGGGCACAGATTTAGTCGCCACTGTTGTTGCAAATGCGGCCGACCAA
The DNA here is from genome assembly GCA_044374495.1 of Ilumatobacteraceae bacterium. GTDB lineage: Bacteria > Actinomycetota > Acidimicrobiia > Acidimicrobiales > Ilumatobacteraceae > UBA2093. The sequence goes on along the minus strand of JBILOM010000068.1, from coordinate 2,649 downwards.
AACAACGTCGATGTTTTCGAGATGTATTGCATCGCTCAAAAGGGAGCAAAGAGTGTTTACGGATTTGGCGAGGGAACATCGCCGAACTCAAAGACTTTCCGCCTGCCAAAGATGAAGGGGAAAGCGAACTACTGCTACGGCCGCGTTATGTCAACAGGAACTGTAAAGATTTATTCAAGTGGATATGGACTTTTGCGCATAGCCGCTAACGGAAAGATCACTTCAGGCAAACTTGCCATTACGCCGACCATTTCGTCCAATGTGGTCGGAGTCGTGAGTGTGAAATGGAAAGCGACGGATTCGCTTGGTTCTGTTCAGTCTGTAACTGTTAACCCATCGACTGGTTCGTGCAAGAAGACATCGGCTACAAGTTGTGTGATTAAGGGTCTGACAAGTGGATCAGTCGTCAGCGTCGTTTTATCGGGACGCGGAACGTCAGGTTCTGAAACAGTTCGAGCGAACATCGTAGTGAAATGAGAAATATGTCAAAAAAAGTATTCGTAATCGCAGGGCTTTGTATTGTTCTAGCTTCTTGCTCAGGGAAAAGTAGTGCGCCAACCACAACGACATCAACTAGTTCAACTAGTTCAACTACTTCGACCACAACGTCGACAACCACAACGTCGACAACCACGATTCCAGTAGCACCAGAGATCTCAACGCCAGCAGAAACAATTCCCGTAATCAAGACAGAAGGACGCAAGACGGTTGGACCATGTGTCGGTGTCAGTGGTGCCGACTATTGCGTGTGGGGCACTCGTCCGGTTGACAAGACAATTACAAATAGTCGAAGTGCTGTGTTTGAATCGGTAATCGAACAGGGATTCACATCGATGTCAGATTCAATTGAGTTTGTTCAGATGGAATTTGAGAGCCGAACAATTGGAAAGTTTATTGCGGCCACGGAAGCAACAGACCCCAATGCGATTTGTATGCAGGTTTCGATTGCCTCTAGCCAAGGTTTGCCGCTATCAACAATGGCATATACCCATAAAGATGCAATTGGAGTTCGTCAACGGGTGACTATGCCTGTTGTCAACGCTCTCATCCCTGGCACGAAGCATGCACTCAAGATTCAGAAAGGGCCAGCATGTCTCGTACTTGATCTTTCTGTGATGGTCGCGATGTCATCTGATTACAAGTATCCATCAAAATACGGAACATTGAAGATTGATGGCCGCAAGTCAAATGGCTCCTTGTGGGCATTGATTGACTGATTCTTAGATCTGTCGAGTGCCAGACTGGAAACTATGTTCTCTGGTCTCTTGTCGATCCCTCAAGCAGTGCTTTTGGGAATTGTTGAAGGAATCACAGAATTCTTGCCCGTCTCATCTACGGGGCATCTTCTTGTCGTGGGTGAGCTCATCGGATTTGGATCTGGATCTTCTAGTGCTGCAGACACATATTCAATAGCTATTCAATTCGGCGCAATTCTTGCAGTTCTGCTTTTGTATCGCCATCGTGTGTGGTCAGCAACGCGAGGCCTTGTCGGTGCCGATGCAGATGGTCGGGCCTTTCTGATTCGATTGGTCGTTGCTTTCTTGCCCGCAGCCATGATTGGTGTTGTTGCTGGAGACGCAATGAAGAGTGCACTATTTGGACCCGTACCAGTAACTATCGCATGGCTAGTCGGAGGAGTAGTTCTTCTCATGTGGAAACCAACCGTGGGAACGGTCGCTCTTCATGAAATGCCGATTCGGGCAGCAGTCATTATTGGATGCGCACAAAGTTTGGCCTTGTGGCCAGGAGTTAGCCGAAGCCTGGTCACGCTTATTGCTGCTCTTGCAGTGGGCTTATCGATGTCTGCTGCAATCGAGTTCAGCTTCTTGCTTGGTCTTGTCACATTGTCTTCTGCAACGGCACTCGATTTAACTAAACACGGAAGTGAACTGGTTGATCAATTCGGATTACTCGCCCCGGCAATTGGTCTTGTCTGTGCATTCTTCACTGCTGTAATTGCAGTGAAGTGGATGGTGGGCTACTTAGAGTCACATTCTTTGCGGATATTCGGTTGGTATCGCCTTGCGATAGGCGCCGTCTCCGTGGTGCTTCTTGCCACAAATGTCTTGTAGGTATTAGCGGGGCGCCTACCATGGGCGAATGGCACGCATCGTATTCATAGGCGCTGGAAGCACAGTATTTGCGCGCAACCTCATGGGCGACATTCTTAGTTTTCCTGAACTGTCGTCAAGCACCATTGTTCTGCACGACATCAATGAAGAACGACTTCGTACGTCAGAGATTGTTGGGCACAAGATTATTGAAACTCTTGGTGTGGCAGCCACAGTGGAAGCAACGACTGATCGGCGCAAGGCATTAACCGGTGCAAACTATGTCATCACGATGTTTCAAGTGGGCGGGTACAAGCCATCGACCGTGATTGATTTTGAAATTCCGAAGAAGTTCGGTCTGGAACAAACCATTGCAGACACATTGGGAATTGGCGGAATCATGCGCGGTCTTCGGACTATTCCCGTAATCCTTGACATTTGTCGAGACATGGAAGAACTGTGTCCTGATGCTCTCTTGCTGAATTATGTGAATCCGATGAGCATGTTGTGTTGGGCAATATCTCGAACATCAACCATCAAGACAATTGGGTTATGCCACAGTGTGCAACATACTGCACATCAGTTGGCCGAAGATTTA
>JBILOM010000049.1:0-9127 GCA_044374495.1 Ilumatobacteraceae bacterium | reverse complement strand
CGCGCTGCCAAGTTACGAACAACTTCTGCTACCTGGTAGACGTCGCCACTCTTCAACTTCTCTTGGTGGTTCTTGAAACGGCGTGACCAGTTGCTTGGTACGCGAGGGTCTGGCTTAGAAAGCACTTGTACAAGGTCGTCGAGTTCTTCTGCGTTCACTGGAGGTCGCACACCGACTTCGTCCAGTTTCGACATTGGAACCTGGAGTGTCATCTCATTGATGATGGTCTCAAGGATGAGGTACTCCTCTTTTTTCCCCGTACCGAAGAAGTCGTGCTTCTTTTTGCCTTTTACTTTGCAGGCGCCATGTTGGGGGTAGATGACGATGTCATCTTTCTTAAATTCCACCCTGCAATTGTAAGGCTTTGACCCCTCAAAGCCTCATTCAGAACGGGAAAGTTGCCTCTATTGGCGCCCTCGGCAGGAATCGAACCTGCGACCTGCGGATTAGAAGTCCGTTGCTCTATCCGACTGAGCTACGAGGGCATTGAATACAACTCTACCGAGGCTCGGCGAGGAGAAGCTTGCGTAGGAACGACAACGCATTAATCACACTGAATTGGCGCATCTGATCGCGTTGGCCTGGCAGTTGGGAGATACTGGAAAAGGTTCTGCCATCGGGGAATGCAATACCCACGCACAGGGTGCCAACGGGTTGGCCGTCTTGTTCGTCTGGGCCAGCAACCCCAGTGAGTGCGAGCCCGACGCTTGCGTTCAATGTTCGTTGCGCGCCGACGGCCATTTGTATTGCTGCTTGTTCTGACACAACAGGACCACGGTCGACTCCGAGCACTTCAAACTTCACTTCACTTGCGTAGCTAATGACGCCGCCGCGAAACGTTCGTGATGCACCAGGGATTGACGTGATGCGACCGCCGACAAGGCCACCCGTCACTGATTCGGCGATGCCTAATGTCCAACCACGTTGTTCGAGCAGGCCGAGCACTACCGATTCCATGGTGTCAGTGTTTGTTCCGAACACAAGGTCTTCAGTTAGTGCGCGAACTTTGTGTTCCCAAGTACTGAGAAGTGCATCAGCTTCGGTATCGGTTGCTGCCTTCACTGTGAGACGAACCTTGATGCCTTCCCAGCCGCTTGCGAGGAACGCGAGCGTCGGGTTTCCGAGGGTTTCGAGTTCGTCGATGATGGGGTCGAGTCGTTCGTTGAGGGCAGATTCACTTTCGCCCCAGGTGCGCAGTACGAGACTCTTGATGACGCTCGCTTCCCCACTGCGCTGAAGAAGGTCTGGCAAGACGGCACGCGCCATCATGTCGTACATCTCGTGTGGCACTCCGGGCATTGCGTACATGACCTTGTTACCAACAGGGCACATCAGGCCAGGTGCGGTACCACGAGTTTGCTCGATGATTGTTGCTCCGCGTGGAACTTGTGCTTGATTCAAGTTGTTCGGGGCCATGTAACGATTGCGTTGAGCGAAGAGGTTTGTAATCAATTGGGCGATGTGGTCGTTGTGCTCAAGTGGAACACCCATGATTTCAGCAAGTGCATTGCGAGTGAGATCATCATGCGTTGGGCCGAGACCGCCACAGATAATGACTGCATCAGCATCTTCAAGTGCCAGGCGAATAGCTGCAACCACTCGCGCCAAGTTGTCGCCCACTTTGAGTTGCAGATGAGACCCAATACCAACAGCTGCTAGTTGTTCGCCAATATATGAAGAGTTGGTATCAACTATTTGGCCGAGCAACAGCTCTGTACCAACGGCAACAACATTGCACTTCATGGCTTTTAGCCTGCCACAGTGGACTGCAACTGCATGCGCCGAAACGCATAGTAGGCCCACACAAGAAGAACGCCAGCCGCTAGTGCCGCAGAGGCTGACAGCAAGTGGTACCCGAATGCTTTACGGATAAAGCCTGACGACAGTCCGGCTAGTCCCCCGCAGAAACTCATCATCAAGTCTGCTGAACCTTGCACTGTGACACGCTTGTCGTCGGGAACTGATTCCAACAACATTGCTGACCCACCAATGAGTCCAAAGTTCCAGCCGATTCCGAGGAACCACAGCGCAGGAAACAGAATGAGCGAAGACTCTCCACTGAGAGCAGACATGACAGTTGCCAATACCAAAATCGAAGAACCAGCGAGCACGGCGTGATGTGTGCCCTTCTTATCTGCATATCGCCCCACTAGTGGACTAAACGCAAACATGCCGGCCACATGCAGCGACACAACAAACTGACTGAGTGATTCATGACCGTGCAACTTCATGTGCACCGGGGTCATTGTCATAACGGCAACCATGGTGACCTGCGAGATAACCATGGAGGCAAGAGCAAGCCGACCCTTTTGAGAATCAACAACGATCGTGAGAGCCTCCGTAATGCTGGGAAGTTTGACGGTGCTCTTCGGGCTGATGCCGCCGGCGATGACCAGTGGGTCAGGGCGTAAACGAATAGTGGTGTTGAGAAATGCGCCAAACAACACGATGCTGGAAAAGACCCACGGGCCTGTGTACTTCGCCCAGCCAAACCAATCTTGACCAGCAATTTGAGCCGGACTGATGAGTAGCGGTCCGAAGACTGCGCCGAATGTTGAAGCGAACACGATGCGGCTCATTGAGCTAGCCCGGTTATGGGGTTCCGCTAAGTCAGTTGCGGCGTATCGGGCCAGCAAGTTTGATGCTTGGCCGTTACCAAAGAGGAAAAGGCCGATCATGAACAGTGCAAGGGATCCGAGTTCAGCACCGACAGCGGCAAGAATTGCGCCAACAGTTGCAAGCGCGTATCCCAATTGCAATCCAGGACGACGACCACGACGCATCATGATGCGCGACAAGACTTGCGCCATGACTGCAGTACCCATGGTTGCGGTTGCAGTTGCAATGCCACCCCACGGTGTTGTGTCACCCAGAATGTCTTGTACAACGTACGCACCAACAGTGACTGCAGAAGCAAGAGCTGCAGCGCCGATGATTTGGCCTACCATCAAGGTGTTCAGCGTGCGCTTTTGTAATACCGCGCGCTCTTGCGGGCTTAGTGCAGTAAGTGTCACTAGCGCAGAGCTTTCACCGCATACTGAGCAGCGCTCAGAAGCGTGAGAGCAACGGCGATCCACATGAAAATAGTGAATGTCCATGTTTGGTCAACCACTGCAAATGGAGCAAGGGCAAAACCAACTGCAAGCTGTTGACTAACTGTCTTCACCTTTGCGGTCTTGCTGGCGGGCATGGAGACACCTTTCGAACCGACAAATACTCGATACAAACTGACGCCGATTTCACGAGCCGCAATGATGAGCACCGGAACTACCCAGAACACATCACGGCTGACAAGAGTAAACATGGCGCCGAGCACCAGAATTTTGTCGGCTAACGGATCAAGGAAAGCACCGCTGCGAGTAATGCCGTGCTTGCGAGCCAAGTATCCATCGAAACCGTCGCTGCTACACAGCACAATCCACACAAAAAGAGCGACGTACGAACCACGTCCATCATCCGGAATAAGCATGAACAAAAATGGAGAAGCAAGAACTCGCCCAACTGTGACCATGTTGGCCCAGGTGACAATTGCTGTTTCGTCAAAGGCCATGTGTTACTTCCCTGGTGCTTCAGTTGCAATGAGGTCTGGGCCAAATACTTGGTCCACAACAACGGTGTGAAAGCGACCCACTTCAAGATGTTCAGGAACTTGAACTACTCCGTCAATTTCAGGTGCTTCACGGAATGAGCGAGCGATACCGGGCTCGTCAACAAGAACTTCAATGGTCTCACCAAGCAGAAGGTCGCGACGTTCAGCAGAGATGTTGTCTTGCAGTTCGCGCAATTCGGCCAGGCGCTCATTCATGAGGCCTTCTTCCACTCGGTTCGAAAGAGTGAGCGCATGAGTGCCGTCTTCGGGACTAAAGGCAAAGAATCCGCACCAGTCGAGTTGTGCATCACGAACGAATGACAACAGTTGGTCGTGATCTTCTTCGGTTTCTCCCGGGTAGCCAACAATGAAGTTGCTACGGAAAGCGGCATCAGGAGACAGGGTGCGAATGCGGGCGATGCGTTCAAGGAATCGTGGACCGTCTCCCCAACGTTTCATGCGGCGAAGATGCTCTTTGCTTGCATGCTGCAGCGACAGGTCGAAATACGGAACCCCCGTATCCAAGATTGCGTCAATCAATTCATCAGACAAGTCACTTGGATACAGATACAACAGGCGAACCCAGTCGGCCATGGCTGCAACATCACGTACCAGTTGCACAATGGAGCCAGCACCCAATTCATCGGGACGGTCTTTGCCGTAACTTGCGAGGTCTTGTGCAATCAGCACCACCTCGCGAACTTCAAGCTGTTCCACTTCGGTGAGAATTGAGGCAACGTCGCGACTGCGTTGCGGACCACGGAAACTAGGGATAGCGCAGAAGCCACAACTGCGGTCACAGCCTTCAGCAATCTTTACGTATGCCCACGGCGATGTTGATTTCGGACGGGGCAGGTTCAGTAGGTCGAACTTTGGAATTTCACCTGTTACAGCAATTGGCTTACGAGTGAGCTGTAGCGGAACCCCGAAACCTGCAACCTGATCTGCTTCTGGCAATGCTTCGGCAAGTTCGTCGCCGTAGCGCTCTGCCATGCAACCAGTGACTATGAGCCGTGACGAACGTTTGCGGGTGTCATCAAGCGACAACATCGTGTCGATGCTCTCTTTGCGTGCCTCTTCGATGAATGCACACGTATTGACAACAACAACGTCAGCCTTTGATGCATCTTCGGTGGCGACAAGTCCGTCAGCTATGAGTTTGCCAGCGATTTTGTCTGAGTCGACCTGGTTCTTCGGACACCCCAAAGTCTCAATGTAGTAGCGCTGAACCATCCGTCTGAGCCTACTAGTAGTTCAGTTTGAGTCCTTTGTATGGCCACTTCATAGCTAACAAACGGCCTGTAGACGACGCCGTGATGTACGCAGTTTGATAATCAGGCCCACCAAAGCAGATATTGGTCGTAATGCGGTCATCAACAGCGATGTGTTGCAGCACCTCGCCCTGTGGGGAAATAACGGTGATACCGCCATTGACGATGGTGGCGACACAGACATTGCCATCACCATCAACTGCAAGAGAATCCAACAGTTGGTATCCGGGCAACCCACACAACACAGTTGATGAATCCGGCGGAGCCAATTTTCCGGGTGATGTAATTGCGCGTTGGTACACGCGTCCTGTGTGAGTCTCTGCCCAATAAAGCGTTTTCTCATCTGGTGATAAACCGATGCCGTTTGGACCGTCGGTTGGAAACGCAACCTCTTCAATAAATGAACCGTCTGGCTTTGCGTAATAGATGCCTGTGCGGTCTGCGCTTCGTTCTGTGCGAGTTCCGTGATCTGTGAAGTAAAAGCCACCCTGTTTGTCAAACACGATGTCGTTTGGTGCACGCAGCTGGGTGTCACCGCAGTGTGTGTACAAGTCAGTCACTGTTCCGGTTGCGATATCAACACGCTGAATTCGTCCGCCGATGTATTTTGATTCATCAAACGGGCCTGGGTACAACAAGCCACCAGCATTAAGTGCAGTGAACGCATGGCCGTTATTGCACAAGTACAAAGCGCCATCGGGGCCTACGGCTAAACCGTTTGGTGCTCCATTGATTTCAGCAACAGTTGTTTTGGTGCCGTCTGGCGCAACTCGCGTCAGACGCGATGCAAACATTTCGGTGAGTATGACACTGCCGTCTGGCATTGCCACCGGCCCTTCTGGAAATTGAAGTCCAGTAGTGATTTCGGTGAATGCCGTGTCGGCCATTGTGTTACTCCCCCATTGATTCGAGTTCTTCAACGCTCATCATGACGGCGCGCGCTTTAGAACCTTCGCTTGGCCCTACTATGCCACGCTCTTCAAGTTCGTCCATCAGTCGACCAGCACGTGCAAAGCCCACTTTCAGTTTGCGTTGCAACAAGGAGGTAGAACCAAGCCCAGAGCGCACAACAATTTCAATTGCAGCCTTGATGAGTTCATCATCTACGCCGCCGCTGCCGCCGCCAAAGAGGCCGCCAGCACCGCTGCCGCCTGACTCTTCGCCTTCAATGCCAGAGACGTAGACCACTTCAGGTGACTGACGACGCCAATGCGCAACAATCTTGCGAACCTCGTCTTCATCTACCCATGAACCCTGAATACGGTTTGGCACGTTTGTATTGCCGGGCATCAACAACATGTCACCCTTACCAACCAGTTTTTCAGCTCCTGGCTGATCAAGAATGACTCGGCTGTCTGTGAGGCTGCTGACCGCGAACGCCATACGTGCAGGAATGTTGGCCTTGATAACACCTGTGATCACGTTGACCGATGGTCGCTGTGTAGCAACGATGAGGTGAATACCAACGGCACGCGCTTTCTGTGCAATACGAGTGATTGATTCTTCAACATCGCGTGCGGCAACCATCATGAGGTCGTTCAACTCGTCGACAACCACAACGATGAACGGCAAGCGTTCGTACTTCTTGGCGTTCTCGTCGGTGTTGTCGTTTACTTCGCCCTTATCAAATGCTGCGTTGTATCCACCGATGTCACGGAAGCCCACTTCAACCAGAAGGTCATAGCGACGTTCCATTTCTTTCACTGCCCAACCCAAAGCGTTAGCTGCTTTCTTTGGGTTAGTAACGGGAGCAGTGAGCAAATGTGGAAGGCGCGCATATTGCCCCATTTCCACTTGCTTCGGGTCAATAAGAATCAGGCGCACTTCATCTGGCGTGCTGCGCATCAGCAACGACGTCAAGATTGAGTTAATACCACTTGATTTACCAGCACCGGTCGCACCAGCAATAAGCATGTGGGGTGTTGCTGCAAGGTTCAAGAACACTGCACGACCTGCAATGTCTTTACCAACTGCCACATCAAGAGGGTGCGTTGCTGCGCGAGCTTCTGGCGAGGAGATGAGGTCACCGAGAGAGACCAGTTGACGAACTTCGTTCGGTACTTCGACACCCACAGCAGACTTTCCAGGAATGGGCGCCAAGATACGAACGTCAGTTGCGGCCATGGAATACGCAATGTCACGGTTCAAACTGGTGACTTTTGCAACCTTGACACCTGAACCGAGTTCAAGTTCGAAGCGAGTAACTGTTGGACCAACTGTCATTCCGACAAGTCGAGTTTCAACACCATGCGATGCAAGAGATTCTTCCAACAGGCGACCGCGTTCAGCAACACGCGCCTTGTTTACTTCTTGCACTTCTGTGAGCCCGAGCAAGTCGGTTGATGGCAATACCCACACGCCTGGCACCGCTGGTGCACCAACTGCTGATTCTTCAGTTGAACTAGCGGGACGTTTTGAGCCCGGCTTACCTACGAATTCAGGAGTAACTGGTTCAATTCGGCCTGGTTCAGGGCGACGCTTTGCGCGTTCCTTTTTCGGAACAAGATCTGGGTCTGAATCCGCGTCGTAAATGGTTTGCGGACGTTCACGCACAGAGGGTGCTGGCGCAAAATCAGAATCATCATTACTGAATTCGTCGTATGGCTTTGATGATCCGTCGCGCGATGAAGCACTACGAGCCATGGTGGCAGCTGATCCTGATTGCTTTGCAGTCCATGTACGAATAGCAATGATGAGTTCAGGAACTGTTGTATCGGTAATCAACATTGTTCCGCCAACGGCGATTGCAAACAGAACTACTAACGCGCCGGCCCAACTTATTGTTGAACGCAATGGCTCGGCCATGATGGCACCGAACCAACCGCCAGCTTGTGACATGGCATCAACACTGGCAACAATTTTGTCTGCGCCATTTACAAGATGCAGGAAACCAAGAATTGCCAACACCACAATGGTCCAACCCATCGTGAGGCGTAGACGATGCTGAATGCTGCGACGACGCACCATGGCAACACCGATTCCAGTAACAACCATTGGTAATGCAAAACGCCCAAGCCCGAGCAACCAGCCAAAGGTGGTGTCGATGGCACGACCAAGCGGCCCGGCCATATGGAGATACATCGACAACACGAGGACAATGCCAAGGCTGATGCATCCGACTCCCCAGAACTCAACTTCACGACCCCGCACTACTTCGCGGGCTGCCGAATCTGGCTTTACGGGTGGGCGCTTGCTGCCCTTCGGAGGGGTTTTGACCCCAGCGCGGGTGTCTGAGGGCGCCTTGGTGCCCCGAGACGGTGGACGAGAACCCTTGGCAGACATGAAAAAAGGGTACCAATGAGGTGTTCCTGCCTACGGGATACTCCATAGGTGTGAGGCAGGCAGCGAAAACGGCCTATTTAGGTGGTCATGACGACGGGCACAATCATCGGCCGTCGTTTTGTGCGATCACTGACAAATTTGCCGGCAGCCTTACGGACCACGCGCTCAAGTCCGTCGATATCGGTGATTCCATCGTCGAGAGCCTTCACCAGGGCCTTCTCGATGTGTGCCTCTGCTTCGTCTAGCAATGCATCGGCTTCTGGTGCGTACACCCATCCGCGAGTAATGACTTCAGGCCCGTTGATCACCTTGTGCGATGAACTGTCAACTGTTGCCACGATGACAACGACGCCCTCTTCCGCCAGCACCTTGCGGTCTCGCAATACGCCGTGACCAACATCGCCGACAATTCCATCGACAAACAAATAACTCGCTGGCACTGTGCTGTGGAATGCAAGACCGTCATCAGACAGTTCCAACACATCACCATCAGTTGCTTGCAAAACATGATCAGGTGCGGCACCCATCACGACAGCTAATTCCGCATGTGCGCGCATGTGGCGATACTCGCCATGCACTGGCACAAACCACTCTGGTTGCAAGATTGAGTGGTACGTCTTTAGCTCGTCTGCCTGAGCGTGACCTGTTGCATGAACATCAGCAATTCCTGAGTGCACAACTTTGGCGCCGGCACGAACAAGACCATCGATAACACGATTGACATTGCCTTCATTGCCGGGGATTGCATGGCTAGACAAAATGATGGTGTCGCGCTCGCCCACTTTGAACCAACGACTTTCTCCGCGTGACAACAATGACAACGCTGCCATTGGTTCACCTTGAGACCCTGTAGAGATGATGCAGATTTCTTCTGGTGCGAAGTCATCAACCTTTTCAACATCAACAAAAACACTTGCTGGCACATTGATGAGCTTCAAATCAATCGCAAGCCCAATGTTCTTTTGCATGGATCGACCCATCAGGC
>JBILOM010000154.1:0-2601 GCA_044374495.1 Ilumatobacteraceae bacterium | reverse complement strand
TCTTGAAGAATGGCGCACAGTCACAGAACAAATGCAACTAGCCACAGCTGAGGCAGCAGTACGACTGAAGAAAACTGGTGCCCCAGTTGCTTCTGTATTCGGCCTGTCGACCGTTCATCTATTAGATGACGAACCCGCATCACATGATTTTGTCGCTCGCTTTTATGCAAGTAACTGGAACGCAGGGCTTGAACTATTCCGTTCAGGTGTTCTACAAGTTGCTGACCGCACACCAATCGTTCGTCCAGAACTTGCAGGTTCATTCGACATGATTGGGTTCTCGTACTACTGCGCTTTCGGAGTACGTAATGGACAACTTGCTTTGTACCCAGAAGATGCTCCGCCATCGCCTCTCGGGTACACAATTTGGCCAGAGGGTCTTCGGCTCATTCTCGACAAACTTCACGCAGAACTTCCTGGCACTCCATTGCTGATAGCGGAATACGGCATCGGCACAGACGATGACTCAGTACGTGCGGCGTATCTGTCAGCAGGACTAGACATTACGCACGATGCCATTGCGAGAGGCGTTGACGTCAAGGGTTTCTTTCACTGGACTGCGGTTGATAACTACGAATGGTTACACGGGTTCGATCTGAAGTTCGGCATTATGGATATTGACCGCCATGTCAGACCAAGCGCACTGGTTTTACAGGCCGAAACCCATCACTCGCGTTAGATAAAGCGAGCCCACTCGTCAACGGGCATGCGCTCAGAACGAAGTGAGTTAATGGGTGCAGCCGTATCGGCGTAACCAATTGCCATACCGCAGAACAACATCTCATTTTCTGGCGCACCAACAAACGTTGATACAGCCTGATGGCGAGACGACCAATATTCCTGCGCACACGTTGCGAGACCATTCTCTACCGCGAGCAACATAAATGTCTGCAAGAACATGCCGAGGTCTGACCACTGTGGTGGCCCCATCTGGCGATCAATAAAGCAGAACATTGCTGCTGGCGCGCTGAAGAAATCATTGTTGTGCGCGAACTGGCGCAATCTGCCCGGCTTGTCTTCGCGTGCGATGCCAAGAGTCGCATACATCTGTTCACCAATTGTGAAACGGTTTGTGCGATACGGCTCTGTGATGCTCTTCGGGTAGACGTCGTACTCAGGTGCTTCAACTGGTGGTTGTGTGGTCAAGAACTCACGCATACGAGTCAGCGATTCACCATTAACCACATAGATACGCCATGGCTGCACGTTGCCGCCACTGGGTGAACGCGATGCATCAGCCAGCAAGGATCGCAATTGATCATCCGAGACAGGAGTGGAAAGAAACTGGCGCACCGACAAGCGGGCATTTACGGCATCAACAACATTCATTGCTCTGTAACTTAGTGGCATCCCGCTTCCTGGCACCAGTTGTGGAAGGATACGGACACAACATCGCCATGAAGGAGTATTTATGGAAGCTGAACTCAAAGGTCTTCGCAAACTAAACCGAAATGCAGGGCTTCTGCATTTGGCATCGTTCATCGCGATCATCCTGCTCGCTAACGATGCAAAACTTCCCGTGAACGCGACCTACATGACCGAGGCACCAGGCACTGGCAGTTTCTCTTCACCGGTTCAGTTGTTTAACCTGAACATCAGCTACATGGTTGCTGCGTTCCTCTTCTTGTCGGCTTTCTTTCACTTCTTCATCACGTCACCGAAGATCTTTCCTCGCTACACAGACGGCCTAAGCAAACACATCAATGTGTATCGATGGGTGGAATACTCACTCTCGTCTTCCATCATGATCATCGTCATTCTGCAACTCAACGGTGTTACTCAAATCTCAACACTTATTGCCGTTTTTGGTGTCAACGTGTCAATGATCTTGTTCGGATGGCTACAGGAGAAATACACAACTCCAGGAAATGGTGACATGTTGCCGTTCTGGTTCGGTTGTATCGCTGGCATCGTTCCATGGATAGTGGTGATCTTCAATCTTCTTCACCCCAAAGGCCCATCGGAAGCTTCTGCTCCTGCCTGGGTGATCGGCATCGTTGTCTCGTTGTTTATCTTGTTTAACTGCTTCGCAATCGTGCAGTGGAAGCAATACAAAGCAAAGGGCAAATGGGCCAACTACCTTCACGGCGAGCGCATTTATATCGTTCTCAGCCTGGTCGCTAAGTCATTGCTGGCATGGCAAGTCTTCTCGGGCGCATTGGCCTCCTAGGTAACAAAACCACCGAAAAATAGTCCTACACTGACTTATATGTCGACACCAGTTCTCACCATGTACAGCACCACCTGGTGCGGCCCTTGCAAGCGTCTGAAGTCAGATCTTGAAAAGTCCGGTATCCCCTTCATTCAGATCGACATCGAGTCAGATGAGACTGCAGCTGCATTGATCGAGTCCATCAACAATGGCAATCGCACGGTACCTACTCTTGTATTCGCTGATGGCACATCAATGACAAACCCATCAGTGGCACGAGTTAAAGAGCACCTCGGTCTCTAACTTTCTCTCACTCTGAAATGACCGTTTGGCCAATTCAAGTAACTCGCCTTACGACCAAGGCCCTCTCAGCACTCGGGGATCCCATCCGTGCCGATGACCAAGCAAATTACATGAAGCACGTTGCTCCGTTTCTTGGAATTGCGACA
>JBILOM010000052.1:0-8848 GCA_044374495.1 Ilumatobacteraceae bacterium | reverse complement strand
GAGCTTGCAAAAGAGCTCGGCCTCACGAACAAAGAAGCACTCGATCTTTCAAAGACGATGGGCATCGACGTCAAGGGCGTGTCGTCCTCGATGGAAGAAGCTCAAGCTGACCGTGTTCGTCGTAAGGCCGTCAAGGACGGGTTGAAACGTGATGTTCAACCTGAAGAAGAAAAGCCTGCAAAGAAAGCTGCGGCTAAAAAAGCTGCTGTCAAAAAAGTTGACGCAGAAGATGGAAGCACGCCAGCGCCTGCAAAAAAAGCTGCCGCCAAAAAAGCGCCTGCTAAAAAAGCAGCTGCAGCAAAAGTAGATGCAGCCCCTGCAGTCGAAGTATCAGCGCCAGTTGTCGAAGCATCTGCTCCGGCTCCAGTTGCTGAAGCGCCTGAACCTGTAATTGAAACACCGGCTCCCGTTGTCGAAGCTCCCGCTGCCGCAGTGGTTGATGCTCCTGCACCAGTTGCAGAAACCCCAATCGGTGAATCACGCGTGATCTCAAGTGGACGTCCAACTCCTACAAGTTCGATTCCTCGTCCTCCAATTAACCCAATGCCATCAGCGCGTCCTGCGCCGTCGACACGGTCAACTCCTCCGGGCATGCCACCAACCGGTATGCCTCCTCGCGGTCCTGGTGCTCCTGGGGCTCGACCCATTCCGCCTCCTCCAGGCCCAATGTCTGCAACTGGTCGGCCAATTCCTCCTCCTCCAGGTGGTCGCGTCGCTCCTGGTGAATCTCGTCCTGGTTTCCGTCCTGGTCCTGGTGGCGCACGCCCCGGTCCTGGTGGCGCTGGATTCCGTCCTGGTCCTGGCAGTCGTCCAGGTCCTGGTGGCCCAGGTGGCCCTCGCACTGGCGGTCCTGGCGGCCCACGTACCGGTGGCCCAGGCGGCCCTGGTGGCCCACGTACTGGTTTTGCTCCTCGCACTGGCGGACCTGGTGGTCCTGGTGGCGCACGTCCCGGCGGTCCTGGTGCTGGTGCTCCTGGCGCAGGCGGTCCTGGTGGCGGTCCTCGTCCCGGTGGCGGTCCTGGCGGCCCACGTAACAACGGTCAGCGTCGTGCACCTCGCAAGAAGTCACGTGCGCGTCGCAGGGCAGAGTTCGACGAACTGCAGCCGCAGTTCACTAGCTATTCAAATAGCAATGCACCAGTGCCTGAAGGCACCATCATCATCGAGCGTGGAGCATCGGCACAAGAGTTTGCGCCGAAGTTAAACCGCACACCTGCTGACGTAGTTCGTTACTTGTTAGAGCACGGCGAAATGGTGACAGCCACCATGAGCCTTGGCGATGATCAGATGGAGCTATTCGCTCTTGAAGTAGGCGCAGAAATTCTGCTCGTTGATCCAGGTCAACAGCAAGAAACAGAACTACAAGCATTGTTCGACGACTCTGACGACGATGACGAATCAATGCAGCAGCCACGTCCTCCAGTCATCACTGTCATGGGTCACGTTGACCACGGTAAAACAACACTGCTTGACCGTATTCGTTCAGCAAATGTTGTTGCCGGTGAAGCTGGTGGAATCACGCAGCACATCGGTGCGTACCAAGTTGAAAAAGATGGCAAGAAAGTCACCTTCATTGACACTCCAGGTCACGCCGCGTTCTCAAAGATGCGTATGCGTGGAGCTCAAGTCACTGACATTGTGGTTCTTGTAGTTGCAGCTGACGACGGCGTGATGCCTCAAACAATCGAAGCCATCAATCATGCAAAAGCAGCTGATGTGCCAATCATTGTTGCAGTAAACAAGATTGATAAAGACAACGCTGATCCTCAGCGCGTTCTTACTCAATTAGCTGAATACGAATTAGTTCCAGAAGCATGGGGTGGCGACACCATCGTTGTCGAAATGTCTGCACAGCAGAACCTCGGCATCGACGACCTGCTCGAACAACTCACAGTTGTTGCGGAACTTGAAGAACTCACAGCAAACCCAGTTGGGCGTGCAAAAGGTGTTGTTCTTGAAGCAAACCTCGACATTGGTCGTGGACCTGTAGCAACTGTTTTGGTTGACAAGGGAACACTCAAAGTCGGAGACCCAATCGTGGCAGGCGCCGCATGGGGCAAGGTACGTGCGCTTATCAACGAGCGTGGCGAACAGATCAAAGAAGCTGGGCCATCTACTCCAGTTCAAGTACTTGGTTTGTCATCAGTTCCTCAGGCCGGTGATGAATTCCGTTCAGCACCAGACGAAAAGACAGCACGTGTAGTTGGTGATGCTCGTGGACATTCACGGCGCGTCCTCAGCCAGCGTGGTGACTCTCGCGTTCAAGGCGGAGTCAAGCTTGAAGATATCTTCAGCCAGATTCAGGCCGGCGAAGTCGCAACACTGAACCTGGTTATCAAAGCAGACGTTCAGGGTTCGCTTGAAGCAGTGTCTGAAAGTTTGCGCAAGCTAGAGCGTCCTGAAGTCAAGGTGGCATTCGTGCATCGTGGCGTTGGCGGTATCACCGAAAACGACATCACTCTTGCTGCAACCACCAACGCAACTCTGATTGGTTTCAACGTTCGTCCAGACCGCAAGTCACGCGACCTCGCTGAAGCTGAAAAAGTTGAGATTCGTACTTACGAAATCATTTACAAACTTCTTGAAGATATGGAACGCGCAATGCTCGGTCTGTTGGCTCCTGAGTTTGAAGAAGTGGTTACTGGTGAAGCAGAAGTGCGCGAAATCTTCCGCGTTCCAAAGCTTGGTGCCATCGCAGGTTGTTTCATCCGTACCGGAGTCATTACTCGCGGTACCAAGGTGCGCTTCCTTCGCGACGGAACCATCATTTGGAAGGGTTCAATTCAGTCTCTTCGCCGCTTCAAGGACGATGTCCGTGAAGTACGTGAAGGCTTTGAATGCGGAATTGGCTTGTCTGACTTCCAAGACTTGAAGCCTGGCGACCTCATTGAAACATACGAAGAACGCGAAATCGCTAGGGTCTAGCCATGGCTGACCTTGATTTTTTCTTCGACCCTGTATGCCCATGGGCATGGATCACATCTCGTTGGGTTGCTGAAGTTCAAGAACTTCGCGACTACAAGGTCTCTTGGAAGTTCATTTCTCTCAAGATTCTGAATCAAGACAAGATGGATTACGCATCGATGCCTGCCGGATACAAAGAAGTACATGCAGCAGGCACGTCTGGTTTGCGTGTTGCAGCAAAGGCTCGTTCCGTGGCCGGCAATGATGCTGTTGCAAAGGTGTACACCGCTCTCGGTACCAGCTTGCACAACAGGCAAGAGCGCGAACTCTTTGTCGCAGACATTGAAGGACATATTGCGGGATTGCTGTCACAGGCCGGACTTCCTACTGAGTGGGCAGCGGCAGTAAATGATGAAACGTTCGACCGACTTATTGCAGATGAAACTGCACTGGCACTAGACCGAGCCGGCAAAGAAGTCGGAACCCCAATCATCACTTTCAACCCCGGTGGCCTAAAAGAAGCATCGTTCTTTGGTCCTGTTATTTCCACTATTCCTCGCGGTGAGGAAGCCACAAAGCTGTGGGACGCTATCGAGACCATTGCAACTGCCTCAGGTATGGCAGAACTGAAGCGCTCGCTTCGTGCGCGCCCAAGTTTTGACTAACAGTCTTCTAGTGTTGTCGGCATGAAAGTTGTTTACACCCCAGCGCACCTTTTGCATGATCCGCACACGGAAATTGAAAAGGGAACCGTTCATTCACCATTCGAACATATTGGCCGCGGTGAAATCATCCGCGAAGTGTTGTCAGCTGACTCTCGTTTTGATTTCCAATTACCTACGCAATGGGGGACTGACCCGATTAACGCAGTTCACGATTCGGGGCTTGAACGTTTTCTCACAACTGCATGGCAGGAGTATCAAGACGCCATTGGTCCTTGTCGTGAAGTGACACCTGAAGTGTTTTATAGCCAAGCGTTACGTAACAAAATGTCGCTCGGAACGGAACCTGCTTCCATCAGTGGTCGTCTTGGCTGGTGGTGTTTCGAAACTACAACGCCGCTCACCGAAGGCACATACGAAGCAGCCCGCGGCGCAGTAGATACAGCAATGACTGCAATGCAACTGGTTCTTGATGGTGAGAAATCTGCGTACGGTCTGTGCAGGCCCCCAGGGCACCACGCCACAACTTCGCTGTACGGCGGATACTGCTTCTTCAATAATGCAGCCATCGTTGCGCATCACGTTGCAAGTACGCGCGGAGTCAAAGTGGTTGTACTCGATGTTGATTACCACCATGGCAACGGAACACAAGAGATTTTCTATGACCGCGATGACGTGATGTACGTGTCGCTTCACGGAGACCCCGCTCGTGCGTACCCGTACACCATTGGTTATGCAGACGAAGTTGGTGCTGGCAAGGGCAGAGGAAGCAATATCAATATTCCATTTGCCGCTCGCACTGGCGATGATGTGTATGTCAATGCCCTCGCTGATGTTCTGAACAAGATTCATGCATTTGGCGCAGAAATGATTGTGGTGTCTTTAGGACTCGACACTTTCATTACTGACCCAATTTGTGACTTGTCAGTCACCACAGACGGCTTTCGTCGGTGTGGTGAATTAGTGAAGCAACTTGGTCTTCCTGCAGTAGTTCTGCAAGAAGGTGGCTACGACGTGGACAAGCTCGGCATCAATGTGCAGAGTTGGCTTGTTGGTTTGGGCGCTTAAGCCTTCTTCAGTGCATCAATAACTGGCAACCAACGTGTTGGGTCTGCCTTGTATGGCGCATAGAAGCTGAGACGGTCAATAACGTCTCCGTAGCGAGAAATGAGTTCCGGTGCCACGTGCTCTGGTTCGGCAACAACAGCGAAGGTATTCAGAATCTCATCAGTGATGAGATTGCCCATATCCACCCATTTGCCCTGCTTTGACAAGCCATTCAGTTCGTCCTGAAGGCCGTCCCATCCGTGTAGTTCCAAAACGCCTTTGTAGGCAGGTGTTGAACCGTAGAACGCGATCTGTTGGCGTGTGCCAGCAGCAGCTGCGGCCATTTCTTTTTCGTTAGTACCGGTAACAACAAAGCTTGGTCCAACAATTTCGAACCCTTCCATTGTCTTTCCGGCCTTTGCACGACCACGCGCAAGCGCAGGAATGGTGACTTCGCGCAAGTAACGCTCGGTGGTGAAGCCGTGACACAAAAATCCGTCACAAACTTCGCCAGCAACTTCGGTCATCAATTCACCAACACCTGCGAGGAAAATCTTTGGTGGTCCGTACGGCGCCATCTCTGACGGGTCTGGCGTGAAGAACGGTGTCATCAAGGTATGGGTGTAGAAGTCACCACGGAAATCAAGTTTTGTTCCGTTTTGCCAAGTATCCCAGATAGCGCGCATGGCCAAAATCATTTCGCGCATACGAGCAGCTGGGTGGCTCCATTCCATAGAGAAACGCTTTTCGATGTGCGGCTTAATTTGGCTACCAAGACCAAGCATGAAGCGACCCTTTGAGTAGCTCTGAAGATCCCAACCGATGTTTGCAAGAGTCATCGGGTTACGCGCAAACGCAACAGCAATTGAAGTTCCGATTTCAAGTGTTGTTGTGTGCTCTGCAGCAAGGAGCAATGGGAAGAAAGGGTCGTGCGATGTTTCAGCAGTCCATGCACCCGAGTATCCGGCTGCTTCTACTTCTTTCGCGCTCTGTGGCACCTGAGAAAGATTTGATCCGATTCCGCCGTCAACCTTCATGGTCAACCTCCTGTTTGTTGGTCGCGCAAGAACTGCTCGACTTCCGCTGCTATCTCATCAACTGTAGGGATTGCGGCGTCGTCGGGCTTCATTGCGCCGAATGAACCGTGTTCCGCGTCGTAGGCGGCTTCTAGTTTGCCCAGCATCTCTGCATGTTCAGGATTGCCCGATACCAATTGGTCAAGGCGCTCGCGCTGAACACCAGATTCCTTGCGCAATGCCGAGGTGTCGATGGTGAGCCCAGCCTCGAGACATGCTGCTTCAACCAGGGCAGCACTAGCTGCTGGGTACGCCATGGTGGATACGTAATGCGGGATCTGTGCCCACAACCCGATGGCTGTGATGCCTGCGTCGTTCAACGAGTGCTCAAGAACTGCTTCAACTCCGGCGGGCACATCAACAGTGCTGCGAGTAAGAGATAACCGTTCAGCAATTGCTGCATCAGGAGACGTGGCAGACAAGCCAACTGGCCGTGTGTGCGGAGCACCAAATGGATACGCGCCCATGCCAATAGCTGTTTTTACACCCAGTTGTGTGGCCAACGTGGCAACAGTGTTTGCGAAATAGTGCCATGCCATATCGGGTTCTGGCCCGGTGAGTAGCAACAGATCACGACCATCATCGTCTGTGCCGACTCGCATTTCAGGAACAGACCACACGATGCGCGTGTTGACGCCTTCACGTAATTCCATCAGTGGGCGACGTGCGCGATAGTCAACAAAAGTGTCGCCATCGAAATGAATCAGATCGCGTGATGCAGTTGCATTGATGAGATGTTGCATGGCGCCAGCAGCAGCACCGCTTGCATCAATCCATCCGGACATCATGATGATGAGAGTTGGCGAGTCAAGAAGCGGTAGTTCGCCCTGTACTGTGTACGGCGAAGCGCCAGAAGGGGTCATTTCATTCTCTCGAGCATCTGGACGGCTTTTTGAGTAGCGCCCTCAACTTGAACTTTGAAAGGTTCAAGTTCGGCTGGATCACGATCACCAAGTGCTCCACCTAAGTAGCGGGCATACACACCTTCGATAATGCACGCCAGTTTCCAGTAAGCAAATGCAACATAGTAATCAAGTTGAGAAATATCACGGCCGGAGGTTTCTGCATAGCGGCGAGCAAGATCAGCACGATCTAAGAAACCTTTTGCCGTACACACTGAATTTGACCATGCGCTTGCATCGTCATTTGGACCAGTCCAATAAACCATCAAGAGCCCGAGGTCAGCCATTGGGTCACCCAATGTGCAGATCTCCCAGTCAAGAACAGCAATCACATTGCCCTTTGCATCAACCATGCAATTGTCGAGGCGATAATCGCCATGAACGATGGTGGCGGAGGCCTGCACTGGGATGCGCGCCATTAGTTCTTCGAACACGCTGTCGACAAGTGGCAATTCGCGTGTGCGTTGTTCCACGATGTTGCCGTGCCAACGCTTCAGTTGGCGCGCAATGTAACCATCGTGTCGACCTAGGTCGTCGAGTCCGACTGATTTCAGATCAACTGCGTGTATTGCAGCCATGGTGTCAACGATTGATTCGCTCGCACGACGGCAACCATCGGGGCCAAGAATTGCCTCTGCTGTTGCCTTGTCACGAACAACATGTCCATCGACAAAATCCATGACATAAAAAGGCAATTCGTTCACGTTCTCGTCGGTGCATAAACCACGAGCAGTTGCTACGGGTACGTTGCTATTTGCAAGGCCGGCAATGATGCGATGCTCGCGACCCATGTCATGAGCACTTGCAAGACGATGGCCGAGAGGAGGGCGGCGCAGAACATAGGAATGGCCAGCTGCATCATCAACCTTGAATGTGAGATTCGAATGCCCACCTGCAATTTGTGTGTAGGCAAACGGGGCAGTTGCTCCGTTGATGTTGGCGACGAGCCAACCCTCGACGTTGTTGCTGATGCCATGCGGAAGAGTCACACCACAAAAACTACCTGTATCGTGCCCCTATGTCCCTAGACGTCACCGATGCCACCTTTCAGACCGAGGTTGTAGAGCGTTCTCATACCGTCCCTGTGATTGTCGATTTCTGGGCTCCGTGGTGTGGGCCATGCAAGAGCCTCACGCCCATCCTCGAGCGAGCCACGGCAGCTACAGAGGGCCTGGTTGAGCTAGTCAAGCTCAATATTGATGAGAATCCCGGAGCGACTCAGGCATTTCATGTGCAATCAATTCCTGCGGTGTTCGCAATTAAGGATGGCAAAGTCATCCATAACTTCACGGGTGGACAATCAGACCAATACGTGCAGCAACTTGTTCAGGCTTTATTGCCAGACCCAATGCAAACCCGCATTATTGAACTGCTGGCCAACGGAACAGAAGAAGCATTGCGTGACGCAGTCGCGTTGGCGCCAGGAAATGAAGACGCAATCTGCACCTTGGCTGATCTACTGATTCGCACTGGCAAAGCAGAAGAGGCTCTCACCTTTCTGGTGCGACTTCCAGAGACTGACAAAGTGCGCAAGTTAGGAGCTACGGCTCGATTGGCCATTAATCCTGTCGACAATCTTGACGCGGAACTGAATGCCTTGTTGCTGCGTGTGAAAGATGATGAAGTTGCTCGTCGAGAGTATTTGGACATCTTGGAGACCATGGGGCCGAATGATGCCCGCACTGGCAAGTACAGAAAATTGCTAACTCAAAAACTGTTTTAGATTTTCCAATCACACCCTTGTGCTCGCCACATGACAGGTATGGAAATACCTAACTGGAATGTCACTAAAAAACAAGTGTCTTACTGGGTGTCATTTATCGGTGTAACTCGACTCATCATCGGGCTGTTGACAACTGTCGTCGCAGTCGCCGGTATCTGGCTATTGGTACGTCCATCTGCACCACTGGTTGAGTCCGTGGTGCCACTTGCGTCCGGTGTTGGCATAGTTACGCCTCTTTCAACTCTGCCAACACCGTTGACCGTGCGAATTCATGTTGCGGGTGCTGTTGTTCGCCCTGGTGTTTACTCCGTGTCGTCTTCGGCTCGTGTTGTTGATGTCGTTAAAGCTGCCGGGGGTGCTACACCGCGTGCAGATCTTGAACGCATAAATCTTGCACAAACAATTATCGACACAGAGCAAGTATTTGTACCGTTTCGTTCGTCTCGTACAACAAAAGTTACAGTGGCACCACGACTTCGTCCTTCACGCACAACAGTCACTGTCTCGGTACCAACTGTTCCTGGAGCCTTGCCG
>JBILOM010000172.1:0-2616 GCA_044374495.1 Ilumatobacteraceae bacterium | reverse complement strand
CGCCGCGTACCAATGTTGGTCGCGCACCAGCAATAAGAAAAGCAATGTACGCACCGAGTCCTCTGCCAACAACAGTGGCTTCACCAATGTGACGAAGGGCTATATCGGCATCTGCCATAAGGATTTCTGAGGAATAACCGCCACCTGCTGGAACAGATGACTCACCGTGACCAGTGAAATCAAGCGCCCAGACGGGGCCTGTCCAATCAACAGACAGTTTCGACATCATGGCTGCGCTTTCACCTAATCCGTGAAGGAACAAAAGCGGACGACCAGTTCCGGGACGAACCTCATGCAATGCAAGAGCGACTTTGTTGTGTTGCAACATCACTGTGTTCATGACAAGAACTCCAAAACCAATTTGCTAACGCGTTCTGGTTCTTCAACATGGATGAAGTGACCAATGTCTTCAAGAACTTCTAAGCGACCGCTTGAAGGAATCCATGGCAACACATCACGTGGGCGAGCACCCCAACCCATTGGTTCATCAATAGTGCCGAGTAATCCGAGGAATGGCATAGTGAGCGCAGCCATGCGTAGTGATGCCCACTCGGGACGCCACGGACCAAAGCCACCGAAGCGCATTGTGGGATCAAGTTTCCAACGCCAACCATCTGCATCTTGTTGCGCGCCGATTGTTACGAGGTATTCAAGCCACTCGATAGAAAGACGTGGATTCATTTTTCCGCGGCGCTGCGCAAGGTCAACCAATGTGCCGGGCTTACGTTCTGATGCTGCAGCTTCGTGACGGAAATCAAGCCATGACCCAATGGAGTCTGCAAGCAATCGCGACTGGTCATGATCGGGAACGTCTGGCATACGACGCTTGCTCGGCATGCCATCAATGTTGACCATTGCAGAAATTCGGTAGGGGCATGAGTCGGCGAGCTGCATCATGAGCGCTCCACCCTTTGAATGCGCGATGACGGGAGCAGCTTTGTTGGTGATTGCAGACATCACCGACAGCGCGTCGCGGATATCTGCGTCCCATCCGTAGAGGGCGGCATGTTGGCTGTCGCCGTGACCGCGATGGTCCCACGCGATGACGCGATAGCCAGCTGCAGCGATGAGAGGGGCGAAAACGTCGAAGGTACCAGCAAAGTCAGATCCACCATGCACCAAGAAGAGTGGTGGGTTTGATTCGGCACCCCATTCATAGACCGCAATTCCAACACCATCGGCATTGTGACGGTATGAACGGGCTGGGCGTTCGGCGCCGGGGTAGGAGCGAGTCTCAGGAGTCATGAACCATACAGATTAGAACAGTGCGATTCGAATTCTCTTATGGGGGCGTACTGCGCATCAGGCTGTGACCGACATAACATGACATCAATGTTCCTTCGCACTCGGCTCCATATGTATTTGTTATGGAGCACATGCTTGTTCGGACTGCTTGCGTTCTTTTCGTATCTGTTGACTGATGGCGAATCATCATCGTCCACGCAAGTTGCCACGACAACTACGAGTACAACCATTTCTCCGGCCAACACCGCGCCACCATTGCAATACACAGTTCTTCCCGGTGAATCGCTGTATGCGATTGCCGAAAGACTAAAGATCAGTGCGCCTGCTCTTGTTGCGCTGAACAAAATTAGGAATCCAGATCGTGTTGATGCAGGAACAGTGTTGTTACTGCCACCGGCTACGGGTTTTGTACCGATAGGTGCAACTACCACCATGCAACCGTGACATTGGTCCTTTCAATCAGCACTCACAACTCCGTACAATGAACTCATGAGCACCGCATTCTGGCCAACACAAGAACACTGGTCCGTTGCAATTCCATTGCAGACACCACATGTTCGTCTCGACTGTTTAGCTGAAACTGGTTTTGTCGCGCTACGTAACGCACCGTTTGATGTTCCTGCATCCGAATGGGAATCACTTGAGTACATGGATTGGAAGAGTGGCGGTGACACAAACTTTGCACCACTTGCTTCTGCTGATGGTGAACTTGATTGCCGTGGTTTTTGGGACAAAGGTAAAACTGACAAAGATGCACTGTGGACTTCGAATGCAGCATCTGCCCCAACACTGAAGAAATACGTTGATTCCATTGGTGCAAACTTCGGTCGTGTTCGCATCATCAAACTAGAGCCGCAGAATCATGAACAGGCTTTGCGCAACATTCACCGTGATGACAACAACCGTTTCAACCCGGAGAATGAAGGTTGGGTCGTTCGTACTTGGCTGGAACTCACCGACAGCCCTGACAGCTATATGTTGCTTATGGATAACGGGCCAGATGGTTTGCCAGACCGGGCAACAGAACGCCGGGTGCCATTGAGTAAGGGTTCTCGATTCGTTGTTGACACGCAGCGGCTATGGCACGTTGTTGTTCACAATCATGACTTCCCGCGTTACGCATTGATTACAAGTCTTGAGAGCGGTCCCGCGCTCGACTCGTTTGTTGCCGCCGAAAAGGCTTAGTTTCAGTACCGAGGCCTACTCGGGGGAAACATGATTACAACTTTTGTTGGTGTCGCATCAGCTGATATCACACCGTCGTATCCAGTCATGCTCGGTGGTTTTGGCCAGAGAATTACGCCGTCTGAATCTGTCCACGATGCAATCGAGACCGTTGCACTTTGCATTGGTGAAGATGAACCATTGTTG
>JBILOM010000048.1:0-9288 GCA_044374495.1 Ilumatobacteraceae bacterium | reverse complement strand
GCTGCTTCCTAGGAATTTCTAGGAATATGTCGCCAGCGGTGGTGGCTCGTACGATTGACCCCCATGGCTGACGAAATAAAGCGCACTGACTCTGGCATTGACATTGCCCCCCTCTATTCGGCCGATGACCTCGCCGGTTGGGACCCTGCAACGCAACTGGGCCTTCCAGGAACAGCGCCATACACACGTGGCGTGTATCCAACGATGTACCGGGGCAAATTGTGGACCATGCGTCAGTACGCCGGGTTCGGTTCTGCTGAATCAACGAACCAGCGATTCAAGTTTCTCCTTGAGGCCGGCCAAACCGGACTTTCATGTGCGTTCGACTTGCCAACTCAAATGGGTTACGACTCAGACCACGCCCGAAGCGAAGGCGAGATTGGCAAAGTAGGCGTTGCCATCGACACTCTCGAAGACATGCGCATGTTGTTGAAAGATTTGCCACTCGACAAAGTGTCAACGTCAATGACCATCAACTCAACTGCAGCAGTTCTGTTGTTGATGTACGAATTGGTTGCAGAAGAGCAGGGCGTTCCGTCGTCTGCCATTAGCGGCACAATTCAAAACGACTTGCTGAAGGAATACATTGCACGCGGTACATACGTGTACCCACCGCGCCCTTCAATGCGCATCATCACTGATATTTTCGCGTACTGTGCCCAGAACATTCCGAAATGGAACACCATTTCAATCTCGGGGTATCACATTCGTGAGGCAGGAAGTTCTGCCGTGCAAGAAATCGCATTTACTTTGGCAAATGCCATCGCATATGTTCAGGCTGCAGTTGATGCAGGACTCGATGTTGATGATTTCGCACCACGTTTGTCGTTCTTCTGGAATGGTCACAACAACTTCTTCGAAGAAGTAGCCAAGTTCCGCGCTAGCCGTCGTATGTGGCACAAGATCATGACTGAACGTTTCGGTGCAAAGAAAGAATCAAGCAAGCTTCTTCGGTTCCACACACAAACTGGTGGTAGCACCTTGACTGCACAGCAGCCACTGAACAACGTGGTGCGTGTTGCTCTGCAATCAATGGCTGCAGTGATGGGTGGTACGCAGAGTTTGCATACGAACGGTTACGACGAAGCGCTTGGTCTTCCGACTGAAGCGGCTGCTCGTATCGCATTGCGCACGCAGCAAGTTATTGGGTACGAAAGTGGAATAGCTGATACCCCAGACCCACTTGCTGGTTCATATTTCGTTGAGACATTGACTGATGAAGTGGAACGTCTTGCATGGGAATACATCGAGCGCATCGATGCAATGGGCGGTGCTGTTGATGCCATTGAAGCTGGCTTCCAAATGGACGAAATTGAACAGAGTGCGTATGAATACACAAAGTCAATTGACGATGACGAGCGCGTGATTGTTGGCGTCAATAAGTTCACGGTAGAAGGCGAAGGGGAGCCGAATGTGTTCCCAATCGACCCAACTCTTGCTGTTGGTCAATTGGAACGTCTGAAGAAGTTCAAGGAGAATCGTGACCATGCAAAGGTTGCAGTACTTCTTGAAGAAGTTCGTGCCGCTGCCCGTGGCACAGACAACATCTTGATTCCGATGAAAGAGGCGTTGCGGGCTCACGCAACCCTTGGTGAAGTCAGTGATGCCCTACGTGACGTGTACGGCACCTATAAGCCTGGTCGGTAGCACTCACCATGAGCGAACAGAGCGTCGTTGTTGAACGAGTCGGAAACAGACTCGACATTGTTCTGAATCGCCCAGATCGAAAGAATGCGATCACGCAACAACTAGCAGTTGAATTACGCGATGCATTTCTCAATGTTCCTTCTGACGTTGGTTGCATCTTGTTGTCAGGTTCTGGTGGCGCATTCTGTAGTGGTATCGACCTAAAAGTCGCTGGTGCTGACCTTAAGAATGAACCCTTGACCGCGTGGGTAGAAGTGCATGCTGCGATGTATCAGTGCCGCGTGCCTGTGGTTGTCGCTCTCGAGCGGTACGCCATTAATGCTGGTGCGGCGCTTGCGTTGGCGGCGAACATTGTTGTTGCAGGCGAATCTTCGTTTCTGCAAGTGGGTGAGATTGCAATGGGGGTTGCGGCGCCAATGTGTCAAGCCTGGCTACACCTAAAACATTCGCAAGCAGTTGCAGACCGTGTTGTCTTGGTTGGCGATCGCATCGTGGGTGCCGACATGGTGGAGCTTGGGCTTGTTTCAGAGGTTGTTGCCGATAGTGAAGTATTGAATCGCTCGCGTGTTGTTGCTGACCATATTGCTTCACATCCGCAACGTGGTCGCGATGGAATCGAGCGCACATGGGATTCTTTACGTGGTCGTATTGAAAATCCCGACGAATGGTTCGCAGACTTAATCAAGCGTTTCTAGGACGACAAACATTCTTGTAGTGAATTCCACTTAATCTGCTTGCTGTTTGTGCGGTAGTAGTAACCCCGTGAACCGAATGTTCCGGTAATGGGGCACATTTTCTTGTATCCCCAATTCGTGATTCGTTGGTGGAGATTATTCTCCAGACCACGATCAAATGTTTGAAAAATTACATCAGGTTGCAGTTTGCCGATGCTGTAGTTGTAGTCCCACTTGTTATGCCCAGGGAAAAAGTCGCCATGAGGGGCACTTGTCGCAATAAACGTGTCATTCTTTCCAAGGAGATCCAACGTTGTTCGATTCGAGTAGTAGGCGGGAACACCCGCCCAAACGGTGCCGATACTTGCTCCCGTCTCGGTTGTGTCTCGCATGGTCTCTACGGATTCAGTGACAAAAAGATTTGTACGGGTCAACATAAGGTCGTTGTTCTTTAATTGCTGCGCCACCGGATACGCACTGACAATTGCGCACACTGCTGCAATTACAGCGACTGCCATGAGACCATCACGTGGAATGAACGAGATGAGAAAGATTATGAGAGCACTCACAATTGACACAATGGCCACGATGTAAAGGTGCTTTTCTGAGAATCCGAACGGATTCACTGTGACGCCAGCACCAATTGAGGTAACCAGTAGGGCAAGTGAAACGAATAATGGAGTGATTCGTTGCCGAACAGTATTGAAAGATAAGCCGATGATGAGTGGCACTAGCGGGAGAATTGTGGCGTAGAAACGGTTAAACATCTCGGCTTCCCATGCGTCGCCACCGATGTACACGGCATACGTAGCCATAGCGAGGAACATTGCTGACGCGATAACAACCACGCGTTGATGCATATCTTTTGAACGAATCTGGAAGACAAGCGCTACGGCAATAATTGCAAACAGAGCTGTCGTTTTGGCACTTGAGGCAATACCTCGAGCGATGCGGTCAATTGGTGAGACACCATCCATTTTTAGGTGATACGTGTTCGGTAGCCAGCTTCCCCAGTACAGCTTTTGAGCCAGGCACACTGACGCTGCAATGGCAACAACTATCGCGCCGTAGATAGCAACAAGTCGAATTTTGATGTAGGCGGGCCCCCACATCAGAAGTGCTGCAACTGAAACCACACAAAAGATTGCGAAATCAAGTCGCGTGGCGATACCAAGAACAATCGGAAGAATCATAGAAAAACTGATGCGTACCCTGCCGTCCCGAATGTGGTTGACGGTTGCTCGTAACAAAAGAAGACAAAAGAATGTGAGAGCACCTACTTCCATTCCTCGCAATGTCCAGTACGTAAGCGGATACAGAAAAGGCAGAGAACCTGCTGAAAGAACTGCGATGAGGCGATTGTTGCCAGTGCTGTAGGTGTGCACTAGATCAAAGATGACCCAGCATGAAGCAAGAATGAGAAGGATTCCGGTGAGTGACACCAACAGAGCAGCGGATGAGCCGTCAAAGCCAATCAGATGAATGAAGGACATCCAAAGGGTCCACAACGGATTCGTGAATCCTTGTACACGGGGTGCGCCAGGAAACCAGACCATCTCTCCAGTCTTTGCAAGGGTTCGTCCGTAGTCCATCGAAATCATCGCATCGTCGAACAATGTGAACCGGCGTGAGCCCCATGGGTTCTCGCTTGATTGCCATTGAAGAAAAGACATGAATAGAAGTCCAGGAGCAATTGCTACGGCATACAAAGTCCGTTGGTGGAGGCGAGAAATTGTCGTGATCATGGGTACAGATATTTCTTTCCACCGCCTGCAACGAGACGTAGTTCTTGGGCAAATGTTTGCGTTTTCTTGTAATTGTTCAAAACAAGAATTCCGGTCGTGTCGATAATCACGACAGTTCCATCGCCATCGACAGACGCAAATGTTCGTCCGCCGATATGACCGAGCGCCAAGAAAGTCTTGTTGCGGCAGGGGCAGTAGCCATGTGCACCCATGCCAGTGGTGTCACGCATTGCCCAATCCCACGCTTCTTTCGTAGTGGTTCGGTCAAAGAAATAGCGACGAGTCCAATCAGCTAGGTCGTCCATCGTCATCATCATTCCACCCGTTGAGAATCCGATGCTTCCGTAATCACCCCGAAAAGTTGAAATCTGATACCCCAAAGGATCAGTAATTCTGCTGCGAAGAAGTTCTTCAAAAGTCTTCC
Organism: Ilumatobacteraceae bacterium; assembly: GCA_044374495.1. Lineage (GTDB taxonomy): Bacteria > Actinomycetota > Acidimicrobiia > Acidimicrobiales > Ilumatobacteraceae > UBA2093. The sequence continues at coordinate 4,798 of JBILOM010000048.1, read as the reverse complement.
CAGTTTTTTGCTCGAGCACTAATCCGAGAAGCGAGAAGCCCGAAGTCGAATAGTTAACGTACGACCCTGGTGGATTTCGCAGTGGCTGTTCACTCACGTACCGCAGCACGTCCATGGGTGTTGTGCCTTTTGCCACGTAGCCATTCTTTGTCTTGTACTTAGAGAGTCCAGACGTATGTGTGAGAAGTTGACGAATAGTGATTTGGCTGTGTTTGAAGCCCATTCCCATTCCACCTACTGGGTCATCTAAGGACAGGACTCCTTCGTCAACCAACTGCATGATCAATGTGGTGGTGAATGTCTTGGTGAGACTTCCAATCAGGCTCGGCTGGTCAAAAGCTCTCATGTTTCCTGAGATTCCATGCCAAATGCGGCCATCACGGTTGGCGACAATTGCTCGGGTTTGACCAAGCCCCATTTCCTTCGTGCGATTATCCAATATTGTTTGCATTTCAGATTCACGAAGAGGCCATGTGTCGTCTTTAAAGGCTGAAGAATCTAGAAACTTTTTTACGTCATCTTCAACATCAATCTTCACGACCTTTGGTGCTGCAGAAGGTGGAAGAGGTTGATTCAACGGTGTACGTACAAAATCCAATTTCTTGCTTAGCGGTCCAACATTGATGGAGGTCACGATTGCAGCAAGTAGCAGAATCCGTGGAAGAACTTGAAAAAGAGTGAACCAACCTGTTTTCCGATGTTCAAAAAGCCCGACGAGGTATGTGACCGCTGGCAATGCTGCAAATGTCAGGCCAACAATGAGAAGAATTCGTAGGTCTGTCGGAATCTTCTTTGGAACCAATTGCCAGAAGAACCAAGCGGCCATGGAATGCCACAGATAAACACTGAGCGGGTACTTGTTGAGAAATCGAGACACGGCCGTCGTGGAAAATGACGACAACGTGTTTGGAAAATGCAATAGGAGAGCAGTCCAGAAACCACCTACGAAGAGATGAAGTACGTGATCGTTATTGACAACGCCATCTAGTGGTTGCCGGTACAGCAACCACCCGCATGTACCTGCGAGAAAGGCAATTGCTGCGTAGTGCAGAGTTCGCGTAGATGGTCGACCATGTACGAGCCACGCCATGCCCGCAGCGGTACAAGTGGAGTACAACAGAATGTCTCCGACTGCCCAACTGAATCCGGTGGTGTCGGTATTCCAAATTCCGAATGCCACTACTGCAACAATGCCAACGGCCGGAATAAGGGATTTCCACCGACGTGTGAGTGCGTATATGAAAGGGGCAAGTACTAGTACCCATACATATGCCCGTAGGTACCACATTGCAGAAGTGAACCATTGGCTTGCAATGAGGGATGTTGGTTGGTTGAACGGGAGGAAAAATGTCCAAATTGCTGACGTACGTACCTGAAAGTAAAGCGAGAGGGCATACACGACTATGGAGTAACACCACAATGGCGCCAGCAGGCGCTTGAAACGTTTCCATAGAACTTGAAACGCAGATCCCTTTTGCAACGAACGCGCTAGCAATGCGCCAGTTACCACAAACATGGCGGGAACAGAAGAGATGATCCAGGTCGTCCACGACCATCCGCTTGCATGCCATGTAATGACTCGGAGAATGGCAAGTGCGCGAAGGCCGTCTAGCGCGGCATCGCGTTGAGGAGTTGTCAATTTCTCCTGAACTGCCTCGTTTATCACCTACACAATTCTAAAAACTTTCCATGATGTCCATAAAGAATCAGTCATCATGTATCGCGTAATTCGCCTTGAGTTCATGGAAAGTTTGCTTTGACTTCTCCGGCCGCAGAGGATTACGTCAGACGAGTGATGTGAATTTCTGGGCGAAGTGGAGCTGCAACAGATTGAGTTGGCCATCCAAGATAAACAATGCCAATCACATGGTCCGTGGGTTCCATTGAGCACAAAGTAGTGATTGCACCATTCGCGCCTTTTGCAGGCGATCCCCACAATGCGGCGAGTGCAAAGGATTCTGCCATCAACAACATGTTTTGAACACCGGCAGCAACTGCGTACTTGTTCTCTTCAGTCTCGTTCGTTGTTGCACCTTCTGCTGATGCGACAACAATGATGATTGGTGACCGCATGAACTTGCCGCGTGTTTTTGTGACTTTCATTTCGTCGTCGCCATGAATTGCCATTGCATCAGCTATTGCATTGCCAAGGGTTTTCCTGGAATCACCGGTGATGACGGCAATTCGTAGTGGCCAGGTGCGCTTATGGTTTGGCGCCCATTGAGCAGAATTCACAATGCGGTCAACTAGTGCAGAGTCAACTTCTTTAGATGCGTCAATCAACAAATTGCTGCGACGCACCGAAATAAGAGTTTCTAGTTCCTCTGGTGTCATTAGTTCTTATGAAGGTCAGCGTTGAGGCCGCCCCATGAACCAGAGCGAGCGATGACTTCGACTGCGCCAGTTAATGAGTTGCGGCGGAACAACAAGTTCGACTGACCAGAGAGAAGTTTGGCTTTCACTTTTGAACCTGAAGGGTCAATGACAACAGTGCCAGCAGTGACGTAGAGACCTGCTTCCACGATGCAATCATCACCGAGACTGATTCCGATGCCTGCGTTAGCACCAAGTAGGCATCGTTCACCGATGGTGACCATTTCTTTTCCGCCACCAGAGAGTGTTCCCATGATTGACGCGCCACCACCAATGTCTGACCCATCACCAACGATGACACCAGCAGAGATGCGACCTTCAACCATTGATGCACCCAATGTTCCGGCATTGAAATTGCAGAAACCTTCGTGCATCACAGTGGTGCCAGGGGCAAGGTGTGCGCCAAGGCGAACGCGACTTGCGTCTGCAATGCGAACACCTGAGGGGACCACATAGTCGGTCATGCGTGGGAATTTGTCAACGCCGTGCACGACAAGATGTTCACCGCGTTGTGCCAGGTTCCATGCAACGGATTCAAGGGCCTCAACAGCAACCGGGCCACGTGAAGTCCATGCAACGTTTTGCAACAAACCGAATGCGCCGTCAAGGTTGATGGTGCGTGGCTTTACAAAGCGCTGTGACAATAAGTTCAGACGTAAGTAAACATCTGCTGCACTAGTTGGCGCAGCAGATACTTCAATCTCTACAGTGACTGCTTCAAATGCCACACCGCGATCACGATCTGTATCAACACTTGGTTGATGCGATGGTGCGTCGGCAGGAGAAAACTTCCCGAGGCCTACGGTACGAAAGCGCACTTCCAGTGTTGCTCCGTGTGAATCAAGTGTTGCGATACCAACACCCCATGCGTGATCTGACATTAGAAAGCCTCCAGGCGAAGAGTAGGGAACAAGATGACGTCACGAATTGATTGTGCGTTGCCAATCAACATAACTAAGCGGTCCATGCCAATACCAAGGCCGCCTGTTGGAGGCATTCCGTATTCCATGGCACGTAAGAAGTCTTCATCAACAGAGCCGGCTTCAGCATTGCCGGCCTCTTTTGACTTTTGTTCGTCTTCAAAGCGAAGACGTTGTTCGACAGGGTCATTCAGCTCTGAATATGCGTTTGCTAACTCACGACCACCAACAAACAACTCGAATCGTTCTGTGAGGTGCGGGTCGTTTCGGTCGACGCGAGCAAGCGGACTGATTTCGACTGGGTGGCCAGTAACGAAAGTTGGTTCACGCAGCGCGGCTTCGCAGGTTGCTTCGAAGAGTTCTTCAATGATTTTTCCTGGTCCAAAGTGAGGCAGAACTTTGACGCCATGCTTTTCAGCAAGAGCAACGAGTTGCTCGCGCGGTTGTGACGGATGCACTTCGACACCAGTCGCTTCTTTCACTAGGTCAATCATGCGTACTCGGCGCCATGGCTTAGCAAGATCCACAGGGATGTCATCAATCAAAACTGTGGATGAACCGGTCGCGTCATTTGCAGCATTGACGAACAGAACTTCTGTGAGGTCCATGATGTCCGTGTAGTCGGCGAACGCTTGGTACAGCTCCATCATGGTGAACTCTGGGTTGTGGCGCGTTGAGATTCCTTCGTTACGGAACACGCGGCCAATTTCGAATACCCGTTCCATGCCACCGACGATGAGTCGCTTGAGGTGCAGTTCAAGCGCAATGCGCAGGTACAAGGTCATGTCGAGGGCATTGTGGTGAGTGACGAATGGGCGGGCATGTGCACCGCCTGGCTCAACGTGCAGTACCGGAGTTTCAACTTCAATGAATCCGCGCTCATGCAAGGTACGGCGGAAACTGGCAATGACTGCGTGGCGAACAGCAAACATGCGGCGTGACTCTTCATTGCCGATGAGGTCTGCGTAGCGCTGGCGATAACGAGTGTCAGTATCGGTTAGGCCGTGCCACTTATCAGGAAGAGGTCGCACAGCTTTTGAGAGAAGAACAACAGAATCAACCTTGACTGATAATTCGCCCTTACGTGTTGTCATGACAATGCCCGTTGCGCCGACCCAGTCGCCAAGGTCCAAGTTATTGATGGCATCAAATGCATCGTCGCCAACGATTGCCTTAGACACGAACAACTGAATTGAAGTTTCGCGGTCTTGCAGTGTGGCAAAGATGAGTTTGCCTTGATCGCGCTTCAGCAGAATTCGGCCAGCAACGTTGACGTGAGTGTCGGTTTCAGAGCCAGCTTCAAGTGTGCCAAATTCATTGCGAATTTCGCCAAGGGTGTGGCTGCGATCGAAGCGGTACGGGTAAGGGTTAGTGCCTTGTGCCCGAAGTGCATCAAGAGAGCCAAGACGGCGAGCCTTTTCTTGCTCGAGGCCATTGGTTCCTAGTTCTACAGATTCATCACTCACAGACTCCCTACGGTAGTTCGCCCACCTACTGAACTGGGA
>JBILOM010000057.1:0-8297 GCA_044374495.1 Ilumatobacteraceae bacterium | reverse complement strand
GTGGCGAATCAGATCCCAGACAATCAGGAAATAGGCGTCAAAGCCCATGTCGCTAATTGTTTTCAATTCAAAGGCGAGTCGTTCAACAACTGCTGACGGCAAGTTGTCTCCCCACCTCTGTTGAGCACCTTTCCACGTTAGGAACGACAAGTATTCAGCGGGCGACTTGTAGTCGGCAGGAATTGGGAAGTCTGGAATCTGATATTCATCAAAGGTGATATCAACTTGTGCACGTTCAGCAATGAGCAAAGTGTTGTCGCATGCCTCTGGCAAGTCTTTCCACACTGAGCGCATTTCGGCTGCAGTCTTTAGGTAGTGCTCGTTTCCTTCAAATCGGAAACGATCTTGGTCGCGCATCAATGCACCGGTCTGCACGCACAACAACGCGTCGTGTGCCATGTGGTCACTTTGGTTGACGTAATGCGAATCATTGGTGGCAATAATTGGCGCACCAATTGCTCGTGCGATCTCAACCAGTTTCGGATTCGTGGTTCGCTGATTCGCAATGCCGTGGTCCTGTAATTCAACAAACAAGTTTTCTTTGCCGAAAATATCTTGCAATCGAGACGCCTTGGCGATTGCCCCCTTTTCGTCGCCGTTCAACAACGACTGCAATACGTGGCCTCCTAAGCACCCAGTGGTGGCTATAAGTCCGGAGGAGTATTTCTCAAGCAGTTCCCAATCGACGCGGGGTTTGTAGTGGTACCCCTCGAGAAAGGCGAGGCTGGATAACTGAATGAGATTGCGATATCCCTCATTGTTCTCGGCCAGCAAAGTGAGGTGGTAGTACTGCTTGCGGCCACCTTCATCAGATCCGCCGTTGTCGTCAAGCCGCCCACGACGAGGAATACGTTCTGACCGATGATCATGAGCCATATAGGCCTCAGTACCAAGAATTGGTTTGATGCCCTGCTTGACGCATTCTTTATAGAACTCGATGACGCCATACATATTGCCGTGATCAGTAATGCCGAGAGCTTGTTGACCGTCAGAGACTGCCTTTGACACCAACTCGTCGAGTCGGGCTGCTCCATCGAGCATGGAGTACTCAGTATGAACGTGGAGGTGTGTAAATGACGAACCCACGAACTTTCCCGACTCCTTTTGTACTCACTGACAGCCCTGTGCTGTCGAGCAAGTGAACTGCACTGCGAGTTCTTAAATTAGCAGTCGGGTGCGCCTTCGGCATCAGAGACGCCAAGGATTGTCGTTTATGCCCTCTTCGCAAGTAAAGGGACCAACATTTCGTCTGCCGTTAAAGAACCGTGACGGCAGACCAACGGGAATGCCCCACTATCGAGAGGTTCTTCAAAACTCACAGGCTGGTGAGCTACCAGAGCCACATCACCCAGACGACGTTTCACTTCCTCGCTCATGCGCGGCCCAAACCATTTTTCATCGATTATCTGATCAGCAGTCGCCACCCATGCAACATCTGTATACATGGAACACGCATCAACCAGAGCCGCAGCGCGACCACGTTTTGCGTGTAACCATCTGAAGCGTCCTTCGCCTGACTGATGATCAACGAGATCAACAATTTCCCGCGGAGGAATAATGGTGCGCTCGCCGACATGAACTTGACCATGATCTGCAGTCACTATCAACACAGTGTCAGGCGGCAGAACAGACAAAATGTCTGCAACTATCCCATCAGCAGCGCGCAATTCAGAATCATAAAAGTCGCCAAAGCCACGTTCGTGTGCAATCTTGTCCACGCCGTCGTAATAGGCGTAGACGAAATCTTCACCAGAATCGAGAGCCTGACGAACAAGCACCGGAATGCTGCTCGCTGCGCGCCAACCCATGTGCTTGACGTCTGCCAAATGGGCCAATGTGAACCCGCTTCCCTCTAATTCACCCTTGCTAAGAACCGGAACTCGCGAGCCAAGGAACGGTGGGCACGGTTGCACCAAATTGGGCGGATACCGGCGACGTAGATCCCCGTTCTCGTCTCCCCACCGCAACACATTCATCACCGTGTCACCCATATCGATGCGGTACCCGAGAAGTCCGTGTTCCCCCGGGGAAAGGCCAGTTGTGAGTGAGGTCAACGCCGTGGCAGTAGTCGACGGAGCAACGGTGGTAATGAACGAGCCTTCGAAACCAGACAATGTGGGCATGCAGTGTTTGTGAGTGTGAAGCTGATTCCAGCCAAGGCCGTCAATCAGAAGTACAACGACGCGCTGTGCTCCGCTAACGGTGGCTGGCATCCACGCAGGCACGCTTCGTGGGCCTCCTGGAGCACACAAGGCAGGGATGACGCCCGAGAGGCACCCATTGGCGTAATTGGGCAGAACTGGCGACGGAACACTCACCTCACTATCCAACCACCTACGATGGGCATGTGCGAGTTTCTACGCGAGGCGATTATGCCTGTCGAGCCCTATTGTCGCTAGCGCTCCATTCCGAGACCGCACTGCCGACCTCTGTCAGAGATATCGCCGAGCGCACTGCACTACCCCAGCCCTATCTCGAGCAAATTCTTCTCGCCCTAAAAGGTGCAGGCCTTGTTCGTTCGAAACGAGGAGTCGGAGGCGGTTATGTCTTGGCCAAAGCCCCTAGCGACATTCGCCTCTCCGACATTATTTCTGCAGTTGATGGCCCCATCACGCTTGGCGACTTTGGGCAACCGCATCAAGACGGCTCGTGTGACCACGAGGGACAATGTGTATTGCTTGCAATTTGGGATGTTGCCGCTCACCATATGCGCGATCACTTGAATGACTACACGCTTGCCACTATTGCATCAGCCGCAACAGGCACAGGCCCTTGGCCGAAGAACACTCCGCACTCCCACTGAGTAGCGGAAATTATTTGTCAGGAATCTCGAACGAGCACTTTTCAATGATTGCTGTCATATCGGCAGGCAACGTTGCTTCGAATGACATCTCTTCCCCGGTACCAGGATGAATCAGTGTCAATCGACGTGCATGCAACATGGGTCGTGGTGCAACCAGGGCTGATTTTGCACCGCCGTACATAGAGTCCCCAACAACTGGATGACCGACAGCAGCAAGATGCACACGAATCTGATGCGTGCGACCTGTTTCAAGCGAGCATCGCACCAATGTCAATAACGCAGGGTGATTGAATTCGGTCTCAACTTCAAGATGCGTGCGAGCCCATTTACCGTTATGCACAACAGCCATACGCATCGGGTCGCGTGGGTCACGTCCCATCGCTGCATCAACAACTGCTGTTGGTGAATCAAAGTGACCCCACGCAAGAGCAATGTACTCACGACCTACTTCGTGTTCAGTCAGTGCTGCAACTAACGAGTCATACGCACGCTGCGACCGCGCAACCACCATCATTCCCGTTGTGCCAGCATCCAGACGATGAACAATTCCGGGACGGGCAGGTTGACCTACGTCAGCTACTTCTGGATACAGAGCCAATACGCCGTTCACTAATGTTCCGAGGCCATGACCAGACGCAGGGTGCACAACAAGACCAGCGGCCTTGTTCACCACAATGATGTCTTCGTCGACATACACAACGTCAAGCACAACACTTGCGTCTGGACCAGGAGGTTCAGCGACAGGAACCATGTCGAGATCTACAACAACTACTTGTCCTTCACGCAAACGCACTTTCCCGGAAGGTGCTGGCGTGCCGTCAACAGTGGCACCGCCACTAGCAATCAGTTTCGACGCATCAGTACGTGAAATGTCCGCTATGAGCGACACAATCCGATCAAGCCGTTCATTGTTCAATGCCGATGGCAGTGTTTCTTCAACTTTCATGTGTGCTGTCAACACCTTTTCCGCTACGTGCTTCCATCAGCATGGCAGCAATAAGTGCACATGCACCCACAGTTATCGATGAATCTGCAACATTAAAAACTGGAAACCACTGCAAGTCGATGAAATCAACGACTCGACCATGTAGCCAACCCTCACCACGGAAAATTCTGTCGGCAATGTTTCCAATTGCGCCAGCGACAATCGCACACAATGCAACTGCAGACAACTGAGTCGTGGCCTTACGCACGGCTCGAAACAGGAAACCAACGGCGATGATTGCAAACACACCTACCAATGGGCCAAGACCTTGTCCTTGTGAGAACGCAAAACCGCTATTGAATCCGAGCGAGAACTGCAATGAACCAATGATGTGAATGACTCGACCATCGGCCAATGCTGACACTGCCCAGGACTTTGTCACTTGGTCAAGCAGAACCACAAGAACAATGAGTATCGCCTGCCGGCGAAATGCGAACACGGGTGTGCTGGAACGCCTAACGGCGTCCTAGTCCACCGGCACGTTCAGTAACAAGCTCTGTTGCCCAAGGGATTGCGCGCAAACGCTCCTTAGGAATTGGCAAGACCGAAACAACCGAATAGCCGTACTCACCAGTTTTCATTCGAGCAAGTGATGCATCAATCTCTTCAACTGTTTGGCGAGCTGCTGCTGACAACACAAGATCTTGCTCACGCTCAACGACCATGGTGTCGCCTTCGCCGCCTTCATCGTCAAACTTCACGTCACCCATTTCAGCATCAGCGATCATCGCGTTTGCTTCGCTCTCGAGGCGATTTGCTTGGCCCACCAATTTGATGCGCTCTAACTGAAGTGCTTCGCGTTGTGCGAAAAGGAACTTCAAATCAAAATCCTTTGATGAAGTGATGCCATCTTCTGAAGGACCCTTCACAATGACGGGACGCTTTGGTGGCTCTGGCTTCTTCGCAACCTTTTTTGCAGGTGCTGGTGGCGGAGTTGGCGTAGCAACAACAGGAGCCGCAGCTACAACTTTTGCAGGAGCCGCTTTCTTTGCAGGAACAACCTTCTTTACAGGCGCTGCCTTCTTCACAACCTTCTTCGCAGGAACAGCCTTCTTCACAACCTTCTTCGCAGGAACAGCCTTCTTCACAACCTTCTTCGCTGGAACAGCCTTCTTCACAACCTTCTTCGCTGGAGCAGCTTTCTTTACGATCTTCTTCGCAGGTGCAGCTTTCTTCACAACCTTCTTTACTGGAGCAGCTTTCTTTGCAGGGGCTTTCTTTGCAGGAGCCTTTTTGGCTGGAGCTGCTTTCTTAGCTGGTGCTTTCTTTGCAGGAGCCTTTTTGACAACCTTCTTCGCGGGGGTGGTCTTTTTCTTCGTTGCCATAATGAGCACTCTCTCCTTGCATCGGGCATCCGCCCGTGTTGCCCCGTGAGGCTACGGCCGAAAAGGGTGTTTTCTCAACCAGGAATCGCGACAGTGACCCCTATTAGGGCGCCCTCAACCGCGACGGTGCGCTCCCCTGATGCGTCAAAGAGCACTTCGATGGCAAGGGTTTCGCCTGCAATGAGACCGACGTGGGGCTGGATCTGAGCCTTCAACTCATCATCAACGGACAAAGTCACAATGATTCGGTCTGAGATATCGAGGTCAGCTTCACGGCGAGCCTGCTGCACAGCACGCACGATGTCTCGTGCTGACCCTTCGGCTTCCAATTCGGCTGTGACATTGACATCAAGCAATACGACGCCAACTCCGCCCGGCAGTGGCGCACTGGCAGAACCTGCTTGCGTGACCAACTTCAACGAATACTCACCTGGCTGAAGCGACTCACCAGCAACATTGATGACATCACCATCCTGAGTCCACTCACCCTTTTTCACAGCAACAATGACCGCCTGAGTACGTGGCCCAAGCCGAGGACCAACAATTGCCGGTACAACCTGCAATTCATGTGACGCAATCGAATCCACGTCAGCTGTGAGAACCACATCACGAACGTTCACTTCATCACGAACAATGTCGAGGAAGCCCTCGAGCGATGATGCATTGGCAGCTGCAATAGTCAGAGTTGCAAGCGGCAAGCGAACACGACGCCCATGAGCTTTACGCACTGACAACGCAGACGAACAAACATCGCGGACCATATCCATTGCCGTAACCAGGCTGGCATTGCGAGGAAGTTCTTGCGACGAGGGCCAATCGGTGAGATGAACACTTCCCGCCTCTGCCCCATGGAGTCCTTGGAATACTTCATCAGTGACAAGTGGCAGAAGTGGCGCTGCAATGCGTGTTACGTAATCAAGCACTGTGTGCAACGTATCTATGGCGTCTTGATCGCCGGCCCAGAAACGGTCGCGGCTTCTGCGGATGTACCAATTCGTGAGCACATCAAGAAAATTTCTAATTGTTTGGCAAGCTGCGAACAGGTCATACACATCCATTGACGACGTGACAGATTCAACTGTGTCTGAGAGTTTGGCAAGCACGTATTGATCGAGAACATTCACCGAATCAGCACGAACCACACCAGAAATTCCATCTGCGTTCGCATACAGAGCAAGAAAGTAGTACGAGTTCCACAGCGGCAACAGAACCTGTCGAACTGTTTCGCGCATTCCTTGTTCAGTGACAGAGAAATCACCGCCACGCAAAATGGGTGACGACAATAGGTACCAACGCATTGCATCAGCACCATGTGAGTCAAACACTGCCATCGGGTCTGGATAATTGCGCAGACTCTTCGACATCTTTGCGCCATCGTCACCAAGAACAATTCCATGGCTAATGCACGAAGTGAAAGATGGTCGATCAAAAAGTGCAGTCGCCAAAACATGCAAGGTGTAGAACCATCCGCGCGTCTGACCGATGTATTCCACAATGAAATCACCTGGGTAGTGATTGTCGAACCATTCCCTGTTTTCAAATGGGTAATGAACTTGTGCAAACGGCATTGAGCCGCTCTCAAACCAGCAGTCAAGCACTTCAGGAACACGACGCATCATTGACTTACCCGTTGGGTCATCTGGGTTTGGTCGCACCAAATCATCAATGCTTGGACGGTGCAAGTCAGTGACCTCTACCCCGAAGTCACGAGACAGATCAGCGAGGCTTCCGTACACATCAAGGCGCGGGTATGTAGGGTCGTCGCTCTTCCATACAGGAATTGGTGATCCCCAAAAACGATTACGACTGATTGCCCAGTCGCGCGCGTTAGCTATCCATTTACCAAATGAACCATCTTTGATGTGTTCGGGCGACCACGTGATTTGTTCATTCAGCTCAACCATGCGATCACGGAACTTTGTGACTTCTACAAACCACGAAGAAATTGCCCGATACACGAGAGGCTCAGCACAACGCCAGCAATGCGGATACGAGTGATTGTAAGAATCATGACGCACGACGATGCCCATGTCCTTCAGGGTGCGAACGATGTCTGAGTTGGCCTCGAATACATGTTGCCCAACCCATTGGGTTATTTCAGCTGTGTAACAACCATGTTCGTCCATGGGGCACAAAGTCGGAATACCAGCGGCATTGCATTCGATTTGGTCGTCTTCACCGAAACCAGGCGCCATATGGACAACACCAGTTCCGTCTTCTGTGGTCACAAATTCAGCACCCAGGACCTGGAATGCATTTTTCGTTCCGGCAAAGAAAGGAAATATTGGCGTGTACTGGCGGCCAACCAAGTCGCGACCCTTAATGGTGCGTAGAACTTCTGCACCCTCAAGTTCTTTTTCATATGAACCCAACCGAGCCTCAGCCAGTATGTAGGTATTGCCGTCAGGGTGCGAAAGAACGGCGTAATCAATATCGGGACCAACAGCGAGCGCCAAGTTAGACGGCAAGGTCCACGGAGTTGTCGTCCACGCAAGAATCTTTTCTCCAGAATCAAGAGTGAAAGAAACGGTGAGAGCCGGGTCTTGACGATCCTTGTAGACGTCATCCATTCGGGTTTCAGTATTCGACAACGGAGTTTCGCAACGCCAGCAATATGCGAGCACACGAAAACCTTCATAGATCAGCCCTTTTTCATGAAGGGTCTTGAAGGCCCACATGACGCTTTCCATGTACGGCGTGTCAAGTGTCTTGTAGTCATTTTCAAAATCAACCCAGCGAGCCTGGCGCGTGACATATCGCTGCCATTCATCGGTGTAACGCAACACGCTTGTGCGGCATGCATCGTTGAATTTGTCGATTCCGAATGCGGCAATAGCAGGATGCCCTGCAATACCTAATTCTTTTTCAGCTTCTACTTCTGCAGGAAGCCCGTGGCAATCCCAACCAAATCGACGATCAACGTGACGCCCACGCATTGTTTGATAACGAGGGACAGCATCTTTTACAAACCCTGTTAGCAAGTGTCCATAGTGCGGCATTCCGTTTGCAAAGGGAGGACCATCGTAGAAAATGAACTCGTTGTCGCCGTTTGTGCCAACGGGCCGCGCAGCCAGGCTCTTTGCAAAAGTCTGGTCACGTTCCCAACGCGCCAGAACGCCTTCTTCCAATTGAGGAAAGTTCGGCTGGGATTCAACCTTTGGATACGTCACGCAATAAGGCTAGA
>JBILOM010000151.1:0-2639 GCA_044374495.1 Ilumatobacteraceae bacterium | reverse complement strand
GTGCCACAGGAGTCTCTTGGTGCGCATTTAGCGCCCGCCACACTTGTGGTGCTGCGCCAACTACCGCGCCCGTCAACAACATCGAAGATGCCACGAGGGCAACGCCAAAGCGTATGGACCAATTCAGTGGGGACTTCACAACACAAAACACCGTACTTGTCTGTGCTTGATGCATCGTGTCACCCATTTCGGTAGCGTTGTTCTATGTCACAATTCCCCCATCGCGGTTTCAGATTCGGTGTTCAAGTCTCAAAAGAGACCTCAGCAAAAGGATGGGCTGAACTGGCTCGCCGTACAGAGGCAGCAGGCTATGAAGTTCTCACCATGCCTGATCACTTCACAGACCAGTTAGCACCCGTACCCGCACTAATGGCTGCTGCAAGTGCTACCACCACACTTCGTGTTGGTGCTTTGGTATTCGACAATGACTACAAACACCCAGTTGTCCTTGCAAAAGAACTTGCAACAATCGACCTACTTTCAGACGGGCGTCTCGACATTGGACTCGGCGCTGGCTGGATGATCAGCGATTACGAAGAAGCCGGAATGCCATATGACTCCCCCAAGGTACGCATCGATCGTTTTATTGAAGGTGTTGCAGTCATTCGCGGTGCCATGGCTGAAGGTTCGTTTTCATTTTCTGGCGACCACTACACCATTACCAATTACAACGGCCAGCCAAAACCGATTCAGGCTCGTCCACCACTTCTCATTGGTGGCGGCGGCAAGCGTGTTTTGACATATGCGGCTCGCGAAGCTGACATCATTGGCATCAACGGCACATTGACCGCTGGCGTAGTTGGGCCAGAAGCCCTTTCAACCATGACCGCAGAATCTGTAGACGAGAAAGTTGCAATTGTTGCGGCCGCTGGTGCGCATCGAATTAATGACATTGAAATGAACATTCGTACATTCTTTGTAAAAGTCACAAATGATCGCGCTGCAACTGTCGATGGCATCTCATCAATGTTCGGCGTGTCAAAAGACATGATCGATGCATCACCGTTTGCTCTAATCGGATCCGTTGAGGAATGCATTGAGCAACTACTCGAGCGTCGCGAGCGTTGGGGTTTCAGTTACACCATTGTTGGCGCTGAAAACATTGACGAATGCGCACCAATCGTTGCTGCACTTCGCGGCAAATAGATCAGAACAAACCTACAATTCGCCCGTCTGGGCCAATGTCAATATGCAAAGCAGCGGGGTCAGCCCCTAAGCCAGGCATGGTTCGCATATTGCCCACTATGGGGTAAATGAATCCGGCCCCTACGGACGCTCGTACTTCACGTACTACCAAAGTGTGCCCAGTGGGCGCGCCCTTCAACGTGGGGTCACCACTAATACTGAGGTGCGTCTTGGCTATGCACACAGGCAGATGACTGAAACCATTTGCGTCGTACCGTGCAAGCTGTTCATTCGCCAGATCTGAATACTCAACATCAGAAGCGCCATAAATCTTGGTTGCAACCGCAGAAATCTTGTCTTTCAGTGACGCAGATTCTTCATACAGAAAATGGAAGTTGTTCGGTTCGTCGCACGCAGCCACAACCGCATGCGCCAAATCAACTGCACCAGCACCACCGTCAGAGAAGTGAGTGCACACAGCAACACGCGCACCCATAGATTCTGCAATTTCGCGAATCACATCATGTTCGCTGGCAAAATCTGTGGGGAACGCATTAATCGCAACCACTGGCGAGACTCCGTGTGCAAGTACATTCTCAATCTGCTTGGCCAAGTTGGTTGCGCCAGCCCGAACGTCTTCAGGATTCTCTTGCAACATCTCCGGCGGCAACGGCTTTCCCGCAACAACTTTGTACAACCCAGAGTGGGCTTTCAGCGCACGAACAGTTGCTACCAATACCGCAGCATCAGGTTTCATACCTGAAACGCGGCACTTGATATTGAAGAACCTCTCGGCACCCATGTCCGCTCCGAAGCCGGCCTCGGTAATGAGGTAGTCACACATGTGAATGCCTATCTTGTCTGCAATCACTGACGAGTTTCCTGTGGCAATGTTTCCAAACGGCCCCGTATGAATAAGCGCCGGAGTGTTTTCAAGCGTTTGCATCAGGTTCGGTTTGATTGCATCAAGCAAGATGACGGCCATCGCACCGGCACAGCCAATCTGTTCGGCGGTTACCGCCACATCACTTGCTGTGTACCCCACAACAATGCGACCAAGGCGAGCGCGGAGATCTTCCATAGATGTCGCCAATGCCAGCAGTGCCATCACTTCAGAAGCTGCAGTGATGTCAAAACCAGACGTGCGTTCAATTCCATCTTCTTTTGAACCCTGACCAATCGTCACGTTACGCAGTGCACGATCATTCACATCAAGAACGCGCTTCCATGTAATTTTGTCAAGCGACAGACCAAGCGCATTGCCCTGATGCAGATGATTATCAACCATGGCTGCAAGCAAATTGTGTGCAGCAGTAACGGCATGGAAATCGCCAGTGAGATGCAGATTCAAAATCTCCATCGGAATCACTTGGCTATACCCGCCACCAGCTGCACCACCTTTTATGCCGAATGTTGGCCCCATTGATGGTTGACGCAATGCAAGCAGCCCCACTTTGCCGATGTGCTTCATTGCCTGTGCAAGACCTACCGATGTAGTTGTTTTTCCTTCTCCA
>JBILOM010000158.1:0-2645 GCA_044374495.1 Ilumatobacteraceae bacterium | reverse complement strand
GGCTGGAGGCAACTTTGCTGCCTGAAGAAGATCCAACACTTTCTGTTAGCCAATTTATTGATGTTGTTAATGGCGTATTGAAGGACGCCTTTGGTGCAGGCGTGTGGGTGCAGGGAGAGATTGAAGGATTTAATGGGCGTGGCAAGCACACCTATTTCAACATCGTCGAGCGCAGTGGCGATAAAAAGGCCTCGCTTAATGTGGCGGTGTGGGAGTTCAGTTTAAAGAAAATGAAACCGTTGCTCGATCAGCATCGCCTCACACTCGCCGACGGAATCAAAGTGCGCTTGTTTGGTGTTGGCGACATCTACCCCGAGCGCGGCTCTTTTGGTTTTAAGGCATCCAATATCGACCCACGCTTTACGCTTGGCGATTTAGCCGGCCAGCGCGACGAGATTGTGCAACGCCTCAAGAAAAATGATCTCTATGACGCCAACCGTCGAGTTGCTTTGCCAGTTGTGCCACTGCGCATTGCGCTGATTACCAGTGTCGGTAGCGCAGCGCACGCGGACACATTGCATGAAATTCAAAATTCGGGGATTGGTTTTGAGATCTTTGTGCATGACGTGCGCGTACAAGGTGATGCTGCGGTACCGACAATTGTGGATGCAATTACGCGCATGGGCCGTCGCGATGACATCGACATTGTGATGCTGGTGCGAGGCGGCGGATCAAAAGTTGATCTATTGGCTTTCGACTCCGAGGAGATCTCGGCTGCGATTGGCAAATGCGCCAAACCGGTGTTCACGGGCATTGGCCACGAAGTCGACTTCAGCATTGCTGACGAAGTCGCGTATCGGGCTTTTAAAACACCAACTGCGTGTGCTGCGGGTGTTGTCCAAGTGGTCCAAGAGTTTGTGCAAGCGACCGAACAGGCATGGGCCAACATTGCGAGCAATGCAAGCGAACTCTTGCAAGCAGCAGAACACAATTTGAGTGAGACAGCTATTGGTGTCAAGAACTTGGTAACGACCGCACTCACCCGTTCGTTGAGCAATTTGGACGTGAAGGCAGACCGGGTGCGCCGCCGCCCAGGCGAAGTGCTTGGTGTTGCAACCATGACGGTGAAGGCAATTGCCGACCGAGTGCGACTGCTTGACCCAGTCAATACCATGGCCCGTGGGTGGTCAATCACCCGCAACGACAAGGGTGAAGTGGTGCGCAGTGTTAAAAAGTTGTCAGTTGGTCAACAACTCGTCACATCATTTGCGGACGGGTCTGCAACAAGCGCTATCGAATCAATTGAGAAAGAAGGAAAATAGTGGCATCAACAAAAAAGCCTGCGTCAAGTGCCCCAACCGCGAGCACGCTCGACGCAAACACTGGCTACGCAGAAGCGATTGAAGAACTCGAATCAATCTTGGCCGAACTCGAGAGCGATGATGTAGATGTGGACGAGCTTGCTGAACATGTGCAACGTGCTTCGCAATTGATTGAGTTGTGTCGTGAACGAATTGGCAAAGCAAAACTGCGCATTGAAGAA
Organism: Ilumatobacteraceae bacterium; assembly: GCA_044374495.1. GTDB lineage: Bacteria > Actinomycetota > Acidimicrobiia > Acidimicrobiales > Ilumatobacteraceae > UBA2093. The sequence continues at coordinate 1,162 of JBILOM010000158.1, read as the reverse complement.
GTCGTTTCACAGCTTGAAGCCGACTAAATAACGAGTATTTGTCGTGTCTGCACCCAAGGCTCCACAATCGCTTGCGCAGATTGCTGCGCGAGTTGACACGCGGCTGCGCACATTGCTCGATTTCGAGCATTCGCGTTGGACAGAGATTGATGAAGACCTTGGTCCCCCATTTGCCGAGATCAGCCGACTCGTGCTCACCGGAGGCAAGCGACTTCGTCCAGCTTTTTGCACATGGGGTTTTGTGGGTGCTGGCGGCGATGCTACAGATCAACGCGTTGTTGATGCTTGCGCTGCGCTCGAGTTGCTACACGCATGTGCGTTGTTTCATGACGACGTGATGGACGGGTCTGCAACTCGTCGTGGCGCATCAACGACCCACGAGCGATTTGCTCAGCAACACAAAGCACGCGAATGGGCGGGCGAGTCGCGACGTTTTGGTGAAGGCGTTGCCATCTTGGTTGGCGATTTGGTGCATGTGTATGCCGACCAGTTGTTGCAAGGCGAGCCACAAGCTGCGTGGCAGGTGTGGAATGAAATGCGCATTGAGCTCAATGTTGGTCAATACCTCGACATGCTTGGGTCGGCGACAAGCGAACGAAGCCGCGCCAAAGCAGAGCGAGTGTGCAGATTTAAGAGCGCAAAATACACCATTGAGCGACCGCTGCATCTTGGTGCTGTGCTTGCAAACCCTGATCGGGCGACTGAACTGATGGCATCTTTTTCGGCGTATGGTCTCCCCCTCGGCGACGCGTTTCAGATGCGCGACGATGTGCTTGGCGCATTTGGTGACACCGCGACTACGGGCAAGCCAGTGGGCGATGATTTGCGCGAGGGCAAACCAACACCACTCATGGCTATTGCGACCGAACACGCCAATGCGTCTCAGTTGCAGGTGCTGCAACTCGTCGGGCAAGCACGACTCTCGGATGCCCAAGTGGCTGATGTACAACGTGTGATCCGTGAGACCGGTGCTCTTGACCAACTTGAGGCAGAGATTTCGTATAAGACCGACGAAGCAATTGTGGCAATTCAACAAGCGCCAATATCCGATGTGGCTCGCGACGAATTAATAGCCCTTGCTGCGTATGTTTCTTGGCGTTCGGTCTGATCAAAAACTGGTGAGAGACAGATAGCGTTTGAGACATGACCGTTACCGTGCGAA
>JBILOM010000150.1:0-2683 GCA_044374495.1 Ilumatobacteraceae bacterium | reverse complement strand
TGGCGGCATTGCGTAACGCAGCAACCCGCGCTGAACTTGTTGAAGAAGGAAAAGAAAAGGGCATGTGGTACGACCCAAATCACATCTACCCACTGGGAACAGAATTCTCTCCTAACTACAACGAGCAAAACGGTGTTTCAATTGCGCAACTTGCAGAAGCAGCTGGTGTTCACCCAGTTGAGCTCGTCATTGATCGCTTGATCGAGTCAAATGGTCTCGAGCTGTTCAACACCTGGTTCTTTAACCGCAATACATCAGACCTGGAAGATTTCCTCGCACTTGACCACGTGTACCCCGGTCTTGCAGACACTGGCGCCCACATTGGCCAAATCTGTGATGCAGATGCCACCACGCATTACCTTCAGTACTGGTACCGCACACGTGGTGTTGTCACTTTGCCTCAGGCAATTCGCAAACTCACCAAAATGCCAGCCGAAGTACTCGGTTTGAAGAAGCGCGGCACTCTTGAAGTTGGAAATTTTGCTGACATCAACATCTTTGATCCACAAACTGTTGCATCAGGTCAACCAACGTACGTGAATGACTTTCCTAACCAGACAGGACGTTTGCTCATCAAGTCACGTGGCTACGCAGCAACAATTGTGAATGGCCAGATTGTTACTGAACAAGGCAATCACACAGGTGCTCGTCCGGGTCGCGTTATTCGCGAATTCGCTCGCGCCTAATTACTTAGGCGGACCGCCTTTAGTAAAGGCAGTCCCAGGCGGGTCAATTGCCCATGCTGGTGATTCACCCCATGTATCTCCGTACACAAGGCCAGCCATTGGCACACGCCGTACAGGGCCATGATGCCCAGCTGGCTTACCAAGTGAGATAGATGCTGCAATCAAGGTGTTGTCCGGAATACCAAGCAGTGCTCGCAACTCTGGTTCCACAAAGCCGTGAAACCCAGTGATGACTCCCCCATACCCAAGACCTCGAGCAGCTAACAACAGGTTCTGACATGCGGGATACACAGACGAGCCTTCAGTGGGGTTCTGTTCGCGGTATCTCACCAACACAGCAAGAACCAAAACAGGAACTTGTGCGAAGTTGTCAACGTATTGCTGCATCGTGTGAGCCATGCGAGCCTTAGGTGAATCTTCAACGACCCCTGAGCCCTTTTCGTAACCGTCATCGGTTCGCTTGTGGTTCCACACCTTCTGGGCACCAGTGGCAATCAATGTCTTTGCTTGTTGTGCGATGTCTGAATCAGCAAGAACTATGAAGCGAAACGGTTGACGATTACTTCCGCTTGGCGCACGTGTGGCAGCAAACATGATGTCGCGTAACACCTCGTCGGGAATTGGTTCGTCGAGGTACCGACGAATTGCCCGAGTAGTACTGATGCCTTCCAGTAACCCAACAATGTCAGGCGCTACAGGAGTGTTCTTATCAACCATTGTTTAAATTAGTGGTGGTCAAGAACGCCAGCGTCCTTTGCCCATTTCCAGTGCATACGACCATGATCAGCATTTGCACCAATCACTCCGCCAATTGTTCCGTCAGCCCATGGCGCACCTGGCAACACTTCTTCAAGCTGTTCATCGGTCAATTCGCTGAGAAGTTCTAACGACACCGCGCGTGCACTTGCACCGAGTGCGACTACTTCATGCAGAGATTTTCCGTGGTGTTGCTTCTGCCACTCTTCTGTCATGGCATGAACAGACGCCATGATTTGATCGCGAGTACGAGGAGCGCCTGAGTCATCAGTTGTCAGCCCAACCGGATTCTTATGACCACTGATGTGGCGACGAATCATGGCTGCAAAGTTGCGCTCAATCAATGCCAAGTGTGCGAGGTGGTCAAGTGCTGACCAGAAATTCGAAGGGTCATGCTCACTTGGTGTGAGGTCGCCGAACAACTGGTCTTCCGTCAGATGCGAATAGGTCTCCAACAACCACGCCCGGTCTTCATTCAGTTTCTTTTCAATTTCAATGCGATTCATGATTCCCCCTGAGAATTAGTAACCCGATTCTGCCATGAGGCATGCCATACAAGTACTGTCACAGACATGGCTTCACTTCCTGCTCTTCCCGAACTTGGTTTTTACACGTTGGCAGGGGCCCCGAAATCGCCACGCGACATGCTGGGTGAATTGGCTGACGCTGAGGCCATGGGACTTGGTACCGCATTCATTTCTGAACGATTCAACATTAAGGAAGCTGGAGCGCTAACCGGAGCGGCTATTGCTGTCACCAACTCCATCAACATCATCACAGCGGCCACCAACCACACGACGCGTCACCCCTTAGTTACTGCTTCATGGGCAAGCACGTTGCACCTGTTGTCCGAAGGGCGATTCAGCCTCGGCCTTGGTCGTGGCATCGACGCCATGTTCAAGGCCTACGGCATGCCATTGGCAACCACTGACTCAATGGAACAGTTCGCTCATGTGATGCGTCAGCTGTGGCATGGCGAAACGGTGATGAATTACGAAGACCTCACCGGCAAGTACCCAGTTCTTCGGCTTGACCCAGCATTTGAACTTGACATTCCGCTCAGCATCACCGTGTTTGGTCCACAGACCCTTGAAATGGCGGGTCGTGCATACGACAACGTGATTCTTCACACCTTTTTTACTGACGAAACAACACAGCGCGCCGTGCAAACAGTGAAGCGTTCTGCTGAACAAGCAGGTCGCGACCCTGCTTCCGTAAAGGTGTGGTCATGCCTTGCAACC
>JBILOM010000149.1:0-2710 GCA_044374495.1 Ilumatobacteraceae bacterium | reverse complement strand
ACCAGTTTCATCAACATGACGTGGTAGCCACCTGGCTTGAGCTCAAGTGGTGTTCCGGCTTTCACGTCAATGTGATCGACTTCTTTCATTGTCATCGCTGACGAATCCATGGTGGTGCTTGGTGAACCGGCCATAGTTGATGCTGTTGACATTCCATTTTCTACTGGAACCATCTCATGAATTTCTGCCATTGCTGCAACGCTTGAATCAACCATTGCACTGATAAGTGTGTCGTCTGCATCGCTATTGATTGTCAAGTACGCAGCGCCCATATCTGTTGCATCGGGGCTTGTGCGTGCCCATTGACCAGATACCGTTATTACGGGCGTCGCTGGCGTAGTTACGGCAGTTGTGTCTGAAGCAGAATCACTCCCGCCGCAAGAAACAAGTGTTGAGAGCCCAATAGCTAGGAATACTCCTAGTACGTGGCGGGGTGTTTTGGTTTTCATGTTGTCTACTTTCTTTCTGTAAGGAGAATCTTTAGATCGTGCGCCATCGAAATGGAGTCGAGACCAAATGGCCATTCCACAACGACGTTGCCTGTGGAATCAACGACGTATGCAGTGCCGCCGTGAACAACTTGTATCTCGCCATCGACTTTTGTGACTGATGACGTCGCTTGAAACAGTTTCTCTACGGCGCGCAGTTCGGCATCAGATGCAGGAACAAGTGCGTGATACCGATCAGAGAAGGACGCTAGGTATCTACTGAGAATGTCGTCAGTATCGCGGTCTGGGTCAACCGTGATCATTGCAAGGTCAACTTTGGCAGCAAGCTCGCCGATCTTCTTTTTTGCGTTCTTTACTGCGACCATGGTGGTGGGGCACAGGTCGGGGCAATGTGTGTAGCCGAAATACACGATGAGAACTTCGCCTGCTGCAGGAACGAATGACATAGGTGTTGATGTGCCAGCTTCGTGGACGGTGGCCGTACTGACATTCTTTGGCGAAGGGGGGATGTAACCGTCGAGAGAGTCGTTTGAATTACTGCATGACACAAGCGCACTAGTAAGTACGACCATGCCAATTACGACTGTTCGAATTCGAGTTCCAAAAACCATCTCACTCATATAGACACAGTCTTTCGTGAGATAGTTCCCTTAGGCATGCCTAAGCGGGCATGACATGTGACTCATTTGAGCATGCGCTGGCGGCAATACTCGTAACGGTGAAACGGCGTACAGATATTGAGGGGCTCCGCGCCATTGCAGTGCTTGCGGTTTTGCTTTTTCATGCCGGTGTTCCCGGCGTGGCTGGTGGTTATGTAGGAGTTGATGTCTTCTTTGTCGTGTCTGGTTTTCTCATCACCTCTTTATTGGTGGCAGAAAAGAGCAATACAGGCAAAGTCTCTCTAGGTGCCTTTTACGCCAGGCGAGCGCGGCGTATTTTGCCAGTATCAGCATTGGTCGCGGTTGCAACTCTGATTGCATCATGGATTTGGTTAGAACCTCTGCGTCTTCGTTCGTTGGCTGATGATGTTCTGGCTGTTGCTTTGTTTTCATCAAACTTCGTGTTTGCGCATCGCGGAGCTGACTACTTGCAATCTGCACTGCCACCTTCACCGCTGCAGCACTATTGGAGCTTGGCTGTTGAAGAACAGTTCTATGTGGTGTGGCCTGCGCTTGTGATGGTGGTGTGCATTGGTGTTGGAAATCGCACAATGCGCAATGTACGTCTTCGGGTTGGCATCACTGCTGGTGTTGCCGTAGTTGCTTCTTTTGTTGCATGTATGGCGCTAATGAACTCGTCGCAACCGTGGGCATTTTTCTCGCCACATACTCGTGCATTTGAACTAGCGATTGGCGCTCTTGTCGCAGTTGTTCCAATCGGGGCCTCAATCACTCTTGTTCGCGTAAACGCATTCCTTGCATGGTGTGGACTTGCCGGAATCATCGCAACAGTGGTGATGTTTTCAGAAACCACTACGTTTCCAGGGCCGTGGGCGCTTGCTCCCGTTATGGCGACTGCATTCTTGCTACGTGGAGGAAATGCAACATCGTGGGCACCTGATGCGATATTGCGCCTTTCACCTATGCAGTGGCTTGGATCGCGTTCTTACTCTGCGTATCTGTGGCATTGGCCCGTCCTCATTATCACTGCAGCTGCACTTGAGAAAGATCTCTCAGTGTTTGAGGGACTTATATGTCTCATGATCTCGCTTGCGCTCTCAGAGTTCTCGTATCGATTCGTAGAAAACCCTGTACGTCGAAACCACAACATCGCCGGAGTTCGGGCTTTGGTGTTAGCCGTTTCCTTGATTGCTGTGGTTAGCGGAAGTGCTGTACTTGCTCAGAATAATCAGCCGTCACGTGACGGTGGTTGGTCTGCAATGGCACCAACATTAGTTACTGAGTCGTCAACGACAATTGATTTCAGTGTTTCAACAACAACTATTCCCGCCGTTCCAGAATTACCAAATGAGGGACCACCGGTTGAAGCCATTGTTCAGGCGATGACCGCAACAGGCCTGCCGTCGAATATCACTCCAACATTGCAGCAAGCAATAGCTGATATGCCAACGATCTACAGCAACAACTGCCATGCGAGTTTTTCAGCAGTACAACCAAAGAACTGTGTGTACGGCGATGCAGCCTCATCAACTGTGATTGGTCTGTATGGAGATTCACATGCTGCTCAATGGTTTCCTGCGTTTGAGAAGATGGCAATCAAACGCAATTGGAAGTTGATTACGTACACAAAGCGTGGTTGCC
>JBILOM010000183.1:0-2735 GCA_044374495.1 Ilumatobacteraceae bacterium | reverse complement strand
CCGTCTCCCAGTTGGGTTCCAGCAAAGTGGCGTCAACTTCGTTTGAGTACGTCACTGCGACAACTGCTGCACCTGTTGTGGAAGAAACAGCGAAGACCGCGATTGTTACCGAGACTGCGACTGAAGTTCAGTTACCTGCAGCAGTTGTTGAAGTCGCAATTAAAGTTGAAGATGTTTACACAGGGTTCGGTGTAACGGCGAGTGACGTGAAGTCAATTGAGTATCAGATTGATGCTGGCTCATGGACTGCTGTTACTCCTGGTGCTGCATTGAAGATTCCGAATGCTGCGTCAAAGATGGCGGTTCGTGTCACAAAGACAAACGGAGAGACAGTTGTTTCTGAAAAAGCAATTGTTCGCACAGAAGAGACAACTGAAACAACAGTTGCTGCTTCAGACACAACAATGGCACCAGCTGACACAACAGCTCCGAAAACAACCGAAGCACCAGCGTCATCTGAGTCATCTGAGTCATCATCAAGTAACAACATCTTGTTGTACATCTTGGGATTAGTGGTCCTGGCTGCAATTGCAGGATTCTTCTTCAAGAAGAAGTCAGCTTCTACCAAATAACAATTACATTCTTCTCTTCATGGAAGATTGAGATCTGGGGGCTGCAGGATTTTCCTGTGGCCCCCACTTCTATGTACGGGGCCAACGCAAAGTTATTTTGACTTTGTCTTTTTCTTCGCCGCCTTGGCCAAGGTTTGGAATTTCTCCGAACCACCGACCAGGTTGACAATTGTTTGCATAGCAATCTCTACCCAGCCTTCTTCAAGGTCTGGCAATTGGGAGAAGTCCAACATGACATGGCCAAACAGGAGACCCTGAATCATGTAGGTCACGGTGTGAAGATCATGCTGTGGGTTGATCCATCCCCGGGTACGAAGTATCTCTAAAGACTCAGTGAAGAAGAGATTGCCTTCAACTTGTGCGACGCGGATAGCTTCAGCGAGTTTCGCGTTGTGCGTTGCCGAGGCAAGTACCTGGAGACGGCGCCCACGGAATTCAACAAATTCTTTTGTGGATGTAGCACGCATGAGTTCAGCCAATTTGTTGAAGAAATCTTCTTCAGATTCAGACGTCTCAACGAAATATCGAAACAGTTTGTTGTCATTGTCGAGACCTTCAGCAAGCTCTTCCAACTGCGCCGTATATATAAGGTCAAACTTGCTACCGAAGTGGTGATACAAGGAACTGCGGGCGGCCTCTGAACGTTCGAGTACAGCTTCCACGTCAAAGTTGTCCACGCCGTTTTTCGCCAATTCAATGCGCGCCTGCGTCATCAGACGAGCCATCGTGTCAATACCGTCGCTGCGCTTTGGGGATGTCTTTGGGGTGGCCATTATGGAAACTCTTCTCGTGTAGTTGCAATCTATCTGTATATATGGTCTAATTGAACCGTCCGTGTAGGTAGGGGCCCTTAGTACCTACGAATTATAGGCGACATATATCCAATTGGAAAAATATACATGAAAACAGCATTTAGCCGCACCCGTCGAATCGTTACTGGCCTTGTATTAGTAGCCACCCTCGCCAGTTGCAGTGGTGGATCAAGTGGCTCGACTGATGTTGTAGCGACTCCAGCGGACTCGGGATTGTTGCCAACTGACGACGGATTCACATTCGCAAACTTCGGCTCATCAGCCACCAAAGAGGTGTTCAACACCGACGACTTAGTCACCATGTTCGGCAAAGAGGCATGTGTTGGCGGGGTAGAAACGCCATGCGCACCTACTACTCAGGCTGCTGCCTGGGCACGTATGGTCAACGAAGCAAGAGCGTCTGGCCATTGTGAAGGTCTGGCTGTGCAAGCAGCAGCACGTTTCGATTCAAAGCAAACTCCTGCAACAGGTGCCTTGTTGAATGCCGGCGATGTCACCCACGGCATTATGCGAGCTTTTGCAACACAGTTCCTTCCGGAAGTGCAAGATGCCACAAACTCATGGGCGAAGAAATCTCTCGGCGACATTGTGAATGAACTTGTGTCGTCAATGAAGACAGGATCCGTTGCATATTCTTTGGGGATTTACACACCTACTGGTGGTCACGCTGTTCTTCCGTATGCAGTGCAGTTTCCTTCCAAGGATCTTGCAGTGATCAAGGTTTATGACTCAAACTGGCCAGGCAAAGAGCGTTACGTCGTGATTGATCTCGCGGAAAAGAAATGGTTCTTTTCATTCAATGGCCAAGACCCACAAAAAGATGAATGCGCATGGACAGGTAAAGCTGGCGATATTGACTTGACACCAATGTCAGTTCGTACATCAGCAACGTGCCCGTTCTGTGGCACCAAGTCAACAGTTGCAAAATCAGTTCTTCTCATTCGTTCGACTGGCGTTGAATGGGAAGTCAAAACAAAGAACGGAACATTCTCTCCGTCAAATGGCACTGCTGTTGATGGAACAAGTTCTCGAGGACTCCGAAGTGCTTCATGCAGCAAGACTGTGAGCCTTCCTGAATTCATCTTGTCTGTTGACACACCCGACTTTGAGCTAACACTTCCTGAAACTGCTTCTGCATACATTTCAAACGGAAAATCAGTGGTTCAGATTCAGACCAAGGGTAAGAAGGCCCGTAAGCCGATTAAGTTCACTGAAACAAGCGTTACATCTAGTGACCCAGGCACAACAGTGACTCTTGCTGCTAACAACTTCGCTACACAGGTAACTGCTGACACAACTGTCATCAACTTTGATGCAACTTCAATTGTGGTTGATGCAACTATCAATGGCG
>JBILOM010000193.1:0-2735 GCA_044374495.1 Ilumatobacteraceae bacterium | reverse complement strand
TTTTCGGAGGCAAATTTCACTTCAACTAATTTCGAGTACATAATCGCACCCGCATCTTGCACGCACGGCGGAGACACATTTAACGGCCTGGGTTTGAAGCTTGACGGAGAAGTATTCGGACAAAATCTCAGTTTCCATGGACCAGTTACTCTCTCACCAAAATTGAATGTGAATTTGACTGCTAGTTCAGCAAACATGAACATTCTGATTGGAGACGACTCGTACGGCTTCAAGAATGCTGTTGTAAACCTAGTTGCAGATGACGCCCGCCAAATCGCAAAGATGTCCTTTGGCGGATTTTTTAGACTCTTTGATACTGACCAATTTATTCAGGGCAATATTTCAGTCCCAACCGACGCAGTTGGCGCATTTACCGAAGGTATGCAGGTTTCTCTGACGCCAGCGCAGCCACAAAATTTTAGTTTTGATGAAGTATCTCTTCGAGACATGTCGATAAGTGTGGGGGTGCGTTACACGCCAAAGCTCTCAAAGTTCAAACCACTGTTCTCTGTTAACGCAACGGGGGCAATTTCATTCTTAGGCGTGAATGTCAATATCGATCAAATGGAAGTTGATTTTGCTAACGGTGGTATGGCTGCTGTGTTGTTTAGAACACGTGCAAATCTGGCGCTACCGGGTATTAAAACAGCAGAAGCTGCTTTTGAATACGTCTGGGTACGAGGAACGCCGGCGACCACAACACCTAAACCAACTCCAGCAAAGCCAGCTTCTATTTCTGTTAGTGCTTCTGCAGTTTTCGTAACGGATTCAGGCTTTGCAATCGGAACCGCGAAGAACCCTGCCAAGTTGGAATACAAAAGCGGAAAATGCATCATCATGAGCGGACAAGTTATTGTCCCTGGAATCTTGGATGCCACTGTGTCCGGATACCTCATTACTGGTGCCCCTTGCCTTGCAGAAACAATTCAAATGGGCGACATCCCAGGTGCCGAAAAGACAATTCTCTCAGAAGTTCCGCTACCTCTTAAGCCTGGCGACTGGAGATTCGATGCATCTAATGTGAAAATCACAATCGCAGGTTTTAGTGCAGCAGGCAACTTCACCATCGGAAAAATGTACGGAGTTACTTACGGATCAATTGACGCTACTTTGCACCTCAATACATCCGCCACCAAGAACACTATGTACGTCAAGGGGTCCATCGATCCGTTACGAGGTGTCAAAATTCAAGGTGAAGCCGACCTAGAAATTGCAGGCATCGTTTCTCGATTCAAGATTGATGCTGCATTGACGTCTACCGATCAATACATCTCTGCTGAAGCAGAGCTAACGATACAAAGCGTAAAGTTTCTCGTTGCCGGAAGTTTTGGTGTCCGTAGAATCGGTAATTCTGATTACCCAACAATGAGTTTCAGTGCTTCAATACCCAATTTCACATTGGGCGGCTACAACTTAGGGACAGCCTCTATCCAAATAGAGCAGAACTGGTACAGCGCCAACATATCTGTCGCTTTGAACGTCAAACTTGGTGTAATCAGATTCTTCGGAAATGCTTCTTTGCACTGGGCAGGCGATGGAATTGCATTATCTCTGAACGCGATTGGTTCTATGGGAACTGAGAAATGGGGTGCCGTGCTTTCGGTCCATTTTTCCAATTGTGGAAACAATGAATGCACAACACCCGGGCCATTTAGTCTCATCGCTAAGGGCGCTGTCTTTGTGGAAGGGTTTCAACTCAACTTAGGAACCTTATCAATTGACTCGTCGGGCCATTTCAGTTATCGAGTTTCCATGAGCGCTGAATCCTGTTCTTACACGGGCAACATTTTGGATTTGGGATTTGCATTTCAGGGATGCTTCAACTACACGATCAGTGCTGTAATTTCAGACACGGCACCGTATGCAAGTTTGGATACAAACGTATCCCTGAGAGTCGACTTTCGGGAACGTAAGTACCCTGCCAACAAACCCAATTACTGGGGAAGCTGGTCTACGGTTCTCAATATTTACGCGGGTATCAGTATTCAGTTAAGCCCGTTTAAGTTGTCGATAAGAACAAAAGTTTATGGTTGGCCAGTGAGTTTTGAGATTTAGTAAACTAGTCATTTAGTTACTCAAGAGAACATGGGGCGCGAATCGAACGCGCGTCCATCACATATTGCTTGAAACCCCGAGTTATGACACCGCAGCTTGGCTTCATCCTGGAGGGCGAGCAGCTCCTCGTGTCCTGGGAAGACCCGAAGTCCAGCAGTTACAGCGATTTCAAATGCGGTCATATCCCCCGTAGCCAAGGCCCAGTGTGCAACTTCCATTGCCGCTGTAATTGCCAAAATTACTAACCGCGTTGTCGTGCCATCAAGATCTGCCCATGAATACGAAGTGCCAGCAAACGGCACATCCCGGACATGTGAAAGTGCTCTAACGATCTCAGACGAATTTCTTGAGTCTTTTCGAAAACTCTCCAAGGCCTGAACCATCAGAACATCGTCGGTAATGAGTCGAATGCTGAGCGGCAATTCGTCTGAGTATGTAGTCGGTAACCAGTCCGACCGAGAAAATTGTTGATGTATTTCTGCAAGACCCCTTCTCATGTCCGACACAATCGTCGAAAATGTTGAGTCAGTGATATCCAAATCCCACATTGCAGTGCGGGCGGCCGACCGTCGGGATCTATCTCGATTAAGTGCAAGCCAAGTCAGTAGTTCTAAGGCACGACGTTTTCTAAACTGCGCGATATCTCCAGCCCCATTCTCAACTACTGGATATCCAAAAAG
>JBILOM010000047.1:0-9624 GCA_044374495.1 Ilumatobacteraceae bacterium | reverse complement strand
GTCCTAACATGAATGTATGAGTAATCACACACCACAGAAACGTCAGATCATTGTCGGAGTTGATGGTTCGCCCAACTCAGAAAAAGCAGTCGACTGGGCGGTTGCATATGCGCATGCTGGCGACACAGTCACACTTGTTTCAGCATGGAGCCCTGTCATCGTTCCTGTCGAAATGGCAATGTCTTACACATTCGACGACACCGGTGCACGTACCATTCTTGATACCGAAAATAAGCGCATCGCAAAGGCTGCAGCCGGTCGTGACATCACTGTCAACACACACTTTGAGAACAACGATCCACGCAATGCTCTTCTAGGTTTGAAGTCAGACCTCATCGTTGTTGGCGCTCGCGGTCACGGCGCAGTAATGGGACTTCTGCTTGGTTCCGTTGCGGATTATGTCTCACGTCATGCCAAAGTGCCTGTCGTGATTGTCCCAGCCAACTAGTCGGTACCGTACGGGGCATGAATCCCGACCCACTTGCAGACTCAGGACTTGATCTCACCACATTGACATTGTGCGACTTCGCCAATGTTCGTGAAGGAATGTTGAACATTGTTAGCAGTGGCGTCACACGCATTGCTTCGCATTCAGGTTTTCCATCTGAAGTTGATTCCTACATTGCAATGTCTGTCTATGTACAACCTCATCGCGTTGGCACTGCTCATCACGGCCGTGTCATCATTCGCTTTCCAGACACAGCTGAAGAAATAGCTCGTATCGATTTTGAATTCAATGTGGATGCAGATCGTCACCCAGGCGAAGGCTTGTTCTTTCCATTCGCATTGCCGATACGTGGCATTGGATTCCCTCATGCCGGACAAGTTGATATCTCAGTCAGTTTGAATGACCAGCCAGCGGGCCTGGTCAGTTTCTGGCTGATCGACAACTCAGCTTCCCTGTAACTAATTTCTGGCCTACTCTTTGGTTATGGAAAGCCTCGCAATTTTTGCCGCTGTCATCATGCTGGTAATAGTCGTGTTAGGTGTCATTTCATTGGTTGTAGTTTTTCGCAAACCAAAGTCTTCCGCTACTCGAATGCTTTTTGCCATCATGCACATTGCTTCAGTTTTTGCCGGCGGTTGGCTGATGTCACTACACATCGGAATCGGCGCTCGAGTCATTGGGTTTGCAGTGTGTGCGGCCGGTTGTGTCGGATTACTGCGAGTCTTTCGAAGCGCACCACGTTCCTAAGCCCAGAAATGCGAACGGGCCGCCGGTTCCAATGAACCGACAGCCCGCAGCTGAAATATGTGACGAACGATTAAGCGCGGAGGCCCTTGTTCACCATGTTGATAACTGCATCCTTCAACGGAATCATTCCGAGAATGATGGCGCCATTGGCGACGTAGGTCATCCATTCATCTGAGAATGAGACTCCCCAACCTGCGATCGGATTCATGTCTAACAACCACACCATGCCGATGGCAATGATGAGTGAGAGATGCGCTCCGATAATTGGCAACTTGCTGATGGCGCCATGAGCGCCGACAACTTGCAATACCGACTCGATGACCGAAATGACGGCACCGAGAAGGAGGGCTGATAGGAGCAAGGCTCCGAGTGTGTACATAAGGTTTCCCCAATTCTGCGGCACTTGATCCGCATTGCGAACTCTAAAGGTGCATTGGTGAAAATTGGTGGATATCCACAGGCTCCTTCACCCATAAGGGTTTCCCGAGGTATTTTTCCACAGGTAGACACAGTGGCGTGACGGTCGTCACAAAAAACACTCAGAAGTAAGCGGGCCCTAATGCGCGAGATGAGCCAGTCGTTCGATGGCGGCGAGAATCTCTGTTTCGGCAGCTTGACGGCCTTCCCAGCCCTTCACGGTGGTGTCTTTGTTGGGCTCAAGAAGTTTGTACACCTCAAAGAAGTTGCCGACTTCGTCGAGCAGGTGCTCGGGTAAATCGCCAATATCAACGTATTGATTCATGCGTGAGTCATGCGACGACACGCACAACACTTTCGCATCAGGCCCTTTTTCATCGGTCATCCAGAACACTGCAACTGGGCGCACCCACACATGGCATCCGGGGAATGTTGGTTGACTCAGCCATACCAACGCATCAAGCGGGTCACCGTCTTCACCATGGGTGCCAGGAAAGAAACCGTAATCAAGTGGATACTGCGTTGCTGTAAACAATGTGCGATCAAGCCAGATGTCTCCGGTGACGTGATCCATTTCGTACTTATTCCGAGACCCTTGCGGAATCTCAACAATCATTTCAACTTCCATGTGACGAGTCTATGACGACTTATTCCCTGTTGTCAGTACGGCATTGATTATTGAACGAAGTAGAACCTTCATATCTTCAGCAGCAGCTTCTCTGTCTTCATAATCAACAAGATCATCCAAAACAGAGCCAAAAGACTGAGTCATTATCAGCGAAGCCAACGGCGGAGCAAGAGCGACTGCAGCAGAAATTGACTCCTCAGTCGCTTCAGGATTCTTTGATCCCACCGCACGAATAGCAATCTCAAGGAAATCAACTACACGTTGTTGCTGATTGAGATGAATAGCAGCAAGGCGCGTCCGTAATTCCGGAATCTCGGCCGATGCAGCCAAGATCTGCAATCTCTTCCATCGTGACAAAACGCGAAAACTCTGCTGGACTGTTGCAAACATAATTGTGATGTCATCAATAGTTGGTGACTCGATTTGTTCAAATATTTCGACATATGCAGACAACTTTTCGTAACTATCACCGTCGTATAGTTCGCTGAGAACTTCGGTCAACAAACCTTCACGGTTCTTGTAGTACTTGTAAATGAGAGGTACTGAGACATTGGCTTTTTCAGCCACAACTTCCATTCGTAATCCGAGGATGCCAGAATCATTCAACTCCTGTCGCGCAGCTGACTTGATTCGTTCGCGAGATGTGAGTGTGCCGAGCTGATGCATCGTTGCAATATATACCCCGTTCCGCGCCCGACTTTTCTTAGGCCTTGATTGTCAGAGCATTGCTTCGTAATACCGACCGTCCGTTCTTCGGCAGATACACCACCACGATCGTGCATTTTCCCTTACGCACGGCCTTAAGACTCGTACCAACAAAGGCACAGTACTGCTTACCCTTCGTAATGCTTATGCGCATTGTGCCCACAGACCGCTTGGGAATCTTCATCGAAACAGATGCCGCCAGTTTTGCTGCGCTCACAATCGACCCCCGGCGCACTGCCATCGGATGAACCAACACAACCACCTTCACCTTCGCCAAGGCCGCACTCACCATCACAACAGTGGTACTCGTTGACGTCGACGTTGTCGTTGAAGTTGACGTTGACGTTGACGTTGACGTCGAGGACGTCGTTGTGGTCGAAGTCGAAGTCGAAGTCGAAGTAGTTGTTGACGTTGTTGGCGCGACCGTCGTCGGCGGAACCGTCGTCGGCGGAACTGTTGTTGGTGCAACCGTTGTCGGCGGAACCGTTGTCGGCGGAACTGTTGTTGGTGCAACCGTTGTTGGCGCGACCGTCGTCGGTGGAACCGTTGTTACTGGAACCGTTGTTACTGGAACCGTCGTGGGTACCACTGTCGTTGTTGGCACAATGTTGAGTGTTGCTATGGCAGTTGCTGTAGCAACATTTGACTGTGTACCAATACCAAGTTGACCTTGATCATTCAGTCCCCAGCAACGCACTTGCCCTGTTGACATCACTGCACATGCATGGCTAGTGCCCGCCGCAACATCAACCACTGTGCCAGTCAAACCAGTAACTGCAGCCGGCGTTTCACGAAAAGAGCCAGAAGTACCAGCACCCAATTGACCTCTTAGGTCATCTCCAAAACAATGGACAGCAGATGTTGTCAATAATGCACACGTGAATTGACCACCCGCCACCACATGCATAGCTGTTGCTGCAAGAGATACGACTGTCGGCGTGGAATTTGAAACTGTTGCCAGAGCTTGTCCAAGTTGACCCTTATTATTGTTTCCAAAGCACGTAACCGTCTCGTTGGTTAACAGTGCGCATGTGTGCGCAGCACCTGCAGCAACTTCCGACGCAATTCCTCCCACGGAAGCAGTTTTAGCGGGAGTTACAGCACTTGATGTTGCAGTGGTTCCTAGACGACCACTGGTGTGTTCGCCCCAACACCACACAGCGCCAAATACAGAAACTGTACAAGAGTGCGTGTCGCCAATTTCAAGATGGGCAACTGTGAACGAGGCCGGCAATGATGCATAAACAGGAGCTGTCACGCCAGTATTCCCAGACGTGCCGTTGCCCAATTGCCCCTTATTGTTTCGGCCCCAACATTGCAAACTCTTGTCAGACAAAACAGCGCATGTTGTATATCCACCCGCAGCAATCGTGGTTGCGGTTGAATTCAAAGTCACCTGTACAGGGTTTAGTTGGCTATCTCCATCTACGCCGATGGATCCATAACCGTTATCACCCCAGCACCACACGGTCCCATCGGTTGCTAATACGCAAGCGTGGTCAAAACCAGCAACTATGCGACGTGCAATGCGCGATCCAGGTAATGCACTCGTTTGTCTAGGAGTGGATGAGAAGTCACCGCTAAATGCAGATGAACCAAGCTGTCCATAGAGATTAGAGCCCCAGCACCAGATGGTGTCGTTTAATGCAATTGCACATGTGTGTTTGTCGCCTGCTGCAATTCGGCCCGTGGGATCAATTGCAGAAATTGAAACATTTGCACGAACTCGTACGGGAGAAGGCACCGCTAAGTACATGCACGCGGTTATGAAAATTGCTCCAATTGAACCTGTGCGTCGGAAGCGACCTGCATGTTCATCATTGAAGGCCCCCATGTGGGGAACCTAACTACTTTGGGTTGTCTTTTTCAAGCATCTCAATTTCAGCACGAACTTCATCCATGTTTAGTTCTTCTGCTGAAGTGAGTATTTGCTCTAAAGAGTGCGCAGGTAGTGCTCCTGCTTGATTGAACAACAAGATTCCATCGCGAAACAACATGAGAGTTGGAATCGATTGAATGTGCAATGCAGCTGCTAGTCCTTGTTCTGCTTCGGTGTCTACTTTTGCAAATTTAATGTTTGGGTGACCTTCCGAGGCCTTTTCGAAAACTGGGCCAAACATCTTGCATGGACCACACCATTCGGCCCAGAAATCAATGATGGTGATTCCTTCACCGAGCACGGTTGCTTCAAAAGTTTCTTCAGTAAGTGTGATGGTGGCCATGGTGTGTTTCCGTTCTGTTGTTATCGAGTGACGATGGGTAAACCCAAAGATTGTGCAGCTGGTTCAAGTGCACCTAGATCGCGCACTTCAGTAAACCCGGCTGTTGTCATTTGTTCAGTTGCGATTGCCGAGCGACGACCACTTCGACAATACAGCGCGTATGCCACCGAAGCATCTAGCGAAGCCAATTTCGCTTGAAATGCACCGCTTTCGATATCAAGATTGATGGCCCCTTGAACGTGGCCTTCTGCGAACTCTGCCGCTGTACGGACATCGATTACTACGGGAGCAGGCGTGAGACTCATGACGGGAGTTGTGTCTTTCGTTTGAGATGGTGACGAACACGAAGAAAAGACAGGAAAGATCCCAAGCAACGCAGTCGCAAACAGAAATGATGCTTTTCTCATACCCCCTAGGGTATCAGAGATTCTCGGCATTCGTGCTAACTGACCGTGACCCTCAATTTGGTTGACATCTCAGGATATTTGCCCTTTTTTGCAACCTTTAGTGTGACTACACATGAAGCGGAACCCTTCGGAGCCTTCAGTTTCGTACCGACGATGGCACACGGGCCAGATTCACTCCAGGTCTTCTTCCCTGTCGACAACGATGAGACCAGCGACGATAACAGAGTCGATGACGCCTTCTTTACAACCGACTTCTTCACGATAAAACCAGGTCGAACCGCCAGTTGAATTGCGGCTGCTGCGACTTGGCCCGTTGTTGTTTTTGTAGTGACTGCAAATGTGTAGTTAACGCCATTTTTCAATCCGGTAATCGTGCACGAAGTCTCTGTTGTTTCACACGTGAGATTGCCTGGAGTAGACGTAACAACATAGGTGACATTGATTGAACTAGTAATGGCTGGCCATGTGATTGTGACTGATTTGCTTCCCATTAAAGACGTCAGAGTCACAGGAACTTCAGGAGGCCCATCAGCCAACCCGGTCGCTATTGTTTCAGTGCCCTTGCCATAAGTATTTTCTCCGATCACCGACACTGAGTATTCAGTGCCGTTGATAAGCCCGGTGATAGAGCACTTGCTAGCTGCTGTGGCAGTTGACGTGCAAGTGCCGCCTCCGGGTGTTGCGGTAGCGGTATAGGTAACTTCGGTGCCGTCACCCGCCGCTTGCACCCATGACAGATCAAGTGCGTTCTTTTGTGTTGCAGCCACAAGCGAAGTGACCGCCCCAGGCAAGCCACCAGGCGTAACAGAAACAGTTGTTGATGCAGGACCAAATCCGACTCTGTTTTTTGCGGTGACTGAAATTGTGTATTTCGTATTCTTCACAAGTTCAGTGATTGTGCAAGTTGTTCCGGAAGGAACAGTGCATGATTTTCCACCAGGAGTCGCAGTTGCAGTAAAAGCAGTGATTGGAGGCCCATCTGAAGAAGTGCCGTCATCCCAACTCACAACGGCACTTTTGTCTGCTGCGGTTGCCTTGACATTTTGGGGAGTACCCGGCAAATAATCTGCAAAACCTTGCGCACCTATACCAGTACTGTTCGTTGCGGTGACGGCAATTGAATATTTCGTGCCTGCTGTGAGTCCGGTAATTGTGCAAGTAGTTCCAGATGGAACAGTGCAGAACTTTCCACCAGGAGTAGCTGTCGCGGTATAGGCAGTAATTACAGATCCGTTTCCGGCTGGGACTTCTTCCCAGGTAACAACAGAACTTGTGCTACCGGTAGTTGTTGTGATGTTGCCTGGCGCACAGGGCACAGTTGCTGGCGCTTCAACTGCCAACAATCGATTCGGGGTCTTTGTCAGTCCAACACGTGAAGGTTGTGCGGATGTTGGTGTGTAATACGTAATGGCATTGCATGTTGCGTTGGTCTTTAACCAGTTCCACGCATCGGTGGGCGTTGTTGCTGTCACCGTTACTGATTGCAAGAATCTTGCTACCGCCCCGGCCACATGGGGTGCAGCCATTGACGTCCCGGTCTCCCACTTGTAGGTATCGACAATTCCTGAGCGTCCACATATCGAAACGGAGTCACACCACGGCCAGCTGGAGACGATCATTTGACCTGGCGCAAAAATGTCTACACATTCTCCGAAACTCGTGAAGGAAGGTTCACCATCATTCGCGTTTGAAGCACCGACAGAGATAGTTCCGGGAGTGCCTGCAGGCGTAATTCCACATGCTGAACCGCCTTCATTGCCCGAGGCTGCAACAACCACTATTCCTTCAGCCAGCAAATTTCTAATCGCAGTATCAATACTGGTTGCCGTACTTTCAAAACCAATACTCATATTGACTACCGCTTTTTCACCTGGCAGATGATCAGCCAAGATCCAGTTGAGTCCGTTCAACACCATGGTTTCAGTGCCGGCGCCACACGAATCGAGCACGCGGACGGGCACGATGGAGACTGCTTTGGCAACACCTGTAGTGCTTCCTCCAATGACTCCTGCAACATGTGTGCCATGACCATCATTATCAAAGGTCCCAACATCACTGTCGCTGCGAACACCATCAATTGTCGCTGGTCGGTATCGGAGAGGAAACTCCGGATCTTCTAAACACGGACCGATGCCTCTTGCGGGATTCCTGCTGTACAAATCACGTGACTCGTTGTAGCTATCGAGAGCGTCACCAGTCGGATCAGATATTAGAGAGCGGTAGCTCCAACCAGGCAACACACGGGCAGAAATTTCGGGGTGTGTTCCGTTTACTCCCGAGTCAACGACGTATACCTTTACGCCTGTTCCAGTTGTTGTGTAGGTAAACGTATTGTCTCTGCCTGTGCGCGAATCTATTCGGTCTAGGCCCCACGGAATCACATCATTCGGAGCCAAAAAACCTGATGGCCCTGATGTCTGAGTAGTTAACTTACGAGCAATCAGATCGGTTTCAGGCGCAGTGTTTGCTGCGTGAACGGGTACTGGCACTGCGAGTGCGACTAGCGAAGAGCTCGCTAAAGCAAAAACAGCAATTAGGCGGCGCATTAGACGCGTACCCCTTGCATTGCGGCTGCATTGACCGTGTTTTCCATAAGGCATGCAACAGTCATAATGCCGGTACCGCCAGGCATAGGGGTTAATGCTCCAGCGATTCCGGTAACTGAAGCTGCATCGACATCACCGACGATTCCGGCTTCTGTTCGTGAAATACCAACATCAATAACTGTTGCACCGGGCGCGACATGCGCAGCAGTGATTGAACGCGCTACACCAGTTGCCGAAATAATAATGTCCGCAGTTTGGCAAATTGCTGCAAGGTTCTCGGTGCGTGAATGCGCAAGAGTGACAGTGGCATCAATTCCTTTGCGCGCCAACAACACCGACAATGGAAGGCCTACAAGAGTAGAACGACCAATTACAACTGCATGTTTGCCACTCGTTTCAATTCCGTAATGCTGCAACAAACGCAGAACGCCAAGCGGGGTGCAACTGACATGGCCCGGCACGTCACGGACAAGGCGGCCTAGCGATTGTTCTGTGAGTCCGTCGACGTCTTTGTCAGCAGGGACAAGACGCAACACCGCATCTGTATCAAGATGGGCGGGCAGTGGCAGTTGAACCAAGATGCCGTGCACCTGTGCGTCATTCGCCAAGCGTGAAATCGCAGTTTCTAGTTCCACTTGTGTTGCAGTAACTGGTAGTTCCACCTGAACAGATTCGATTCCGATTGACTGCGCAGTGGTGTGCTTACTGGCTACATATTTACGGCTGGGGGCATCGTCTCCCACCAGAACTGTTGCAAGCGCGATGTGCGGTGAACCGGCTTTTTGAATTCGCTGCGACAGACTGGCAAGAATTGCGTCACGCGCTGGGGCACCCGCCATTACGACAGTGGAAATTGAGGCGCCTGACATGACTCTTAGCGTACTTGTGCACCTCTCTGAGCAAGTTCAGAGTTACCTAAGAATTGGTTAATCCTTGTCACTTCCTGGTGACGATGGCAGCAGTACGAGGGCAATGACAGACCCTACGAGTGCGACAACAGAGGCCACAACGCACGCAGTTTTGAACCCATGGATAAAGGAATCACTAACGGCTTGTTGGACCTGATCTTGTATCGCAGCTGGCGATCTGCCGGCTACTTGATATGCAGCACCAACAGACTTTTGAGCAATTTCATACACACCAGCTGGAAGGTTCTGAACGAGGCCAGGAATTTCAGCAAAAGTGCTAGCCAGTTTTGGCGTGTAGAGGCTGACGAAAACCGAACCAACAATTGCTACACCTAATGTTCCACCGACTTCACGACCGACGTCGTTGATAGCCGAGCCAACACCAGCTTTGTCACGGTTCAGTGTTCCCATGATTGCATCAGTGGCAGGAGATGTGATCAGCGAGAGGCCGTTAGCCATAATGACCATAGAGATGATCACATGGCCCCAGTATGAAGAATGCTGATCCATACGACTAGCAATTGCGAGCCCGATTGCCATGTTCAAGAGCCCCATTGCAACAACACGCTTGGTACCGAAACGTAATGCAGCACGCG
>JBILOM010000046.1:0-9652 GCA_044374495.1 Ilumatobacteraceae bacterium | reverse complement strand
AAGAGCTGCTGCCCATGCGCGGCCACCATCGGAGTCGTATGCCATACCAAGAGCCATAAGTAATGCGCCGAGGTTTGCATAACCAAGACCAAGCTGACGGAACTTGCGGCTGTTTTCGCCAATCATTTCTGTTGGGTAGTCAGCACGACCGACAAGGATTTCCTGAGCGGTGAACATGACTTCAATTGCGTGGCGGTATGCCTCAACGTCGAAGCGGTCATTGTCGTCAAGGAACTTCAACAAGTTCAATGAAGACAGGTTGCACGCTGAGTTGTCGATGTGCATGTATTCAGAACATGGGTTTGAACCGTTAATGCGGCCTGTTGCAGTTGCTGTGTGCCACTTGTTGATTGTGGTGTCGAACTGAAGACCAGGGTCTGCACATTCCCATGAAGCCTCTGCAATTTGGCGCCACAGATCACGTGCACGAATTGTGCGTACTGGAGTGCCATCTGTAACTGCATTGAAGTTCCAGTCGCGGTCTTCTTTTACTGCATGCATGAATTCGTCAGTAACACGTACTGAGTTGTTTGCGTTTTGGTACTGAACGCTGAATGAATCTGCACCGTCAAGGTCCATGTCGAAACCAGCATCACGAAGTACGCGAGCCTTACGCTCTTCTTTCACTTTGCACCAGATGAACTCTTCAACGTCTGGGTGATCGGCATTCAAGATAACCATCTTTGCGGCGCGACGAGTCTTGCCGCCTGACTTGATTGTTCCGGCAGATGCATCAGCTCCGCGCATGAATGACACTGGGCCAGAAGCTGTGCCGCCACCTTCGAGGTGTTCTGCACTTGAACGAATCTTTGACAAGTTGATTCCTGAACCAGAACCACCCTTGAAGATCGTTCCTTCTTCGCGGTACCAGTTGAGGATGGCTGACATCTTGTCTTCGACAGCAAGGATGAAACATGCGCTTGCCTGTTGAGGAACGCCCTTCACGCCAATGTTGAACCAGACGGGGCTGTTGAATGCTGCGCGCTGTGTAACAAGAATGAACTTCAACTCCGCACGGAATGCTTCTGCTTCTTCTTGATCTGCGAAATAGCCGCCTTCGATTCCCCATGTTGAGATGGTGTCTGCAACGCGGTCGATGACTTGGCGAACTGAGTGCTCGCGCTCTGGTGTTCCTGGTGTTCCGCGGAAGTATTTCTGGGTAACGATGTTGGTCGAGTTCAATGACCAATCCATTGGGAACTCAACGCCCAATTGCTCGAAAGCAACAGTTCCGTCGCGCCAGTTGGTAATACGTGAATCGCGCACTTCCCATGCCACCTCGTCATATGGATGTACTCCGGGAGTGGTGAAAAATCGGCCGATTCCAATAGAAAGTCGATCTGGTGCAAGTGACATGGCTACTCCTGAGTATGTATGTGTTCGAAAGTTGAAGTCTGATGAGAATAGCCCACACCACTAGATGTTGTGGGTGATACCCCTCCACAGGCAGTTTTGGTACAAGTGGTTGTGAGATTACAGCACTGTAATTACCCCCTTGTCAACGACCATCGGGAAAAACCTTGCTGCAGTACGGTCGCGGCGCCCACGAGAAGGTCCGAGACCAAAAGATCCCTGAGCCACATCGTGTGATGTGACCCTCATCCGCCCGTGAATCGCCGCCACCGACCACCCCTTGAACCTACGGGCATTGCCCTGTGGATTGGAAGTGGACAGAGGTGTGAATTTCCGATTCTTTCTGGGGAAAGTCGCTATTTTTCAGGGGATGACGCTGTGAGGTTTCTGTGCACAACATGGTGCGCCCTGTGGACAAAGTTGGTTATGCGGGCACCAATTCGACCGTCACTGGAATACCACTGAGGATTGCGTTGCCAGACAACGGATCCAACAACTGATCATCGGTGAGAATATTCGAGTTCACACCAGCTTTTTCTGATGCAACTGCCATGTGAGTTCCTGGAACACCGTGACCCCAACCGTGAGGAACACTGACAACACCCGGACGCACTGAGTCTGTGACTTCGGCGGGCACAACAATCTCACCAACACGACTTGCAATTCGCAGAGGCGAACCTGTGATGACACCAAGACGTGCAGCATCATCTGGGTGAATCTGTGCTGTGCATGCAAGCGCACCTTTAGTGAGAACTTTGATGTTGTGCATCCATGAATTGTTTGACTTCAATTCACGACGACCAACCAACAACATTTGATCAACGTTTACTGATGCAATTGATGCTTCAAGGCGCTGCAAATCATCAATGAACACTTGTGGCGATAACTCAATCAGACCACTCGGTGTTCGCAACATGTCAGGAAGTCGTGACTCGAGCGCACCCAAGTCAACGCCATGCGGATTCTCTATCAACATGTCAAGCGATAAACCATTTGGAACTGCGCCAAACGCAGCTCCGTACGGGCCAGTCTGAATAACCAGGTCAAGACTGCGTGCTGTTCCACGTCGACCCTTCGCGTTCAATGCATTCAATATTTCTTCTGCATCGCGACCAAAAATTGGCGACGAAGAATTAGCAACTGCGCCAAGTACCGCAGCATTTATTGACTGATCATCTAATGCTTCAGGATCACAATCGGCACCAAGTCCCTGGAATATTCCAGCCATCTTCAGCAAAATGTCTGCTTCATCGGGAGTAGCAGGATCGCGCTTCAACACGGGCTCGCTGTAGTTAGCAACGTTGCGCACTGCATACAAATACAAACCAACGTCGTAGTGATCTTTCTCTAACGATGAAGGCGCAGGAAGAATGACATCCGCATGACGAGTTGTTTCATTGACATAGATGTCAATTGACACCATGAATTCCAGTTCAGCTAACGCTGCATCCAATTGCTTTGAATGCGGTGTCGACAAAACAGGATTTCCTGCAACGGTGACCAAGCCGCGAATCTGATTTTCGCCAGGAGTAATGATTTCCTCTGCCAATGCAGCAACGGGATACTCACCCAACACTTCTGCTCTTTTGCTGACACGACTGTGGCCACGACCCATTGCAAAACCTTTGCCTTTGCCGCCTTGTCCACGCGTTGTAGCACCACCTGTTGCGGGCGTTGTGAACATTGAGCCACCACGCTTGTCAATGTTTCCCGTGATCACGTTGATTGCTTCAATCAGCCATGCACATGTGGTTCCGAACTCAACCGTGTTCACACCAATACGTCCGTACACAGCTGCAGTCTTTGCGCCCGCAAGTTCTCGTGCGAGTCGTACTGTGGTCTCTGCAGGAACGCCAGTTGCCAATGCAACTGCTTCAGGAGTGAATGGAGCAATCGCTGCAGCAAACTCTTCAAGTCCATTCAGAATGGTCATGATGCGCGGTTCAACTTTCACCAGGTTCTCTGCAAACATCACGTTGGCCATTGCAGCCAAGAACAAACCATCAGTGCCCGGACGAATTGACACCCATTCGTCAGATGCCTCCACCGTGCGCGTGCGACGCGGATCAACCACCACAATTTTTCCACCGCGCTCACGAATGCGTTCCATGCGGCCAGGGAAATCTGGTGCTGTGCACAAACTGCCATTTGAAGCATGTGGGTTTGCGCCCAACATCATCAGATAATCAGTGTGGTCTAGGTCTGGCACAGAAATGCTTTGCGCAGTACCAAACATGTACCCGCCAGTCACATGCTTTGGCACTTGGTCAACAGTGGATGCACTAAACACATTGCGTGTTCCCATTGAACGAAGCATTGTGGCGCTAAACAATTGCGGCCCCAAGTTGTGTGCGTTCGGATTCCCCAAATACGCAGCTAATGCCCCGCGACCGTGCCGTTCAATCATGCCTGAAAAACCGTCAGCAACAACTTTCCATGCTTCGTCCCACGACACTTCGACATGTTTCCCATCGCGCTTCACCATTGGCATCCGCAACCGATCCGGATCTTCGTGCAACTGCTTCAGGGTGCTGCCCTTCGGGCAAATGAAACCGTGACTGAACACGTCTTTCTGGTCGCCACGAATTCGCACGATCTGTTCTTGCGGGTTCACTGAAATCTCTAGGCCGCATGTGGCCTCACAGAGTGGACAAGTGCGAAATACGGTGCGATTAGCGGTATCGGTCATTCCATAGATTGCCACGCCAGACACGTCGAACTCGCAGTGTTCGTACACTGTGGGCATGACAAGCCCGTTTCACAGTGTGGAGATTTGCATGATCTCGACTCCAGACGGCGTCATTGACGTCAACGGGCGTTCTCGACCATTGGGTGGGCCTGCAGACCAAGCGCGCCTCATTGCGTTACGAGGAGCTGCGTCAGTGGTTCTAGTGGGCGCTGGAACCGCTCGAACCGAGAATTACGGACCACCGAGCAAACCTGGCCTGCGCATTGCCGTAGTTACAAAAACATGCGCGCTCGATTTCTCGTCTCCCCTCTTTTCTTCAGGGGCCGGATTAGTAGCAACCACTGTGAACGCCCCAGCTCTCAGCGTCGACTCTGTGCGCGCTGGCGAAACCGATGTCGACATAGCAGGAATCATCGCCCAATTGCCACATGGCGTTATTCATGTGGAAGGTGGCCCACTGTTGAATGCTGCTTTGTTTGACGCTGATTGTGTTGATGCAATCAACCTCACGATGTCACCGCGTCTCGGTGGTTTTCGAGCACCGTCTCTTAGCCAGGCTCCACATGCACTACGACATTTCACGTGCGTTTCGCTAACAACAGATAGCAATTTTGTTTTCGCGCGTTACGAAAAAGTTACGACTGCTTAAGCAGTGCGAGTTCGCGGCGAAATGCGGCGGCGTCATCAAAGTTTTTGTACACACTTGCGAATCGCATGTATGCAACTTCGTCAAGAGCTTTCAAGCGTTCAAGAACTGCGTGACCAACAGTTGATGATGTGATTTCAGATCCGGATGTCAACGCAAGTCGCATGTCATCTTCAACTGCCTCAGCCAAGGCCTCAATAGAAGCATCTTCGACTGGACGTCCTTTACATGCTGAACGCACACCAAAAGTCACTTTTGCTCGGTCGAATGGTTCTGGAGAACCTGAACGTTTCATCACCAGCAACGGCGCCTCTTCTAAACGTTCATACGTTGTAAATCTGTAGGCGCACTCGGGACAGGCACGGCGACGACGAATTGCCGCGCCATCATCGGCGGGGCGGGAGTCGATCACCTTGGTGTCGTCATGTGGGCATACGGGGCAATGCACTCCGCTAACTCTAAATGACTACAACTTGCCTATGTGTGGATTTTGACCACTTTTAGCAAGGAATAAAGCAATTATGGAATGCGAACAACCTGTCCAGCTTCGATACGAGCACCATTGGCACGAACCAATTCACGAACCAATTCAGATATGTCGCCGGTTGGCGCGATGGTGCGAGCAATGTCCCACAATGTGTCGCCTGACTGAGCAACGACTGAGCGAGGGATAATTTGGTCTGCAGGGGCAGGATCGGAAGCAAATGCCCCCGTTGAGATGAGACCAGACGCCAATCCGAAGATGACGACCGCACCGAGGGTGCGGCGGCGGCGCTGAAAGGTGCGAACGCTCGGCCGAGGACGAGCAACGGCTTCTGAGCGGAATGAACCTGAGAACAAGAGTGGATCGATGGTGGTTGCCATGGGATTGCCTTTCGGGGTAAGGGATTAAGGACCGGGAGGTCTATGTACTGCGAACCGTAGCGAACGGGTGTTCGATAGTTTGCCCGAACAGGTGTTCGTAGTCAAGCACCCTCTCGAACGATTGTTCTACGAACAGGTGTTTGACCTTCAGGGCGAACACCTGTACGCTCTTTCCATGTCCGAAGCACTCACACCCCGCCAACGCGAAATTCTCAACGTCATTTCCACCAGCATGCAGGAACGGGGCTATCCGCCATCCGTGCGTGAAATCGGCGAGGCTGTCGGCCTCAACTCCCCTTCCACGGTGCATAACCACCTCAACACTTTGCAGAAAATGGGCTTCCTTCGTCGTGACCCAACTAAGCCTCGTGCCCTTGAAGTTCGCTTCGACACCAACTCTGAAGTTGCCATGGAACGTCGTCCGTCACGTCACGTTCCCCTCATTGGTGAAGTAGCAGCTGGTACTGGTTTGCTGGCGCAACAGAACGTTGAAGACCTTATTCCGCTTCCTACAGACTTCACAGGCGAGGGCGAACTGTTTATGTTGCGTGTTCGCGGTGACTCAATGATCGACGCCGGAATTCTTGATGGAGACTTCGTAGTCGCTCGTCAACAGCAAACAGCCGACAACGGCGACATTGTTGTTGCGGGTATTCCGGGTGACGAAGCAACCGTCAAGACGTTCAAGAAGTCTGGCAACAAGATCACTCTTGTTCCTGCGAATCCAACAATGGATCCAATGGTGTTCACGTCAGACGAAGTCAGTGTGTTCGGAAAAGTTGTCACCGTCATGCGTCGGTTGTAACTTCACATCCCAATTACATTCTTGGTTACATTCCTAAACGTTTAGCAACAAGATGCAATTTGGCATCTGGCTGAACAACGGCAACACGAACATTGTGAGAGCCGCCTGCACCATAGAAATCACCGGGGCTCACTAACGCTCCACCTTCACGGGCCAGTTTCTCTGTAAAGCTCCACGCGTCTCCCGCGTTGAACCACAGGTAAAAGCCACCATCGGGAATCGCGATGTCGATACCAGACCACTTCGACAATGTGGCCGCCATGAATTCAAGACGCGAGCGATAACGATCACGCTGCACACGGACATGTTCATCGTCGTCTAATGCTGCAACACCTGCTGCTTGCGCTGGGCCTGGCACCATAAACCCTGCGTGCTTGCGCACCTCTTGCAGATACTCAACAATTTCAGCATCGCCTGCATAAAAGCCAACGCGCAATCCGGCAAGGTTTGATCGCTTTGAAAGCGAGTGCACAGCAATGACGCCCTCAAGTCCGTGTTGCAAAATCGATTGGGCCGATGTTGACCAGGTGAATTCGGTGTAGCACTCATCAGAGAACACCGGAATGTCGTGCGTGCGGCCCCACACAGCGGCAGCTTTCAAGTCGTCAAGCGCTCCAGTTGGGTTGCTCGGGCTATTCACCCACAACATCAGTGCCCGTTGCCTGTCGTCGCCAGAAATCGATCCAAGATCCATTCGGCCTGCAGCGTCGACTCCGACTGGAACTGCGCGAAGCCCAGCAAGCACTGCACCCATTTCATAGGTGGGGTACGCAACGGCCGGATACAGCACTGTGTCGCGCCCAGGGCGCCGAAGCTTCATGTATTGAGGCGTTGTGGCTACGAATTCTTTTGTGCCGATGCAGGCGCTGATGCGCGAGATCGGAACATCAATTTCAAATCTGCGACCCATCCATCGGGCAATGGAACGACGCAATGCTTCAGAGCCGATTGACGCTGGGTATCCACGCTCGGAGTTTGACTGCGACAAGGCCTCAATTACGGCTGGTGGTGGCGGATCACATGGCGTACCAATTGACAAGTCCACAATTCCGCCATCATGTGCTGCAGCGAGCTTCTGATACGCGTCGAGGCGGTCGTACGGATATGGAGGTGGCACGAAGCCAACGGTGTCGCGATCAGTCATGGGCCCCTAGTTTCGCTGATTTGTGAGGGGAACAACGAACTCACGCAGGCGACCCTCTGAAGCACTCGACAGACGGGCACGAATACGCATTCCATTGTCTTCTAGTTCCGACATGACCACTTCACCTTCACGATGAATCGACGCGAGGATGTCGCCACGGTCATAAGGCACCAACAACTCAGTGACCTGCGTAATCGCCCGCATGCGGTCTGCCAGTCGACGCATCATGACTTCTAAACCTTCATTGCGCAATGCCGACACAGCAACTGCGCCCTGATGATCCTCCACTAACGACGCTCCCCAATCATCAATCAAGTCAGCCTTATTGAAGACAATGAATTCAGGAACTTGGTCTGCGCCAATCTCTGCAAGAACTTCGCGAACAGCAGTGATTTGCTGCTCTGGGTGCACAGCATTTGCATCAACAACGTGTACCAACATGTCAGCCTCTGCTGCGATTTCTAACGTGCTCTTGAACGACTCAATGAGTCCATGAGGGAGTTGACGGATAAACCCAACAGTGTCTGTAAGAAGCACTGGCTCTCCACCTGGTAACGACAAACGACGCGTGGTTGGGTCAAGAGTCGCGAACAAGCGGTCTTCAACCAATACGCCAGCGCGGGTTAGTGAATTCAACAGTGTTGATTTGCCAGCGTTTGTGTAGCCAACGATGACCACTGATGCAAGACCACTACGGCCTCTGCTCTTTCGTTGTGTTTGTCGTGTGTGACGTAACGCAACCAAGTCTTGTTCCAGTTTTGTGATTCGACGCATGATGCGTCGACGATCAACTTCGAGTCGTGTTTCACCAGGGCCACGAGTACCAATTCCACCGCCCTGTTGTGACAAGCCCGCCTTTGCACCACGACGCAAGCGCGGCAACCGGTAGCGCAGCATGGCCAGTTCAACTTGTGCTTTACCTTCAAGCGTGTGCGCGTTCTGAGCAAAGATGTCAAGAATTACTGCAGTGCGGTCAAGTGCAGTTCGGCCCAAAGCCTTTTCAAGGTTGTATTGCTGACCAGGAGATAGCTCGTTATCAAATACCACGGTGTCTACGTCAAGTGCCAGACACACTTCCTTTAGTTCATCAACTTTTCCTTTGCCGATGTAAAAAGTTGAATCAGGAGAGTCGCGTCGTTGAGTTATCCGTGCTGCTTCATCTGCACCTGCCGTATCTATAAGCAATGACAGTTCGTCAAGACCTTCTTCGGTCTCATCATCTGTTTGTCCGCCCATCGTGACACCGACCAACACAATGCGTTCGCGAAATGTGCGCTCGATAAGAGTCGCACCGAGCGCCTCCTGGTACGGGTTACTCATGCATGAACCGACACGCTGGCAATGAACACCGCCGGCCCAATCAATGTGGCGCGACGATCATCAGAAATGCGCACGCGAGCGTCTCCGCCGTCCATATGAACAACAACATGTTCCACTGACTGTGGAACTAATCCCCAGACCAAGGCCGCTTCAGCTGCAGCGCACGCACCAGTTCCACACGCACGCGTGATGCCTGCACCACGCTCGTGTACGCGCATAGTGATTGCGTTTGTCTCAGGACCTGGTTCGATGATTTCTAAGTTGATGTGCGGCACAAGCGAACCGAGCTGAGCCAAATCAACCGCTGCAACTTCCTCAACACCCACCACCGAATGCGGGTTTCCGAGCGACACATGTCGCACTGGACGCATTGGGTCACACTGCAACGATGTCCAGTTGTGAGGCTCATCAAGATCATCGACGTAACCCATATCAACACTGATGTGAATGGTGACATCATCCCATTCGCTTGTAACGACTGCTTCGCGGGAACCTGCGTCTGTAGATACGTCATACACAGTTCCGGCAACACCCTTCAATGTGGAATGTGCAGCCTGCACCAAACAACGAATTCCATTGCCGCTCATTTCGGCGATGCTTCCGTCAGCGTTGTACAGACGCATACCAAGAGTTGTGTTGTCAATGATTGTCAGCAACAACAGACCATCGGCCCCCACGCCCGTTGAACGCTCACACCACTGTTGTGCCAACTGTGGCCAATTCGGCTGATCACCCTGTGCCATGTCGTACACAAGAAAGTCATTGCCGAGGCCATGGTGTTTGGAAAGCGAAACCTGCATTGGCACAGACACTATTCCAAGGCAGCTGCCA
>JBILOM010000164.1:0-9706 GCA_044374495.1 Ilumatobacteraceae bacterium | reverse complement strand
TGGTGGCGGTAACGGTAGTGGTGCAGGCGTTGGTGGCGGCGGTGGCGGTGCGACCGATATTCGTCGCAACAAATTGGTCGTTACGAACAAAATTGTGCAGTCCAGTCTCGCAACATTGACAACTGCTGAAACTCACGGTTTCAGTGTCGGCGACACAGTGATCGTGGCTGGTGTGGGTACAGAGTTCAACGGCACGTTTACCGTATCTGCCATCAACGCTGCGAATAAGACTTTTTCATACACGGTCAGCACAGCAACTTTTGCTGGTTCTATTACGAGTGGAACTGTTTCCGGGCCAAGTGCTTTTGCTACGGCAGCATCGTTAGCGACTCGTGTTGTTGTTGCTGGTGGCGGCGGTGGCGGCGGCAACAACATGGTTGGTGGTGTTGGTGGCGGTTTGATTGCTGGCCAAGGTGGTAGCAACTCGTGTGATGCAGGTGGCACTGGCAACTGCTCAGGTTTAGGCGGTTCACAAACCTACGGCCGGTCGTTAGGTGTTGGTGGTGTTGGCACTGTTGCGTATTCCGGTGGTGGCGGTGGCGGCTATTGGGGTGGTTGGGCTGCTGGTAATACTCCGCAACTTGATCGCACAGGCGCCGGTGGTTATTCCGGTGGTGGTGGCGGTTCTAGCTACACCGCATCTGATGTATTGAGTTCAACTGATGCACGAACAATTTCTGGAGTTACACATACGCAAGGTTTCACTAGTGCGGGTGGAAGTCTCACTTTGTCCGTACCTACGCGTGCGTACCCCACTGGAGTAAATGCAACTGGTTGGACCGGCTACAACACAATCAGTTGGGATTCATCAGAGATTTCGGGTGCTACTCAATATCGCGTGTACGGAGGCACTAGCCAGAACCCTACGACTTTGCTAGCAAAACTTCCGGTTGATACCACTTCATTTAGTCATCACGGTGCCGCATTCGCTGTGACGAACGAATCGCTGACAAGCAATGTTGTGACATTGACAACTGCATCGGCTCATGGAATGACTATGGGTGCAAATATTGTTGTAAGTGGTATCGACCCATTGTGGGATGGTGTTCGAACAATTACAGCAGTTACTGCCACCACAGTGTCATTCGCTTTTGTTGCGGCAAATGTGGCGTCAACACCAATTACAGCTGGCACCGTGCAATTAGAAAACGGTTTGACTTTAGGTACTCAATATTTTTATCGAGTATCGATAGTGACCGGGTCAATTGAGTCCGAGAAGTCAACCGAAGTCACCGCAACTCCTACTTTCAGTAGCTCACAAACCTTTGCATCAACTGATGCGGTGCAGCAGTACACCGTGCCAGTGAATGTCAGCAAGATTTTTATCGATGCCCGTGGTGCTCAGGGAGCAACAGGTGCAACTGGGGTCGGAGGTAGAGGCGGACGAACCCAGGGGGCTATTGATGTAACGCCAGGTGAGGTGCTGTACATCTATGTGGGTGAAAAAGGCGGAGAGTATCTTGCCTCGAGCATGAACCTTGGTGGTTGGAATGGCGGCGGTAATGGTAGTGGTGCAGGCGCTGGTGGCGGCGGTGGTGGCGCTACCGATATTCGACGCAACAGGCTTGTGGTTACGAACAAAATTGTGCAGTCCAGTCTTGCAACGTTGACAACTGCTGAAACTCATGGTTTCAGTGTTGGCGACAGCGTGATCGTGGCTGGTGTGGGAACAGAGTTCAATGGCACATTTACTGTGTCTGCCGTCAACGCGGTGAACAAAACTTTTTCATATACAGTGTCAACAGCAACTCTTGCGGGTTCTGTTGCGACTGGAACTGTTT
This sequence comes from Ilumatobacteraceae bacterium, assembly GCA_044374495.1. Taxonomy (GTDB): domain Bacteria; phylum Actinomycetota; class Acidimicrobiia; order Acidimicrobiales; family Ilumatobacteraceae; genus UBA2093. The sequence goes on along the minus strand of JBILOM010000164.1, from coordinate 7,925 downwards.
CTGGGCCGAGTGCTTTTGCTACTGCGGCGTCGTTGGCTACTCGCGTTGTTGTTGCTGGTGGCGGCGGTGGCGGCGGCAACAACATGGTTGGTGGTGTTGGTGGCGGTTTAACTGCTGGCCAAGGTGACAGTAACTCGTGTGATGCTGGTGGCACTGGTAACTGTTCAGGTTTAGGCGGCTCACAAACGTACGGCAGGTCGTTGGGTATTGGCGGTGTTGGCACTGTTGCGTATTCAGGAGGTGGCGGTGGCGGCTATTGGGGTGGTTGGGCTGCTGGTAATACTCCGCAACTTGATCGCACAGGCGCCGGTGGTTATTCCGGTGGTGGTGGCGGTTCCAGTTACACCGCACCAGAAGTGTCTGCTGTGCTTCATGCTCAAGGCGTTAATTCGGGCGATGGCCGGATGGTCATTTCATGGTCGGCATCGCCGGTAGTAACTGGGGTTCAAGCAACTCCACTTAATGCGGCAGTAACACTGAGCTGGAATGAATCAACACTCAGCGGACTTTCCGGATACCGCGTGTACGGAGGTACTTCACCGAACCCGACGACAGTGGTGAGCACCGTGAGTGCAACAACTCCTGGTTACACACACACTGGGTTAACTAATGGCACTACGTACTACTACCGTGTCACTGCAATTGTTACTGCCAATGGAAGAAGCAATGAAACACCAGTGTCTGGTGATGTGTCCGGCACTCCGACAACTCTGACCACTAACACGTATTCGGCTAACGGCACTGTTCGTTCTTTTCTTGTACCGGCAGGAGTCTTGTGGCTGCAAGCAGATGCAATTGGCGCACAAGGCGGCACGGGTGCAACTGGACTTGGTGGCAAAGGCGGTCGTGCCCAAGGGGCGATTCCGGTTACTCCTGGTGAAACCCTCTATCTCTATGTAGGCGGAAATGGTTCGAGCAATGCAGGTGGTTGGAATGGCGGCGGTAACGGTAGCGGTGCGGGCGCTGGTGGCGGCGGTGGTGGAGCTACCGATATTCGCCGCAACAGGCTTGTTGTCACAAACAAAATCGTGCAGGCAAGTCTCGCAACGTTGACCACTGCTGAAACTCACGGTTTCAGTGTCGGCGACACTGTGATCGTGACTGGTGTTGGTGCAGAGTTTGATGGCACATTTACTGTGTCTGCGGTTAATGCCGTGAGTAAAACTTTTTCATACACGGTCAGCACTGCCACATATGCAAGTCGTGGTGCAAGTGGAACAGTTACTGGGCCGAGCACGTTTGCTACCGCAGCATCGTTAGCTACTCGCGTCCTTGTCGCTGGTGGCGGTGGCGGTGGCGGCAACGTACTGGCTGGAGGTGTTGGCGGTGGTTTGATTGCTGGCCAAGGCGCCAGTAACTCATGTGATGCAGGTGGCACTGGCAACTGTTCAGGTTTAGGTGGCTCGCAAACGTACGGCAGTTCGCTGGGTCGTGGTGGTGTTGGCACTGTTGCGTATTCAGGTGGTGGCGGTGGCGGCTATTGGGGTGGTTGGGCTGCTGGCAATACGCCGCAACTAGAACGCACAGGTAACGGTGGCTATTCCGGTGGCGGCGGCGGTTCTAGTTACACGGCGACAGAAGTTGCAGTTCCGGTGCACACGCAGGGTTACCAAACAGGTGCCGGTTCACTTTCGTTGTCGTATTCAGTAGATACCACGGCGCCAGTTGTGACGGGTATTTCGTCGCCGAACCCAACCGGCAATTACACCCTTGGCAAAGAGATTTCTATCAACGTTGCGTATTCAAAAGCAGTAGTTGTGTCGGGTACTCCCACGTTGACACTCAATGCAGGAACACGTGACGTTGTGCTCAACTATGTGTCGGGCAGTGGGTCGTCGTCCTTGCTGTTCACATATGTTGTGGCTCAGGGCGATCTGACAACACAACTGGATATCAAAGCAACCGACTCTCTTGACGTTGCTAGCGGACTAATCACGGACAGAGCAGGGAACGCTGCGGTCAATACATTGCCAACGCCGGGAAGTGCAACGTCGCTGGCAGGGAGCAAGCTGCTTTCCATCGACGGTATTCCACCTGTGAAACCGACAGTGTTGTCTGCTTCAGGAGTTGATGGAATCAGTCTTGACTGGGCGGACAACTCAGAAACTGATTTGCAGGAATACCGCATTTACTCATGTTCTGGCCTTGTTGCCTCCAGTTGTTCATCGCCAGCTTCTTTTAGTGTCTTGAGCAGTGTCGCGGGGGGAACAAGCACGTTTGACCATATTGCTGTGGGCCGCGGAATTACGTATTACTACTACGTCACTGCTGTCGATAGACGAGGCAATGAAGGTCCGGCTTCTGATGTTGTTTCGTGGTTCCTGCCGGTGCCTGTTTTAGTTGCGACTCCATCTGTAGTCGCTGTTTCGCCCACGAATGATCTCACGCCGGAAATCACTGGAGTCGCTGACGCCGGTGCAACTGTGTATCTCTACTTGGATGGAAGTGCCACACCACTTGGCTCGGTGACTGCAGCGAATACTGGCGCATACTCATTCTCGCCCCCGTCGAACATCACAGCAGGCACCCATACATTCCGAGCACGCGCAATTGTTGTCGGTGTGAAGACTGGTTCTTCGGGTTTTTCAAATGAACAATTAGTTCTTATTGACACAACCGCGCCAACGTTTACAAGCAACAATCGCTCGTATCCAACTACTCAAACAACTGGTCTTGATGTCATCACGTTTAGGTGGACATTTAGCGAAGCTCTCAGTGGTCTTGATGCTTCAGATATCGCAGTGTCGGGGCCAACTGAAACTGCCACCAGTGTCTCCATGGTGAGTGGTGAAACTGGTGTTTACGACATCTCGGTCTCTGGTGGCAACCTTGCTGGCTACAACGGTGTTCTTGGTATCGGTTTTGTAAGTTCGCCCACAGTTACTGATATTGCGGGTAATGCGTTGACAGGTATAAACCCCGGGTCGCCAGCGCAGACATATTCAATGGACAACAGCTTCCCACCTGTGACAATTACCAGTTCTGCGACGACGCTCGGTGGTTCATCTACTGCAACACTCACATTTACGCTTGGTCAATCAAGTACCGACTTTGAGTTGGCAGATATTGATGTTGCTGGCGGAACATTAAGCGCATTCACGGGCTCGGGAACAATTTACACCGCAACGTTTACTCCGCGTTCTGGTTTCTCAGGCACTGCGACTGTCTCTGTTGATGGAGGTTCGTTCTCTAATGCGAGTGGTATTTATAACTCGGCAGGAAGCGTGAATCTCACGGTTGATACCAGTTCTCCGAGCATCCTTTCTCTTCAATCCACAACAACAAACGGCATCTACAAGACTGCAGCAACTATTAACGTCACTGTCACCTTCGATGAAACTCTTGTTGTCGCAACTGGAGGTGGAGTACCAACACTCTTGCTTGAAACGGGGACTGTAGATAGAAGTGCAACCTTTGTCAGTAGCTCTGGGTCAGTTGCCACATTTAGATATGTGGTCCAGGCAGGCGATGTGAATAGCGACCTTGATGTTCAATCATCGGGAGCGCTGGTTCTCAATGGTGGAACCATAAGAGATGCTGCTGGGAATGCGGCCAATCTCGCGGTCATATCACCAGGATCAACTGGCTCACTCGGCGCCAATGCCGCCATTGTTGTTGACACCGTTGCACCCGTAGCTCCAACTTCTTTGAGTTCAATAGGCGTAGGTGGAATCACGGCGAGCAACAAACTCACCGCAACGAACACGGATCTCACTGCAACTGCAACAATTGTTGCTGGTGATGCAACGGGAGGTTCCGCCACGTTGTATCTCGACGGAGTTTCCATTGCTACTGACAACACGATTCTGGTTGCTGACACAACAGTCTCTTTTGCCTTAGGAAAGACAACAGCAACACAATTGCAAGCAGCAGTATCTGCAGGTGGAGTTCTTACGGCCAAACTGACCGATGCTGCAGGCAATGTCTCTAGCGCGAGCACAAATGTGACGTTGTCATGTGACTACGTAGTGCCAACAATTCAATTGTCGAGTTCTCGGTCAACGCTCATTGCTGGTCAAACCGCGACCATTACTGCAACGCTAAGTGAAACTTCAATCAACTTCACGAGTGCTGATGTTTCAGTAACTGGGGGAGCAGTAAGTGGGTTCACTGGGTCTGGTACTTCGTATTCATTTGTATTCACTCCGACCAGTAGTTCCACTACGCCGATGTCGGTGCAAGTAGGTGCTGGAGTTTTCAGTGATGCGGTCGGCAATGTGAACTCGGCAAGTTCAGTAGTTACTGCAACAGTGGATACTGTTCTCCCAACGGTTTCTGGTGTGAGTTCAACTATCGCTAATGGGTCATATCGGGCTGGCACGGCGATTGACGTAACGGTCACATTTACAAAGAACGTTGTAGTTACTACAACTGCTGGCACGCCAACAGTGCTGATGGAAACGGGGGCGACAGATCGTCTTGCCTCTTATGTCAGCGGATCAGGTACTTCAGTAATCACATTTAGGTATGTTGTCCAAGCAGGTGACACAAGTAGTGACTTGGACGTTCAATCAAGTAGCGCATTGGCTCTTAATGGTGGTTTTATAAGAGATGCATCAGGTAACGCTGCAGTGCTAACTCTGGCGAACCCTGCAGCAATTGGGTCTCTTGGTTCAGCAAAAGCAATTCTGATCGACACTGTTGCCCCAAGTGCGCCAACAAATCTTGTAGTGACTCCCGTGGGCGGAACTGTGGTGGGCAATACCTTGCTGGCAAACAACACAAACATGACCGCCAGTGCAACCATTACCGCCGGTCAAGCTACGGGTGGTTGGGCCGAACTTATTCTCGGTTCAACAACGATTGCAACTGACGTATCAATTGCATCTGGTGACACGTCTGTGAGTTTCAATCTCAATTTCTCAACGGCTGCTGACTTGCAAGCAGCAATTGCTGCCGGGGGACAGCTGACCGCTCGCGTCTTGGATACTGCTGGAAACGTCTCGTCATCTAGTCAAGTAATCAATTTGACTGTTGACTATGTGAAGCCAACAGCGACACTGAGTTCATCGCGGTCGACAATGAAAATCGGTGAGACTGCGCTCATAACAGTGCAATTGTCTGAAGCCTCTTCAACATTTGTCTTGACTGATGTGACAGTAACGGGCGGAACACTCGGCACATTTGTTGCAGTTTCGTCCACCCAGTACACATTTGTTTTCACGCCGACTTCTTCCATCAACGGCGGATCTGCCGCATTGTCAGTAGCGGGTGGGGCCTTTACTGATGCCGCAGGTAACACCAATACTGCATCTACAACACTGTCAATGAGTTATGACACATCGGCACCATCAGTACCTGTGGTGAGTGGAACATCGCCGGTGATCACCAATGATGCGACACCAACATTGTCTGGCACAGCCGAATCCGGTGCCACGGTTGTTGTTAGCGATAGTTCGACAACTCCATCAACTGTGCTTGCGACCGTGATTGCATCAGGTGGCACGTGGTCATTTGATGCGTCAACTCTTTCTGAAGGTAGCCACCTCATTTCTGCAGTTGCTGCTGATGCAGCTGGAAACTCGTCGGCATCGTCGACAGCAAAGACATGGCAGATTGATACAACACCACCAACTGTTTCTCTTTCCACAATTGCTGGAAACGACACTGTGACTCGCGCTGAGAAAGATGCAGGCGTATCTGTCACTGGTTCAGTGGAGTCCGGAGCGTCTGTAGTTCTGCAATTTGCAGGTCTCAGCAAGACCATCACGCCCACCAGTGGAACCTGGACCTATTCGCTCACAACATCAGACTGGACAACCATTGGGTCATCATCACCTGTTGCATTCGTAGTTACGGCTACCGACACAGCTGCAAATACTGCCAGCCGCACGCGAAACGTTGTCATGAACTTGGCAAATATTGCGGTGCCAGGGAACCCTGACTTGATTTTTGCTGACGATACTGGCGACTTCACAGACAATGTGACCACAAATAGAACAATTCGAATTGATATACCGCTAGTAAATGCGGCCACTCCGTCACATGAAGTGGGGCAACTTTTGCAACTTATTGACGGCACAGGCGTGACCGTTGCGTCGCGTGTCCTTGCCGCTGCTGATATCGCTGCAGGCGTTTACCAGTTCACGCTTCAAGATCTGAATGACGATACGTACGTTCTCCAGAGTCGTGTTTCAAACCTGGGTAACTCAGCAATATCAGCAAGCATATTGTCTGTTCGTGTAGATAACAGAGTTCCTGGAACGCCGGGCGCGCCGAACATGACTGACGCGACGGATTCGGGAAATTCTGCGCGAGACAATGTGACTTCGGATCCTCGCCCAATATTTAATGTGGCCATTGATGGAATTGAAATATCAGGAAACGCATTGGTGGCAGGGGACAGCATCATCTTGTACAACGGCTCTACAAGTGTGCGTTCACGTGTTCTAACAACGGCTGATATTGCTACTGGATTCGTGGCCTTGCAGCCAGTTAGCGATCTTGCAGAGGGACAAAACGTTCTGACTGCAAAGGCGCAATCAGTCGCGGGAACAATCGGTGGTTCCTCAGTGGCGCTTTCCATCGTGGTGGATACAACAGCTCAGAGCAGTCCAGCGATCCCTGATCTCATCGCCGCCGATGATACGGGCGCATCGTCCAGTGATAACAGCACCTCGATTACACAACCAAACTTCTCGATTGCGTTATCCGGACTTGACGTAGTTGCAAATGATCAAGTCCAATTACTGAATGCAGGGGAGCAAGTAATTGGTACGGCGACAGTTTCCAGTGTTGATGTGACCAATGGAAATGTACGCATCACTCCAGTTGCTTCATTCAGCGATGGAGCCCAAGTACTGAAAGTCCGCATTGTTGATCGCGCAGGCAATGTGGGTGCATTGTCACCAAGTTTGACGGTTGCAATTTCTACAAGTATTCCGAATGCAACTACTCCCGTCCTTGAGGTTTCATCCGATACCGGCAGATCTTCTTCTGACCGCGTCACCCAGCGCACAACCCCCACTTTTACTGGAACAGGAACCAGCGGAGACACAATCAAGTTGTTTGATGGCAGCCAATTGCTGGGAACTGGTCAAGTTGTAAGTGGAACATGGTCGATTACAGTCCCTGCGCTCTCTGATGGGTCATATACGTTGCGGGCGCTAGTGATTGATAACGCTGGTAACGAAAGCAGCTTTAGTTCAGGTCTGGGAATCACAGTAGATACATTGCGGCCAGTTGCTCCGGTTATCACTGGTTCACCATTGCTAAGTAGAACAGCTACGCCAGTAGTTACGGGAACGGCCGAAGCCTTTGCCAATGTGAACGTGTACGAGGGATTGCACCTCATCGGAACAGCTACAGCAGATGGCTTAGGGAATTGGACGCTTACCGCTTCAACATTGATTGACCAGAGCTATTCACTGAAAGCATCTGCAACTGATTTCGCCGGCAATACCAGTACCGACTCTGCAAGTGTCAGTCTGCTCGTGGATACCATCACGCCAACTGCTCCAACTGTTAACTCGATTACTACGTATTCGTTGACACAAAGTCTGAGCGGTAGTGGCGAGCCTGGCGCAACACTCACAATCTTTGACGGAGCCAGTGCTATCGGTTCTGTCACCGTCAGTGCCGGTGGTACTTGGACCTTCACCACACCGTCCTTGAGCAATTCCACACATTCGTTCACCGCAACGCAATCAGACGCTGTTGGCAACACGAGCCAAGTGTCTGCTCCGGCCAGAACAATCGCTTCTATTCAAATGGCCGCACTGCATGGTGCAAACGGGATTGATGACAACAGCATTACCGCGTCAGCATCGCAGTATGGGGCAGATGGAATTACTGATATCAATACTGCTGCTAAAGCATCGCTACTTAATGACGTTATTGACAAGTTGCCTACAACGGCCGTAGATACAAACGCGGAGATTGTTGCGCTTGCTGCAATTGTGAAGTCAATATTTGCAACAGCTGCT
>JBILOM010000045.1:0-9720 GCA_044374495.1 Ilumatobacteraceae bacterium | reverse complement strand
CAAAGTCACCAGCGGCGACAGCACGCAGATTGAATTCCCAGTCACCCAACACTGGCAAGGACGAATCAAAATTGCCGACCGTGTTGAGAACACTCCGACGAAAAAGAGCTGCAATTGGTGGGAACGTATTTCCACCAATCATTCCGCGATAGGTAAGCCGGCCCTGCGACAAAGGAAAATCCTCATGAGATACTGGCCATACAGTGCGGCCTCGGAAGGTTTCATAAATACGTGTTACTCCAGTAACCGCAGCAACTGCAGCAGGAGACTCGCGTAAAGCAGCATGGGCAACATCCAAGAAACGTGAATCCCATGAATCATCATCATCGTGAATCACGAAGAATTCTGAATCCGAGTCAGCAAGACCACGATTCGACGCTTCTTCCATACCCACACGTTCTGAAAGATGAATGACGCGAATGGATCCGCTCGGTGTTGCATTCATTGCAGTGCGCACAACAGCGTCGACACCAGACTGCTGGCCACCGTTATTCACTACAACCAATTCCCAATCGGTGAAGGTTTGTAACTGAACACTGGCAATAGCTCTCGCAAGCAGCACTGGACGTTCGTACGTCCTCATTACAACGGCGATCTTTGTCATCTTGTGGAGCTGAGGGGAATTGAACCCCTGACCTCTTGCATGCCATGCAAGCGCTCTGCCAACTGAGCTACAGCCCCTTAATTTTTCAACATTCCTGCTGATTTAGGTAGAGACCAACCTATCAGAACCAAAAGTTCGTTTTAAATTCAGCCATCCAGATGTGTCACCGAGGTAATTTATGACGTGCTTCCGCTTAATTCACTTGGCATTTTGACCGTCGTTGCATATGGCACGTGGTTTTATGGTTTCGGGGTTCTCTTCACCGACCTGTCCGATTTTCATGGCGTGTCGGCCAGCACACTGGGCATCACATTTGGAATTGCACAGTTACTTTCCGGAATTGGCGCTGTTGCCACGGGCAGACGACTTGACGTGTTCGGGCCCCGAGCAGTACTCGGAATACTTGGTCCAGTCGGTGCAGCCACTTACTTCGCAAGTTCGTTTGCCACAGGCACAATGTTTCTCGCAATGTATTCACTTGGTGGCGGATTAATTGGTGCAGCTGGTTTTTACTCGTTTACTCAACCGCTCGCTGTACGACTTGCTTCAACCGATTCCACTCGGGCGATCACGAGATTGACAATCTGGGGTGCTTTTAGTTCTCCGGTCATGATTCCACTCACCGAGGTTTTACGCGCTAACTACGGATGGCAATCCGCGGTGCGCTTGCCCGCTGTTCTTACCATGATTTCGTTTTTCGTTGCTGCGTCACTATGCCAGGTTGAGGTTGCCCCTTCCGAAAAGCCCCCGGCATTGATCACATCCCTTCGTAGTGCACTCGGCGACTTGCGGCTTCGATTGTTTACTATCGGGGCTTTTCTTTCCTCAATAGCAGTCAGCACACTTCTGGTGTTTCAGGTGCCAACAATGACTGCGGCTGGAGTTTCGACGGCGACTGCAGCGCTACTTGCAAGTGTGCGTGGATTAATGCAACTCGCAGGTCGGATACCACTTGTTTCTGCGATTGAGAAATTCACTGCGCCGCGATTAATTATCGTCTCGCGATTCATGCTCGGCATTTCGGCATTGCTTTTGCTTGGCAGCGGAAATATTGCTTTTGCAATCATGTACATAGTGTTCGCAGGCATCACCATTGGTGCACTCTCGGCACTTGACGGCGTTGCGGCACGCGGCATTGTTCAACCAGAAGTATTTGGGACCGTGATGGGCGGCATCGGATTAATCACAACGCTTGGTGGTGCGCTCGGCCCAATTTTTGCCGGGTGGCTGAAAACGGCGTTCGACTCATCAATTGCTCCTATAACGATTGTGTTCATCACTGCCTGTTCGGCCGCGATTGTTTTTTCTATACAGCCATCTGACAATCCGCAGTCCCAAACCCGGAACTGATCGTTCTACTGAGCGCTAGCCCAAGGCGTTGGGATTATGTCTTTATAGAGGCGCTCAATTTCGTAAAAGCGGCGCATTTCGTCAATAAAAATATGCACGACGACATCGCCATAGTCGATCAAAACCCACTGCTGCTCACGAGTTCCCTCTGAACGAAGCGGGCCTTTGCCAACTGCCTCGCGCACATTGTTGAGCACGGCATCGGTGATTGCGCGAACAAGGCGCACGTTCGATGCACTAGTGACAATGAAGTATTCGGTGATGCCAACGACTGGGCCGACAGGAAGGACAATGGTGTTTTCGCCTTGCTTTTCATCAATCACTCTGGCGATAAAGACTGCCAATTCAAGAGAGTTAAGGTCAGCTGCTGCTGCATCTGAATTGGTGGTGTCGGTCACTTGGGCTCCGTTGTACTTGTAGTCGATGTGCTGGTCCCTGACCCTTGGCCAAGGAACGCAACAAAATCGTTACCCAAGACGATACGGAGGTTCACGCCAGAGATGACATCTTTGCTTTCCGTGAACTCAAGGGGTCCGAGAAGAGTCGGATATGCCTCAGCTTCAGTTTTTGCAATGGAATCGTTGTAGTACACCGTTGTGCGCTCTGTAGCCAGGTCAGGAGACTGACGAACGAGCACCACATTTGCGCCCAAATACGCCAAACGTGTGACAACTTCTTTTGCCACAGATGCACTCGCGAATGGAATATCAATCATGACGGCGACATTTGCGTTTGTCACGGTGAGCGCACTCGGAACGACACTCGCCATCACCATCAGAACTTCGCCACCGTCAAGTCCGTATAAATCGACTTTATTTGGGTTACGAACATCATCAGTAAACAACGTCGAGGAGAACTGCCATACATCGATTTCACCCATCAGTAGCGCTTTCACAAATGCGGTGGTCGATGTAAAAACACTCGGATCAAGAGGAGAAATAGACGATGTTGACGCGGCAACTTCTGGCGTCGGCGTCGCAACACCTGCACGCGCAATGGAGCTCCATAACGCCTTTACCTGAGGCAGACGAGCCGATTCAGGCGTTCCTGTTTGTGACGCTGCGAGTCCTGTTGCCAAAAGGTCCGGAGTCGCAGTTGATGAACCAGCCTCAAGAACAACGATTGGCACGCCGTCGACGCCTGTATCTGTAACAGGCTGTTGCAACACCACAGGCTGCGTACCAACATCTGTCAACACGGTTGCGAATTCAGTAGCTGTTACATCATCAGCAAAATCAACGGTGATGTTCATCAAGTTCTCAACGTCAGTCTGTAACGCTTGCAACCCACCAGTTGTGTAGGAATCGGCAATACGGCGTGGCTGTTCTGTCTTTGCAACATCTGCCATTGAACCAACAGGAATGGAAACAATTGTTCCGCCTTTTCCTTCTGGGGTGACTGCCAGCAACGCAAGTGATGCAACTTCGTTTCGCGAATTGATGACAGCGAGCATCTCTACCACAGAAGACGGAACGTCCACTGTGCCCCGGCTATCAATACTGTTTCCGCCTGATGCACGAAGAAGTGAGTTTGTTCCAAGAAATAAACCACCGGGCAGTGCGATAACTGACAGTCCCGATGTAACCATAGCTGCAATCATGCGCCGACGTCGACGCGCAGGAATTGCTGTCATCGTTGACCTACATACAAAGAGCGATCACGGATTATTGAAGCGACAGATGAGGACGTTGCTGAATTGATTGACTCGCCATGTGCGACAGCTTTGCGAATTGCACTACTTGACACATCAACCGCATTCATAGTTACGTTCACGACTCGTGCATCACGAAGAAACCCAGAGGCTGCATTGGTCGAGTCGTCGCGATTCACTATGACGATCGTAGAGAGCCTGACGACATCAGACGCACGATGCCATGTCTCTAATCGATTCGCCGTGTCGGCGCCGACAATAAGAAAGATCTCCGTATTTGGCTGTTCGGCAAGGATTTCTTCCAGGGTGTCAACCGTAAAAGTGGGGCCGCCTCGGCGAATTTCACGATCATCAGCCCGAAGCCCAGATATTCCGTCCACCAGGGCCTCGGTCATCTCAAAGCGCACCTCGGCCGGCGTCACCTGGCGGTCGCCCACCTTTTGCCAGGGCTCATTTGCCACCATCAAGACAAGTTCATCAAGCGCCACTTGGGTTTGCACAGCCACGGCCGCTGCAAGATGCCCCGCATGAGGTGGATCAAAGGTCCCCCCGAGGATGCCCAATCGGCGGGGCGCAGTAGTAGTCACGTGGCGAGTGTAGAAGGAATTGGGCGCCAGTAGCCCTCGGAAAAAAATATCTTGCTCCGCCTCTAGCAAAGGGCAACTAACACTGGTAATGTCTCCAATCCCCCCGACTAGGAGCCCCTCCTTAGTTGGTCCCATGTGTCCGATAACACGGACAACATGGGAACAAGCCCTACGAATACACGGTTGAACACTGCATCATGAATGACTCCATTGGTCTCTATCTAAACGACATCGGCAAAGTTGCCCTTCTTACAGCTGAAGATGAGCGCGAGCTCTCTAAGGCCATCGAAGCTGGCCGCGACGCCGCGACCCGCCTCGAAGCTGGCGAGCGCGGAGCAGCCCTTCGCCGTGACCTGCGTAATGCAGCCACAGCAAAGGATCGCTTCATCCGTTCGAACCTTCGCCTCGTGGTCTCAATTGCACGTCGCTACCCATTGCCACAGGGCATGGACCTTCTTGACCTCATTCAAGAGGGAAACCTTGGTCTTGAGCACGCAGTTGACAAGTTCGACTGGCGCCGTGGCTTCAAGTTCTCTACCTATGCAACCTTCTGGATCCGTCAGGCCATTGGTCGTGCACTCGACCAAAAGGCAAGCCTCATCCGTATTCCTGGTGATCGTTCCGCCAGCCTTCGTGCAGCATTGCGCCAGGCGTCAGGCGACGGCGAGACCCTCGATGCAGGTAACGCTGAACTCCACCGCCTCACAACTCCTGTCTCTCTTGACAAGACCGTGGGCGACGATGGCGATGCAACTCTTGGTGACCTCATGGCTAACGGCCAAGGAACTCCTGAAGATGCCGTCATGGCAATGGTTGATACCGAACTCCTCGATGAACTTCTTGGCACGCTCGATGATCGCGCCCGTTATGCCGTTGAAGCCCGCTTTGGACTTCTCGACGGTGAGCGCAAGAGCTTCCGCGAAGTTGGCGAAGACTTGGGCGTTACTGCCGAAGCTGCTCGTCGCCTCGTGAGCCGTGCTGTTGAAGGTCTGCGTGACGATGCCGAGCGCATCCTCGCAGTCTGACAGTAATTACTTATTAATTCCCATTGCGCTGACCCATCATTTAGCGCAAGGCTAGGAAACTATGGCTCGTAGCTGGACTCCTTCTTCATGGCAATCATCTGTTGCCGAACAACAGCCGCAATGGCCTGATGTTGCTGCGCGTGATCGCGCTCTTGCACAAATTTCTGCCTTCCCGCCACTGGTGTTTGCCGGCGAAGCACGTTCATTGCAGGCATCGCTCGCCCAAGTTGCTGCCGGGAATGCATTCCTGTTGCAAGCTGGCGACTGTGCTGAAAGTTTTGAAGAGTTTTCTGCGAACAACATTCGCGAGAAATTGCGCGTCATCTTGCAGATGGCAGTGGTACTCACCTACTCAATGGGAGTTCCTGTAGTCAAAGTTGGCCGTATGGCTGGGCAGTTCGCAAAACCACGTTCATCACCGTTTGAAAAAATCGGTGATCTTGAATTGCCATCGTTCCGCGGACACATTGTTAACGACGTGCATCCAAATGCTGCAGCTCGTATCCCTGATCCTCAACGCATGGTGCAGGCCTACCACCAGTCAGCAAGCACACTGAACCTTCTTCGCGCTTTCACTAAGGGCGGATTTGCTGATCTCAATCGAGTGAACGCGTGGACACAAGAATTCGTTGCATCTAGCCCAGAAGGTCAGCGTTACGTTGCGCTGTCAGCTGAGATTGAACGTGCACTTGATTTCATGCGCGCGTGCGGCATTGATACTGAGAACTATTCATCACTGCATGAAGTAGATGTCTACACAAGCCATGAAGCATTACTGCTCGGCTATGAGGAAGCACTGACTCGCCAGGATTCACTTACTGGTCAGTGGTACGACTGTTCAGCACACATGTTGTGGATTGGCGAACGTACTCGCCAACTTGATGGCGCACATGTTGAGTTCCTTCGTGGCGTTGGCAACCCCATCGGTTGCAAAGTTGGCCCCACCACTTCTCCTGAGTTCGTTCTTGAATTGTGCGAAGCGCTGAACCCAGCTCAAGTACCTGGTCGCCTCACACTCATCAGCCGAATGGGCGCAGACAAAGTAGAAGATTCATTGCGTCCATTGCTTCATGCAGTGCGTGATGCCGGGCATCCTGTTGTGTGGGCATGCGACCCAATGCATGGCAACACCTTTACTGCGCCAAATGGCCGCAAAACTCGTCACTTCGAATCAATCGTTGACGAGATTTCAGGTTTCGTTCGTGCTCACAAGGCAGAAGGTACATGGCCGGGTGGAATTCACATCGAACTCACTGGTGACGACGTCACTGAATGCACCGGAGGTACAGATGATCTCACTTCTGATGACCTTGATGATCGGTACGAGACAATTTGTGACCCTCGTTTGAACGCTCGTCAATCACTTGATCTTGCATTCCGAGTAGCCGAACTTATTCGCGACGCAGTCTGACATGTCGGTTCTAGATCCGGCCTTTGGCCTTGCTGACGCATGGCCCGTTACCGAATCATCGATTGCAGTTATTCACGCAGGCGGAACCGAATTTCACGGCGACGAAAACAGGCGTCAACGAATTGCATCTGTCAGCAAGCCTCTTGCTGCATGGGCCACTCTCATTGCCGTCGAAGAAGGAAGCATCTCGCTGACTGACTCTGTAGGACAAACCGGCTGCACAGTAGAGCACCTACTTGCTCATGCAGGCGGATACGGATTCGACGGAGTGAAGCCACTCAATCGACCAGGCACTAAGCGCATTTATTCCAACACCGGATTCGAGATGTTGGCAGAACATGTTGAACACTCAACCGGAATTGCATTTGTTGAGTACATCGACGATGCAGTATTTGCTCCGCTCGGAATGCACAACACAGCACTTGAAGGATCATGTGCAAAAGATGTGCACTCAACTATTGGCGACCTGGTGCTGTTCCTTGAAGAACTTCGCTCCCCCACATTGATTGCATCTGAAACGTATATGCGTGCCATTTCTCCCGCTTTTCCAGACCTTGCCGGCGTTGTGCCTGGCATCGGAAGTTTTGATCCGTGCCCGTGGGGGCTTGGCCTTGAAATACGCGGACACAAAACACCACATTGGACTGGAACTCGAAACTCTTCGTCAACCTTCGGCCACTTTGGTGGAATCGGCACTTTCATGTGGGTAGACCCAGTTGCAGATGCTGCATGCGTCATGATTGCGGAACGTGAATTCGACGAGTGGGGCATGGAGCACTGGCCAACATTCAATGACGCAGTTCTCTCGTGCCTAGGGAGATAACAATGTCCTCAACACAAAAGACAGGCAAAGTTGCCACATTCACCATGGGCATTGGGCCTCTACTGATTTGTGGGTTCAGTGTGCCGATGTCGGTGAGCATGATCTTTCCGGCACTGAGCGACCTGCAAGACAAATACGGATTCTCTGACGCAGGTCTTGGCTTCATTGCAGCCGCAGGGTTTATGACTTCACTCTTAGTGTCATTGTTTGTCGCGCCATTTGCAGACCGAGGTAAACCGAAGAAACTTGTTCTCGCAGCATTGATATTGGCTTCACTCGGTTCCACACTTTTTGCATTCGGAAGTTCATTGTGGATGTTTGTTCTTGCACGTGCCATTTCCGGAGCAGCATTAGGAACTAGCGGCCCAGCTATCAAGGCCATCGCCGCCAACATTGACAAGTCGCGCGCTGCAGAGCGTTTAGGCCGTTTACGTGGCGTGGAACTCGCAGGCTTTACAGGTGGTCCACTCATCGGCGCACTCCTTATTTCGCCGTTTGGTTTACGCGGAGCATTTCTTGTTTTCTCGGTCTTCGCACTCGTTGCGTTTGTCATTGTTGCGCCACGTGAATTGCCTTCACTCCCTACTACCGATGACTCCAAACGACTCAGCATTGAGCTGTTGAAGTACCGTCCCATCCGTGCAGCTGCTCTTGCATCACTCACGTTGTTTATTCCAATTGGTATCTACGACTCGTTATGGGATCGATACATCACGGATCGCGGCGGGAACAACTTCATGGTGGGAATGACATTCTTGTTGTACACCATTCCGTTTATCCTCCTTGGCGCCAAAGGTGGGCGCCTTGCAGACAAAAAAGGTGCTGCACGGATGACCGTCATCGGCATCTTCTTGACTGCACCAATGGTGATGCTGTACGGCTTCTTGCCGAGCGCTTTTCTTCTCGTGAGTTTCAGTTTGCTTGAAGGCGTCATCGGCGCACTATCCATTCCTGCAACGCAATCACTGATGGCCCAAGTGGCGCCGCATGGGCGTGCAAGTGCGGCACAAGGATTGAACGGCACCGGTGACCTCATCGCTGGCTCCATCATGGCGCTTATTGCGCCAATCATTTATGGCTCTCACGGCCCCGAAGCAACGTTCACATTTGCAGCTGTATTGATGGTTATATGTGGAACGGCGGTGGCCCTCATGTTGAGAACCACCGCCGACTCGAGTTCTGCGAACTAAGTCGCAATTCAGTTGTTGATTGTTTAGCTATTGATTAGCTAAGGCGCTCAACGATCATTGCCATACCCTGGCCACCACCGACGCACATGGACTCCATGCCGTAGGTCTTGTCTTCCCACTGAAGACCATTGATGAGGGTTGTCATGATGCGTGCACCGGTCATTCCGAATGGGTGACCAAGAGCAATTCCACCACCGTGGATGTTGAGCTTGTCCATTGGAATTCCGAGGTGCTTTGCTGAAGGAAGAACCTGTGCAGCAAATGCTTCGTTGATTTCAACAAGATCGATTTGATCAATTGTCATGCCTGCGCGCTTGAGAGCTTGACGGCATGCTTCGATTGGACCAAGACCCATGATTTCTGGGTTCAAGCCAGAAACACCAGATGAAACGATGCGGGCAAGTGGGGTAAGGCCCAATTGCTTTGCGCGTGTGTCGCTCATGACAAGTACTGCAGCAGCACCGTCGTTGAGTGGGCAAGCGTTTCCTGCTGTGACTGAACCGTCTGGGCGGAACACTGGCTTCAACTGTGACGTTGCTTCGTATGTTGTTCCTGCACGAGGACCATCATCCTTTGAGACAACAGTGCCGTCTGGAAGCGTGATTGGAGTGATCTCGCGCTCGAAGAAACCGTTTTCCTGGTGTGCAACAGCCAAGTTATGTGAACGAACACCAAAGTGGTCCATGTCTTCGCGGCTAACGCCTTCGACCTGAACAACGTTCTCTGCTGTCTGACCCATTGCGATGTATGCGTCTGGCAAACCTGTTGGTGGTGTCCATACTGCAGCTCCACCCTCTGCGCGCGCACGTGTGCGAACTGAAGGGTCTTTGAAGATTGCGTTTGGAGCTGAGTCGCTTGCACCTGATCCATAACGGCTCACTGTTTCAACACCAGCAGCGATGAAACAATCGCCCTCTCCGGCGCGAATGGCATGAGCAGCCATACGAATTGTCTGCAATGAAGATGAGCAGTAACGGTTAACAGTTACTCCAGGAACATCATCAAGGCCAGCAAGAATTGCGACCATACGACCGATGTTGAATCCGCCTTCACCTGCAGGCTGACCGATTCCCAACATG
>JBILOM010000044.1:0-9735 GCA_044374495.1 Ilumatobacteraceae bacterium | reverse complement strand
AAAGAGCCCGAAGAATACGGTTCTGTAACCCCACCGTGGGACAAGAAAGATCCGAACTACACCACGACGACATCTTCGACCTCCACAACTTCAACAACACTGCCTAAAACGACAACTGTGCCTGTGGCGACAATTCCGCCAGTAACAAATGTTGTGCCAAAGACAACGGTTCCCAAAACAACTATTGCCCCGGCAGTCAATCCTGTGACGTCGACTATCCCGTCTTAATCTGAAATTGCAACAGTGACGTTGCATTGAAAGACATCAGCAAGAAGGGCCACGCGCTGTTGAGTGGCGTATAGGTTCAAATCAAGATCTTCGTTTTTCTCGCTATCAATGAGGAGATGAAGGGATTTGTTCTTCTGAGTTACAGAAACTGATGTTGTGCGTCCATCGTGTGTGCGGTCTAGTCCGATAGCAATTCGAAGAATCGCCGACAACATCCGAACCGTATGTTGATCATCTTCGGACAGTGAGGCAAAAGCTGCATGTTGAAGTTTCGGTTCGCTCTTTCTGTGGTAGCGAGCGATTTGAGCAATCAACTCAATTTCGTGATCTGTGAACCCAACTAGGTCTGCATTGCGCACGATGTAATAAGTATGCAAATGATGACGCGCATGTGACACGACTAAACCGACGTTTGCGAGCACAGCCGCGGCCTCTAGATACAAACGATGATGCGGGTCAATTTCGTATTTCTGTGACAACTCATCAAAAAGCATGCACGAGAGTCGGGAAACGTTGAGGCTGTGGGACGGGTCATCGTCGCACCGCTCGGCCAACTTTCGGGCACTCTGAATAGCAACATTGTGAAGGTCATTGTTGACTTCAGGGTCAAGTCGCTGGGCGGCATCAAGTAGTACGCCTTCTCGCAGGGCATAGTCGCAATACATAAATGATTGGATGGCGAATGAATTGGCCAGCGTGTCGAGAATCAGTGTGCCGGCCAAAATAATGTCGACACGATCTGCGTCGAGGCCGTCAAGTTTCGCCCGTTCTTCAAGCGTTGATGATGCAATCAGTCTGGTGACCTGGTTTAGTTCATCTGCGGTAAAGGTGACACCGTTCATGGATCGAGGTGATTCATCGTGTGTCAGCATCCAACACATTCGCGCGAGTGTTTCACCGGTGCCCGATGACACGATGGCGACTTCATGTCGGAGTTTGAGAACTTCTCTTTTTACTGGTTCAACTGTGGATGCAATGAATTTTGAACACGAGGGAACAGAAGCAGGATGCGTAGAAGTGAATGGAAAGAATCGATTGGTTAGACGCACGGCTCCAATTTTGAAACTGCGAACAAATAGTTCTTCTGTATGGTCGAATATAACTACTTCAGTTGATCCGCCGCCGATATCAATAAGGAGCGAACGTTTGGTAGACAGAGGGAGAGCTTGCAGAACACCTAAGTGAATTAGGCGAGCCTCTTCGACTCCCGATATGACTTCAATCTCGATTCCGGCTTCGTTGGCAACTCGGTCGACGAAATCCGTCGAGTTCTTGGCTTCGCGAACCGCGCTTGTTGCAACCGCAAAGACGCTTGCACGGTGTGCGTCTGCGATTCGGCGCATGTTACGCAGGGCCGCTATTCCGCGTTCAATTGACTCAGGGCTAAGCATCTTCATGTCACCACCACCTTCACCAAGGCGCGTATTGTCTTTTTCGCGGGTAATTACTTCAAATCCTGATGTACTTACTTTTGCGACAACCATATGAATGCTGTTGGTGCCGATATCGATTGCGGCGATGATGCGAGGTGAAAAACTCATATTGTGACAATGGTCCAGCCGGGAAAACTTATGTTCAGGAATGTCACAGTAGTAGCGTAACGGGAATGTCAAACGCAGTACCAAACGTTCTTACAGACCTCATTCCAATGCCACGCATTTTGGAAAAAACAGTGGCGCGTGATGTCACTCTCGTCCTAGGCGGGGCATTGTTCACCGCTCTATGCGCCCAGATTGTTGTGCACCTTGGTTTCACACCTGTACCCATTACCGGTCAAACATTTGCAGTGCTTGCTGTCGGTGGCGCACTTGGTTCACGGCGCGCCATGGCTAGCCAGGCCCTCTATTGGCTTCTCGGTGCAATCGGATTGCCCTTTTACGCTGACGCAACAGGTGGCTGGACCCGTGCAACAGGTTCAACACTTGGTTACTTCTTTGGATTCGTTGTTGCTGCTGGCATTGTGGGTTGGTACGCCGACCGTCGCAATGACCGCAACTTCGTGATGTCGTTGTCAGCTATGGCATTGAGCACGGCTGTTATTTACTTCTTTGGTGCTGTCTGGCTGGCGCATTCGATAGGCGTACCAGTTGCGACCGGAGATACCAATGCCATCTCTCTTGGAGTCGCACCGTTCCTTGCTGGCGATGCTGTGAAATTGGTTCTGGCGGCACTGGTTAGTCCTGTTGGCTGGGCTCTGTACTACTCAAAACCTCGCTAAACGTCCTGCGGACAATTTGGGTCATACTTGGCTATGGCTGATCTGTCAATGAGCAAGACTTCGGTGGTCAGCCGTAAGCGGGGTCGCCCTGCAGATACTGATTCGACTGATACTCGTGATCGCATTGTTGTATGTGCACGTGAGCGTTTTGCGGCAGAGGGATTCGAAGGCACTACTAATCGTGAGATTGCCGAAACGGCAAAAGTCTCTAGTGCAGCTCTGTATCACTACTTTCCTTCGAAGGTAGATATCTACATTGCGGTGTGTGATTCAATCACTGAAATTTTCGTAGATGTTTTTGCGCGAGTGAAGGCAAGTGAAACAACTCTTGAAGGTCGCCTTGTCGCTCTCTTTACAGAGGTTGGGACACTCGGAGCGAATGCCCCATCCACAGTTGGGTTCATCACTGGCATTTCTGCGGTAGTTCAAAAGCATCCCGAAGTGTCGAAAGGCACGGATGTATTTGGCAAGGAATTCGGTCGAAACATTGTTGACCTTATTGCTACAGCAGAAGAGACTGACCGAATCTTGCACGGTACAACGGTGCAGTCGTTTGCCGATCTTGTGTCATCAGTTTTGGCCGGATTAGGCCGAATGAGTGCTCGTGGAGACCAATCACGCCATGTGGCGGTGGCTGCTGCGTTCTTAAGACTGATTCATACTGCTGCACAGAAGTAAGTTGGCGTCATGGACGCAGAGGTATTTCAGTCGCTGAAGAATCTGACCACCAGTGTCACTTCTCTTTCTGAATTGTTTAAAAAAGACCCTTCTCGTAGTCAATGGCTGACAGTTGATGCATGTGGAATTCATGCAGACTTTTCTCGCCAACGGGTTGATTCGTCTCTTTTTGAAGCGTTGCTTCATTCCGCTGAAGTAGTGGATGTTCGGGGGTCCTTCGGGAAGATGATCTCAGGTGAAATCATGAACGCCACTGAAGTTCGGTCGGTTGGTCACATGGCATTGCGCGCACCAGCTAATTCATCACCATCGGCCCAGCAGGCTTCCGGACAATTACAAAGAGCAAAGTTGTTGGCTGACGGCATCCGTTCTGGTGCAATAGTCGGCGCAACCGGAAAAAAGATTAAGACCGTAATCAACATTGGAATCGGTGGAAGCGACCTAGGGCCAGCGATGGTTGCGCGTGCACTACGTCGCTTTGCTAACGGACCTGTGGTGAAATTCGTTTCCAATATTGATGCTGCAGATTTGGATGAGGCGTTGCATGATGCGCATCCGGAAACCACGTTGTTTGTGATTTCATCAAAGACCTTCACGACTCTTGAAACGATGCACAATGCAGAACGTGCGCGGCAATGGACGCAAGCGAGTATTTCAGATTGGGCCAGCCATTTTGTTGCCGCAACATCACATGCCGAAGCTGCTTTGAACTGGGGTATTCAAAAAGATCGTTGCTTGGAATTCTTTGACTGGGTCGGCGGACGTTTCTCGTTGTCGTCGGTCATTGGTTTTCCAGTGATGTGTTCAATCGGCCCAGACCAGTTCAGTGAGTTTCTGGCCGGAATGTCAGAGATGGATCAACACGTCATTACTGCGCCGGGCAATATAAATCTCCCGGTAATACATGCCTTGATCTGGTGGATGAACAGTGCTCTGCATTCCTTTCCGACAGTTGCGGTTATTCCGTATAGCCATGACTTATCCAGATTGCCCGCGTATCTTCAGCAGCTTGTTATGGAAAGCAATGGAAAATCTGTTGGAGTCGATGGTCGTTCAGTTCTCGGCGGTACGAGCCCCGTTGTGTGGGGCGAAGCAGGAACGAATGGTCAACATGCTTTCTTTCAAATGTTGCACCAAGGAACTCAAGTAGTACCTGTTGAATTCGTGACAACGGCCGCTTCGCTCGGTACCGATGATGAAGCCCACGACTTGTTGTTTGCGAATGTGATCGCCCAGTCAGAGGCGCTTGCTGCAGGACGAGCCCATAACGAACCTCATAAGTCATTTGAAGGAAATCGCCCTAGCAGTGTTCTGGTTCTCGATGAATTGAGCCCCCGTCGCCTTGGTTCCCTCATTGCGATGTATGAACATTCAGCAACCATTCAAGGCTGGCTTATGGGCATCAATAGTTTTGATCAGTGGGGCGTGGAGCTTGGAAAAGTGTTGGCTGTTGATGCTGCATCAGCGATTGCTGGCGGCTCACTAGTCGATAAGAAAACCATGACACACCCCTTGTTGAATTGGTATGTATCAATTCGAAAAAAACTGCCACGCAACTAATAGCAAAGGGGATAACCTGCCTGCAATGGCAAGTGCATCTTCGAAGCCCATCATCAATTCAGCGGAACGGATGTTGAATCTCGTTGCATTGCTGACAGAGTCAAATCGTCCGTTGACGCTCGAAGACATTGGCAATTACATGGAGCATCAGTATCCAGAAAAAGCCGAAGCCCGCCGCACCGCTTTCGAGCGCGATAAGAAGTCACTGCGTAAATTGGGAGTGCCCATCACCATGCAAGTGCTTGGTGGCAATGATGCCGGTAAGACCGCTTATTCAATTGATCGCACAGAATACAAACTGATCAACTTCGATCTCACGAATGATGAGCTGTCTGCCCTTCAACAAGCAGCTGCTCTGGTGCAGATCGATACGCAATGGGGAAAGCAAGCCGTGCAGTGGCTTGGTGGAGACATTGATGAATCACCATCCAACACAGTCGCGCACGTTGATGCCCGTTCCCAAGAATTGCCGCAGTTGTGGTCTGCTATCGCAAAAAGTTGTCAGATCTCGTTTCCCTATCATGGTCGTGTCCGCACGGTGTATCCGTATGGACTTATCTCCCGTAGCGGATTCTGGTATCTCGTCGCATTTGATACAGACCGCCAAGCGCAAGTCACGTACCGTGTGGATCGGTTTGAGGACGCTGCCACAATTGGTGAACCAGAATCATTTGTTCGGCCAGCAGATTTCAATCTTGCAACTTCGTTCGAGCGTGATGCAAAGGCATTTCCTGGCGCTGATGCCGAAGTTGCAATAGTGCGCCTCGACAGTCGCATTGCTCCAGGTGTCATACGAGAACTTGGCGAAGATGCAATTGTCGCTGTTCGCAGCGACGGCTCTGTCGACGTTGAAGTGTCATGTGGTAATCGAGTTGCTTTCCGTTCGTGGTTGTACGCAATGGTCGATAGGGCAGAGGTGGTTTCTCCTGAATCTGTGCGAAATGAAGTAATTGCGGATTTGGTTCGTCTTGCTGGGGGTGCATCATGAGCGCAAAGCGTGGTCCTCGTTCATCAGAAGTGCGCGTAAGCGGATTACTGCGCATGTTGCCGTGGCTTATGAAGCAAGAGCGTGTTTCGGTCGCAAAAATGGCACAGCAGTTTTCGATCTCAGAGTCAGATCTCATTGAAGACCTAGAAATGGCCGCAATGTGTGGCGTACCGCCGTACACCCCATTTGAATTAACAGATGTTTACATCGATGATGGCTACATTTTCGTGGGCGCGAACAAACGATTCGAGCGCAGTTTGGAATTGACATCGTCAGAAGCATTCGGGCTTAGTCTCATGGCCACTGCCGCACGAGAATTACCCGGATTCACTCGTGGTAAGGACCTGAAGAGCGCAATGAAGAAGTTGCGCAAAGTATTGGGCGACGACTTGGTTGATGTTGATATTGAGTCGCCTGCGTTTTTGGCAGACGTCACTGATGCTGCGACCTCTGGTCAACGTTTACGAATCACGTATTGGACCCCAACTCGTAATGAAGAATCGGAACGAACAATTACCGTCCGAACGGTCTTTGTTGACCGTGGACATTGGTACATTCGCGCAGACGATGATGCCTCGAATGACATTCGACATTTCCGTGTTGATCGCATTCGCTCGGTAACTCCGCTTAACGAATTTATGGAAGTCTCCAAAACTAACGCTCAGGTTCCTGTTTGGTTTGCCGATGCTTCAGGAAGCGCTGTGGTGACTGCTGAAGTCGCAGCGTCTGCCGCATGGGTGGTGGAAACGTATCCATGTACGGTGCGTGAAGAACGTCCTGATGGTTCATTCCTCATTGACATCGTGTCGAATAGCGAGCATTGGCTCGGACGTTTGCTATTGCGTGCCGGCGGTGCAATTACCGTGGTGAGCCCCAATGAAATGGCAACAGTGCAAGCTCGCACTGCTAGTGCTGTGTTGGCGCGCTACGGCGCGAATAGTTCAGCCACCTGATCAGGCGATTCAACGCCCAATTCTTTGATGAGATGCATGAGAAGTTGCGCAGTTGCTGTGGCATCTGATCTGGCATCGTGCACTTTGTCTCGTTCGATGCCGTAGTGCTCGCATAATGCAAGGAGGTTGTGCCGGCGTGAATTGTCGTTTCCTGAAACACGTCGTGACAGTTCCAATGTGTCGATATGAACTTCAATTTGATCTTTGATGCCGACTCGTTCTGATTCGGCGTGGAGAAATCCGAGATCGAATTGAGCGTTGTGGGCAGTGAAGACATTGCCGGCGCTTATGCCCCAGAGTTTTTCAAGTGCTGTTTGTAGTGGCATACCGTTAGCGACTTGTTCTGCTGAAATGCCGTGAATATGTTCTGCGCCGTGTTGGTATTCACCAGGGCTCTCTGGCTTGACAATGGTGTCGAATGAATCGGTTATGTCTCCGTCGCCATTGACAATGACTGCTGCCAACTGCACTATTCGATCTGTCTCTGGGTTGAGGCCAGTTGTTTCGAAGTCGACGACTGCGAATGACATGTTGCGCATCGATTGTTGTGCAGTAGAAAGTTCGTGCGATGTCATTGGTTGCACTGTAGAGCGGGGGTGGGGCAGAGTGATGTAATCATCATGTGGCATCAACCTGCTGGTGGTGTCATTACGTCAATAATGGTTTGCTTGTCGTAGTAGTCACGCCACAGAGAAATCTTCCCATTGCGAATTTCGAACACGCCTGCAACGGGCAGGGTTGCCCACCTTCCGTGAATCTCAACTCTGTCGTCACGCTCATTCAGCACAGTGCCCGATTCGAGTGTGCCACTAGAAGTTTGACGGAGAATTTCCCAGTCGATTCCCGTACACATGCTGAAGAAACCATTCAGAGTGTCTTGAATGGCCTGCGGACCAAACGATTTGCCCATTGGCACATTGTCGTATTCGAAATCCTCAGTGACCATGGCGGCGGCAGCGTCAAGATCTCGAGACACGAGAAGCGAGATGAATTCTCGAATAAGCGAATCAGGTGTGTGTGAAGAAGCCATGACACGATTGTGTCATGTTGCGCTACAAAAGTTCTGCTGCGAGGCTGGCGACTTCGCTGCGCTCACAGGCAGCAAGGGTGACGTGGCCGAAACACTGTTGATCAGCAAATGCGTGAATCAGCACTGCAAGGGCGTTGTTCGACTCTCCCATATACGGCGCATCAATCTGGCTTGTATCGCCAGTAAAGACCACCTTCGTACCCTCACCAATGCGAGTAAGTATCGTCTTCAATGTTGTGGGTTCGAGGTTCTGGGCCTCATCCACCACCACAAACTGACGATGCAGTGAGCGTCCACGCAAGAAGGTGACAGATTCAAGAGTCAGTTGTGATCGAGCCGTGAGGTCTTCAATGAGCCGCTTTGCATCGTTGCTTGAGCGCTGATCAGTTAGCGCGACAATTGCGTCGTGAATGGCAGACATCCAGGGGTCTAGTTTTTCGTCTAGCCCACCCGGAAGGAAGCCAACATCTGCGCGGCCAACCGGAACCAGCGGGCGATAGATAGCCAGTTTTTCGTATGTGCGTGATTCAACTACTTGTTCTAGGCCGGCAGCGATAGCCATCACGGTCTTGCCAGTGCCAGCGCGACCATCAAGCGCAACAACGCTGACGTCAGAATCCATCAAAAGTTCAAGTGCAAATCGTTGTTCTTTTGATCTGGCACGAAGTCCCCACGCCTCAGGTGAAGTTGTTGCAAGAAGTTCCACAGTTTCACCTGTGCTACGAACTAGTGCTGATTGAGAACCGGAACGAACGACAGCGAATTCATTCGTCGTGAGGTGAGTCTCGGCATCAAACGCCTCGGAGGGAATTTCGCCGTGTTCATACAATGCATCAACAACCGATGACGACACTTCCAATGTGAACCAACCCATTGGGCGAGTGTGAGCAGAGCGGCCGACTGGTTGATGTTCTGCAGCGACCAGACCCATATGAGCTGCCTTTATTCGCAAACCAGCATCATTAGAAATGATTTGTGTTGGTGCCTTCAGCGATTGCCCAAGAGCTGCACCAATAATGCGATTATCAGGAATTTCTGGGTTCAAACCGTTCTCTATAAGAAGGTGCCTCTGAATGCCATTGACTTCAATGTGAACTGTTGCTCCGCCTGGTTCCTGATTTAGTGGAACGGGAAGATGAATTGAACCGCCAGCTCTGCGGCGCAAGTCTTCAATTGTGCGCAATGCAGTTCGTGCAGCACGTCCCACATCGTCAGCCCGGCTCTTCAAACCGTCAAGTTCTTCTACAACAGTAAGTGGAATAACAACGTCGCAACCGGGGAAGGAATGAAGGCAACCGGGATCTGCAACAAGAACTGAAGTATCAAGAACTATGCGAGTGCGCACGCCAACGGGGTAATTCGAAGTGCTCGTCATGGCGCCATCAGGTGACTCCGTGTCGGCACCGATCTGCTCCGCAACACGATCGATGTCTCATCTTGCCACCACCGATTCGCACTAGTGGTGGATGCTCGGGGCTTTAAACAAAATGTTCATGTCGTTGTAATGTCTGTCACGCTTCGGCACGTGTACGAAACGAAAATTGTGTTCACATTCGATTCTGAAGGCAATTTCTGGGCGTTTTAAAATATTTTTTAAAATATTTTTTCGTATCAAATTTCACACATTCTGAACGGTGCAAAAAGTGAAGTACAGAATCACGATCTGTTCGAATGTGTGTTGATCAACCAAACAAAACTGTCGAACGCGCTGAAAATACCGCCAAATTCACAGCAAATTTCTTTCTCTAAATTCTTGGGAAAGCCTTGCTGTATAAGCATTTGCGGGGATTTTGCAACTCTTTTTTCGAGGGTCAGTCATTTTCGAGCCATAGGCGCAATCACAAAATGGTTGCCGCCGACAGTGTGTGAATCCGCCAGTGAATTCAAGTCAAAGTGAGTGTGTGCACCTGAGTCGAAATAGTCAAAAAATGAGATAGTTGCATTTGCAACTAGTCGAATGCTTGCTTTTTGTGATCAAAGCAGTTCAAATTGTTTGACAACTCCGATTCCGGGGAGGAATACACAATGACAAAAGCAGAACTCATCGAAGAGGTATCAAAGGCAGCAGAGTGCTCGAAGG
>JBILOM010000177.1:0-2776 GCA_044374495.1 Ilumatobacteraceae bacterium | reverse complement strand
CAACTTTCTTGAGCAAGTGGTCGTCAACAAACGGACCCTTTTTGAGGCTACGAGACATGAGTTACCTCCGACCCTTTCCGGCACGACGCCGACGAACGATGAGTGATTGAGATGGCTTGTTTTTGTTACGTGTGCGGCCTTCTGGCTTACCCCAAGGAGATACTGGAGGACGACCACCAGAGGTCTTACCTTCACCACCACCGAGTGGGTGGTCGACAGGGTTCATGGCAACACCACGAGTTTGTGGGCGAACGCCCTTCCAACGGTTACGTCCGGCCTTACCGATCTTGACGAGTTCGTGCTCTGAGTTACCAACTTCACCAACGGTGGCGCGGCAATCAAGAAGTACTCGACGCATTTCAGTAGAAGGAAGACGCAATGTTGCGAAGTCGCCTTCTTTAGCGACAACTTGAATTGACATTCCGGCTGAGCGAGCAATTTTGCCGCCTTGACCAGGACGAAGTTCAACGTTGTGCACAACAGTTCCGACAGGGATGTAACGCAACTGCATTGCATTTCCTGGCTTGATGTCTGCACCGTGTCCGCTTTCGACGCGCATACCTACTTCAAGACCCTTAGGAGCAAGGATGTATGCCTTTGTTCCGTCCATGTAATGAAGAAGAGCAATGCGGCACGTACGGTTCGGGTCGTACTCAATAGATGCAACCTTTGCAGGCATGCCATCTTTGATGCGCTTGAAGTCAATGATGCGGTACTGGCGCTTGTGTGCACCACCGCGGTGACGTGAAGTCTTGCGACCGTAGACGTTACGTCCGCCGGTGTTTGACTTTGAAGAGAGAAGAGTCTTCTCAGGCGTCGTCTTTGTGATCTCTGAGAAATCAGAGACTGTCTGGAAACGACGTCCGGGACTAGTTGGTTTGCGCTTGCGAATTGCCATGATTATTTCAGCTTTCGAACAACGGGATTTTGCTTCCCGCAGCAAGGGTGACTATGGCCCGCTTGGTGTGCGGACGCTGACCGATTCGGTTGGAGTTACGTGTGCGCTGGAACTTGCCCTTGCGATTGATTGTGTTGACTTTGAGTACCTTGACGCCCCAGATTGCCTCGATGGCATCGTGGATCTCGGGCTTAGAAGCATCTACTGCAACTTGAAACGTGTACACATCTGTTTCCATAAGCGCGTAGCTCTTTTCAGAGACAACAGGCTTAAGAATGATGTCGCGTGGATCTTTCATTACTTAGCTTCCTTTGCGATGGGCAGACTGTCTTTTGAAAAGACAATCCAGTCGTTGCACAAAACGTCGTATGCATTGAGTTCACCAACAAGTGTGAGTTGCACTTCGGGAACATTGCGGAAGCTCTTGATTGCAACTTCTTCTGATGGAGAAACAACAACCATGACACGACCTTCAACACCAAGAGCAGTAAGCGCCTTGAGTGCATCTTTTGTACTTGGAGTTGTAAGACCCCATGAATCGATAACAACGACGTGACCTGAACTGTTGCGATCTGACAAAGCAGATGCAAGTGCAAGACGAATCATTTTGCGTGGTGTGCGTTGTGTGTACGAACGAGGCTTTGGTCCGTGAGCAATACCGCCACCCTTGAAATGAGGAGCGCGGGTTGAACCCTGACGTGCTCCACCAGTTCCCTTTTGGTTGAATGGCTTCTTACCTGTACCTGAAACTTCAGCACGAGTTTTTGTGCTTTGTGTTCCGGCACGACGACCTGCAAGTTGTGCTGTAACAACTTGGTGCATCACTGGAACGTTTGGTTCTACTGCAAACAGTTCGTCTGCAACATCAACGTTGCCAGCTGCTTTGCCTGATGAATTCTTAACTGCGATTGATGCCATCGGAATTACTTCGCCTTCACTGCGTTACGCACGATGACAACGCCACCGTTCGGGCCGGGAATAGAACCTTTAATCAAAATGAGACCGCGTTCTGGATCGCTTTGCACTACTTCAAGATTGAGAGTGGTGACTTGCTCGTGACCCATGTGGCCAGCCATTCGGAGACCTTTGAATACACGACCGGGGAATGAGCATGAACCGATGGATCCAGGAGCACGATGGTGCTTATGGTTACCGTGGCTTGCACCCTGGCCGCTGAAGTTGTGACGCTTCATACCACCAGCAAAACCTTTACCTCGGCTGACCGCTGTGACGTCGACTATTTCGCCCGGTGCAAGAAGATCAGCTGCGATCTCTTGTCCGACAACGAAGCCATCGACAGAGTCGAGGCGTAGTTCGACGAGGCGGCGGCCCGCTTCGACGTTTGCTGACGCAAAGTGTCCTTGCTCAGGCTTGCTGAGCTTCGAGGCACTCTTGTGTCCGTATGTAACTTGTAACGCGGTGTATCCGTCGCGGTCATTTGTTTTGACCTGGACAACACGTACTGGCTCTACGCGCAGCACTGTGACTGGGATGACTCGTTGGTCATCTCCCCACACTTGTGTCATGCCGACTTTTTCGCCGACGATCGCTTTTTGTGCCATGGCGGCAACCCTTTTTCTCGTTTGGTTATTCACGCAAATGCTCCGAGAACATTTCTGTTAACGGAGCACGTGTCTGGGTGTTGCCGTGTGGTTCCACTCTGCTTTGCAGCGTTGTGGCCTTCACGGACGTCGATTATTTTTTGGTGTCTTCGACGGTCGATCTAGCTTTTCGGGTTAATACCCGAATCGCACGGACTAGGAACGCTATCGGGAGATTTGGCTAATCCACATGGGAACCACCGAGGGATTTACCGAGGAAAGCGCTTCTCAATCCAGTCGGCCACGATTTCAAGGGCTTCAATGCGATGGCCCTCCA
>JBILOM010000160.1:0-9810 GCA_044374495.1 Ilumatobacteraceae bacterium | reverse complement strand
GTCGACGTCACCTCGCTTCCCACTCACAAACGCGGCATTGGACTTGTTTCACAAACGGGCGATCTGTTCCCCACCATGACGGTGAGCCAAAACATTGAGTTCGGTTTACGCATTGCCAAGATGTCCAGAACAGACCGGCTCGCGCGCACAAACGAACTTCTTGAGATGGTCAATCTCGCCCATCTTGCTCACCGAAATGTGGCTGAATTGTCCGGAGGAGAAGCTCGGCGCATCGCTCTGGCTCGGGCACTTGCGCCCCGCCCACGGGTCCTTTTGCTCGATGAACCGCTCTCGGGCCTCGACCAAACGACCCATGCTGCGCTGTTGTCGGACCTGGCTCGAGTCCTGAAACAGACCGCTACCACTGCCCTTTTGGTCACCCATGACCACTCTGAAGCAGAACTTCTTGCCGAATCAATCTTTACGTTCCCCCTCAAATATGGTCATATAACCTAATAAAACAAGGGTTTTTGTGCTGGTCAGAAACTGCGACATGCTGTGATGGCTGTGCTCCGCTGAGCCTTTTATCCCGCACAGGCACCTTTCACCAAACCGACCGACACCAGACGAAGTGAAAAAGTGACTTTCGCCCAAGTGACAAAAAAGTCAATGGATATCCACGATTTGAGTGCTCGGATGGAATAAGTTTTCGCTTATGAAGAAACGTGAACTCATCCAAGCAGTAGCCATTCACACCGATGTCGATAATAAGACAGCGGCCAAAATGGTTGAAGGAACAATCGACGTCATCCTTGCGAACGTCGCGAAAGGCGAGATTGTAAATATCTCAGGCTTTGCGAAATTTGCAAAGATCAAGCGTCCAGCCCGTATGGGTCGTAACCCAGCCACAGGCGAAACAATCAAGATCAAGGCAAAAACAGTTGCCAAGATCACCGCACTCAAGGGCTTCAAGGACATCGCACTCGGTGTCACTGCAGCACCAAAGGTGAACACAGTCAAGCGCGCAGTTGCACCAGCACCTGCGAAAAAGGTTGTGAAGAAGGCAGCTCCTGCAAAGAAGAAGCCAGTTGCTAAGAAAGCAGCCAAGAAGGTTGTGAAGAAGGCAGCTCCTGCAAAGAAGAAGCCAGTTGCTAAGAAAGCTGTCAAGAAGACAGTGAAGAAGGCAGCAAAGCGCCGTTAACTCTTGCGCAGGTCTTGTACCTGTGAATTGAAAACATCGAACAGAAGGTTCGGTTTGTTACGAAAGTGACAGACCGAACCTTTTGTCATTGTTGGGAAAAGTTTCGCCACTCTTCTTCAGTCCAGTGTTGACGCAATTCTGTAGTCACAAAATCAGTCACCCACCGCACCATGTCAATCCACGGGAGTTCTGCTGACATCACTTCGGTAAAGGCCATGCCTTGTAGAAGTAACGATGCGTCATCAATTCCCAACTCAACGGGTTCACCTTCAGCAGGAGCAACTAAACGTGCTTCCAACTCAATGATGTGTTCGGTGTTCCACATCGTGCTTGTCTCAGCATCAAACATTTGGTCAAGCATGATGCCCAAGATCTGCGACATCGCCATCACCGCTTCAGGTTCAAGATGAATTGTGCGTGCCTCAATCATGTGCGCTCTATCTACTAGTCGTAATTTCCAAGTTTACGGAACGAGAATGGTTGTATCGCCACCACGTTGCAGAGCCAACAACTATGGGCAGAAACCACGTGAGGGATCTGTACAGAAGAGTCGTTCCAGTTGCATCAACAGTGCTCACCCCAGCTCTTTCCAGCAAGACAATCAGCCCAACCTCGGCTAGTCCAGTACCACCCGGAATTGGTGACAGTGCGATGACAACGCGTACTAGTGAAAAAGCAATAAGGGCTTCTCGAAATGTAAGCCCCTCTACGTTGAACACAACAGATGAAGTCCATAAACATGTAAAGCCAGCTGCCAAGGTGCTTGCTGACGCAGTGAAAATGAGTGCCCATCGGTTTCGCAACAACCGAACCAAGTCGTCACGCATTTCAATTGAAAAAGCCAACGGCTGCGTGCGCTCTACTGCCCTTCGGACTTTTGGAAAACGAGCGGGAACTTTGCGCAATAGAAATGAACGAAGCGAGCCTGTGAAGCGTCCAACAGCTGAGAACATTGTCGAAGACCGCAGAGCCAGCCACCAAAACACGATTGACACAACGATGAGAGGAATGCCAACAGCAACAGCCAATGTTTGCTCTCGTGCCGCCGTTCCGCCAAGTACTGACCCAATTAACAACACACTAGGAAGACCCCATGTTGTGAAGGACGGAACAACAGCTGTCGTAATGATTGAAGACGCAATCGTGAGGTGGGCAATTCCCCACGTTGTGAACATATGGATGCGCATTCCTGTTCCCACTGCTCCTCCACCGAGAACAATTCCGTAACCAGCAGCAAGTGCAGCCTGGTCAGTCATGATTGCTTGGCGCAACGAGATTCCGGGCGAACATGCCAAGAGAAAGAACCCGCGTGCACACACCATGGCTAATGCTGCACATGCAAGTGGTACGAGACTGATTCGTGGAAGGCCAATTAGGCGCGCCCAGATGTCACCAAGTACCTCACGCTGAAAAATGCCAAGCGTGCCAAGGATCGCAAGTATCAAGATAGGAGCAAGCGCTTTACGCATTACTCGCAGACGGTATCTGCGATGCCAAAGAACTTTCCTCTTTTTCTCTCCCTCACCCGTTCCGGCACCTGTGACATGCAACGAGCAGCACCGCGGCCTTGGCGCGATAGCCGAGGCGATTCTGAGACCACCGATATGTCGAAAAAGGGGTAAAAGTCACTGTCTCCTGACTCCAACAGTCAGTAACTTTTGGTACCATTTAGGGCTAAATCCACGTTACGCACTCAGGAAAGGCAACGGTTATGCCACAACGACTTGGTCGTCTGACAAAATTCATTCTCGTTGTCATTGCCCTCTCAGCTTGCGGCGGTTCAGGAGGATCAAGTTCGCCAAGTGGTCCAGTCGCCACAGATCTGCAGACAACGATTAACGGATGGTCGTTTCCTAATTACCCCGCTTCAGAATTCCCCGAGACGGATTTCAATGAAGCAGATCTTGTCTCCATGTTTGGTTCTGGGGAAGAGATTTGTGTTGGTGGCGTCGCAACACCATGCAAGCTCACCGCTGAAGCTGCTGCGTGGGCTCGCATGGTGAATCAATCTCGTGCATCCGGACATTGCGAAGGACTCGTTGCGATTGCTTCGACTCGCTTCAACAACAAAGAGACTCCGGCAACTGTAAAGATTCCTTCTCAACCCGAAACACTTCATGCCGTCATGCGCGCCTTTGCGACCCAGTTCTTGCCCGAAGTGCAAGAAGCCATCACTATGTGGCTCAGCAAATCGCTTGAAGAAAAAATCGATGAACTAGAAAAGAGTTTCATTACAGGGTCATTGAATTACACGCTTGGTTTGTACACAGACGGCGGTGGACACGCATTGTTGCCGTATGCCATTGAGTACCCCACACCCACCACTCCCAGAATTTTGTTATACGACTCGAACTGGCCAGGCAAGAACCGCTACGTCGATATTGACCTGACAGCAAAAACATGGCGGTTCTCATTTGCTAGCGAAGACCCTGAAGCCGACACAGCTGCGTGGACAGGCGGCCCACAGGACATGGACCTCACGCCTTTATCTGCACGCGAAGGCTCATGCCCTTTCTGTGGCGATGGAACCAAGGTGGCGAAAACAACAATGCTTATTCGTTCAAGCAATCTTGACTGGTCAGTAGAAACTGACGGTGGTGTTGTTTCGCCCGATAGCCCAGTCGGAACAGATGGAACTTCTATTTTGCCTGTCAAAGGTGCAGTAAAGCGCGATTCATATGACTACCTCGTGAGTGTCCCTACGTCCAGCGACACGAAGTCCGCTACTACGGTTGCGAAAAAGAATGGGAAGAAAACTCGAAGCAAACTGAAGTTCTCGGGCTCCACCAGTGTGTACGCGATCATGCCAGATGGCATCGCGCAGTTCACAACTCCTGGTACATCGAATAACCCTGTTGAAATTGAAGGAAGTTCTATCTCAACAAAAGACCCAGGTGTCGACCTCACTTTGGCTTCAGGAAACTTGGTTGCAAACGCATCTGGTGCTGCCATCTCCCTCTCAGTCTCAGGCGGCACGATGGAAGTTGCCGTTACAACAGCTAGCGGCCAAGTGGTTCAGCAACAGGTAACTGAAGACAAGCCAACGCTGCAAATGAAAGCTGACCCAACTGGTGGCGGAATCACTGTGTTGGCAGCTACTTCCACTGGCGTCGTTGAAAAAACAGAGGTTTCTTCAACTGGTGTTGAGACAAAGACCATTGTTAAAGAGGTTCTCAACCTCAGTTCAGTAAAAGCTGAGTTGCCACCAGAGCTTGCATCGAAAGAAATTGCAGCGCTTCCTTCACTTGCAAATCGCAACATGGCAAACCCGAACTACAAAGTTGACCCTGTATACACCGCTCCCACAACCACAGTTCCAAAAGAGAGTTCGGGTGTTGTAGTAAAAAATGGAGTGCCGCAAACACCTACTGTTGGCAAATTAGTTCTGCCGTCCGTTGAATTCGGTGATGTTCCATTCACAGTTCAAGCCCCCACATCTAATAGCAAAGGTGAATGGAAGTTTTCTTCAAGCAAGCCTGAAATTGCACCGATCAATGCAACTACCGGACGCGTCACCATAGTGAGCGCAGGTACCGCCACAATCACTGCCACACAAGCAGCGGCAAATAATTTCGAGACCATCTCAGTTACAGCCGACTTAACAGTGGTGCGAGCTACTCCTGCCCTCGGCGCTTTCACCACCACGAGCCGCACGGTAGGTGATGAGGCATTCGTATTAGCAAGTCCAACATCAACAAGCTCTGCTGTATTCAAAATGGAATCGAGCGATGAGTCAGTAGCAAAATTCTCAAAGGTAAACGGAAAACTTTCCGTAGTCGGTGCGGGAAAAACCACCATCACCGCTTCACAGCCTGCAACTGATGATTATCTTGCAGCCTCAAAGAACTTTGTGCTCACTGTGCGCAAAGGCACCCCAGTTCTTACTGCGACGGCTGATCTTTCCAGCACTTTTGGAGAAGACGGCCCGACTATCGCCAAACCAACTTCGGAATCTCGTGGTGCAATTTCCTTTGCATCCAGCAACGCTGAAGTTGCCACTGTCAATGCAACTACTGGCCAAGTAACAATTGAAGGTGCCGGCAAGGCAACCATCACCGTCACACAGGCCGCAACAGATGATTACGTGAGTGCCACGCAAACATTGACCCTCACAGTCAAACAAGCAATTCCAGAACTAAGCGCCCTAACTGTTGACTCGAAAACATTTGGTGACAAAGAGTTTTCCATCGAAAAACCAACTTCACCATCATCCGGAGCATTCACCTTCACAAGCAGCGACAGCAAAGTTGTAAAGATCAACGAAGCAGGCAAAGCAACGATTGAAGGTGCCGGCACGGTGACCATCACCGCGACACAAGCAGCATTGGGCAATTACTCTGCCAACTCTGTAACTAAAGAGATCACAGTTGCCAAAGCTGCTCCCGAGCTAACAAACATTTCTCTCACGGGCCTAGTTTTTGGGGATGACGATTCCACGTTGGAACCTCGATCCGCATCTACAGGTGCGTTTACTTTCTCTAGTAACAACACTCGCGTAATTACCATTGATGAGAAAACTGGCCGAGTGCGAGTTATCAGTGCGGGCACAGCGACCATCACCGTGAAACAGGCTTCAACTACTAACTATGAAGCTGCGTCTTCGTCTGTCACTGTTCAAGTTGGTCTTGCTACGCCTGCATTCCAGCGCCTTGATCCAATAGAAAAGCAATTCGGTGACGCAACGTTCCTGTTCGCTTGGGGCACCTCCCCTAGCGATGGAGACATCACCTATACAAGCAGTAGCCCGACTGTGGCCACTATTAATGCAACTACTGGGCGAGTGACAATCGTTAGCACGGGCGTTACAACCCTCACCATGTCGCAGGCCAAAGGAACCAACCATAAAGCTGCCACCACTGTTGCAGTTCTTACAGTTGGGCGCGGTTCGCCTGCGTACGGAGACTTTGTCATCGACAACAAGACATTCGGTTCGGCGCCATTCCTTCTTACCCTCCCCACCACGACTAGCGACGGAACTTTCTCTTTCATTAGTTCAGACACCGCAGTGGCAACGGTGAATAGCGCAACCGGACTTGTCACAGTTGTCGCGCCTGGCTCCGTAGAAATAACTGCTACTCAGGCACAGACTCTTACCCATACCGCATCAACCATTCGCACAACGTTTGTTGTCGACCCTGCTTCTCCAACTTTCGGTTCGTTTGTGGCGTCTTCCAAAACCTTTGGAGACGCAACATTCACTATCTCGGCTCCGTCATCATCAAGTAGCGGTGTCTTTAGTTTCAGTAGTTCCAATGCTGCTGTTGCGACTATCAACTCTTCAACGGGTGCAGTAACTATCGTTGGTGTGGGCTCAACCACGATAACTGCCAGCCAAGCAGCAGCTACTCCGTACGCTACCCAGTCTGCTTTTGCCACATTGACTGTTGCAAAAGCAACTCCGTCACTCAGCAGTTTTGGTGGCGACCTCTCAAAGATTGTTGGTGATCAACCATTTACACCGTCACTTCCATCGTCCGTAAGCACTGGTGCAATCACTTACAGCAGTTCGAACACCGCGGTTGCTACTGTCAGTCCGACCAGTGGTCTCATCACAGTTGTCAGCGGTGGAAGCACCGTCATCACTGCCACACAAGCAGCTACCGAAAATTACAACTCAACTACCACGACCACAACACTCACCGTGCTGCGAGACCCATCGATTGGTGCAATGGCAGCCATTACAAAGGCCTACGGTTCAGCGGCATTCACGTTGACCGCTCCTACCACGAACAGCACAGGCGCTATTTCCTACACCAGCTCCAATGCTGCTGTCGCAACTATTGATTCAAGTACCCGCCTCATCACTCTTACTGGAGCTGGATCTACAACTATCACCGCGTCGCAAGTTGCCACCTCTACATACACAAGTGCCAGCACCTCTACAACTCTCACAGTTGAAGCCCCGCCTGAGATTACACAGTTGTCATTGACAAATATCAGCTCCTGCGGTCTTACCAGCACTGGCGCCGTGAAGTGTTGGGGTTTAAATAACTATTCTCAACTTGGAACCTTTGCCAGCTACGAGCAGAAAACTCCAATCGATGTTTCTGGCTTCACCAGTGACATCACCAAGATTTCTCTTGGCGACAGCCGTACATGCGCCATCACAACGGCAGGTGCAGTTCAATGCATCGGTCACGGTGTTGCTGGCAGCAACACTTCAGGTATCAGTTCAGGTGCAATAAGTATCTCTTCCGGTTACATGAACAGCTGTGCACTAATGTCAACCGGCGGTGTGAAGTGTTGGGGCGACAACTGGACTGGCCAACTCGGCGACGGCACTTGGCTTAACAAATCTCCCGCCGTCGATGTAAAGGATCTTACCTCTGGCGTCACCGCAATCACATCGGGCTCGCAGTTTTCGTGTGCTTTACTTTCAACGAAGACAGTGAAATGTTGGGGTGCAAACGGGTACGGCCAACTCGGAATCGGCACCACTGCAACTAGAAACGAACCAACACAAGTCTTAGTTGGCGGCCAGCCGATTTCTGATGTTGCTTCAATCAGCGCAGGCTACGAACATGCTTGTGCCGTATTGACCAATGGTGAGGCGATGTGTTGGGGTAGAAACACGTACGGCCAACTCGGTGACGGCACCACTTCAAACAAAAGCGTTCCGACACCAGTTGTTTCACTCGGAACCACCATTCGCGCAATCAGTGGTGGTTTGGATCATACGTGTGCGATCACCACTGGTGGAGCAGCAAAGTGCTGGGGACACAACACTAAGGGGTCTTTGGGAAATGGAACGTTCACAGATAGCTCGTCACCTGTCAATGTTGTTGGATTAGGCAGCGGCGTTCTGTCCATTGAGGCCGGCAAGGCCTATACAACCTGTGCCATAGTCACCGGCACCAGCGTGAAGTGTTGGGGTCAAAGCTTCTGGGGTAATGTCGGCGATGGCGACAAAGTCGATCGCTCGTCACCTGTCAATGTTGTCGGGTTGATGTCCGGTTCACCGTCGTAACACCACGCTTGGTGCGCTCACATTGCCGAGTTCTTCATACACAACAACAAGTGCAGACTTCACTCTTGATACGCCAACGTCAAGCAGACCTGGAACAATTACTTTTGCAAGTTCAAACCCTGCAGTTGCCACTGTCGATGCTGGAACTGGCCTGGTTCAAATCAAGGGAATCGGAACAGCCGTCCTCGCTGCAGCCATCGGCGGCAATGGCCAGTACCGCGCAACTGCTGCGCAGGTAACTTTCACTGTTGAATCTTGAACTTCCCGACGAAAGCCGCAAGCACATAACTGTCTAGCGCCCTCGGCAGGAATCGGACCTGCGACCTGCGGTTTAGGAAACCGTTGCTCTATCCACTGAGCTACGAAGGCGGGGATGGTGCGAAATGTGGTGCGAAATTCGCCGCCACACCTCACGTCATCTCTAAAGAGGTTACTAGTGCCAGCCAGATGCGGAAAGAAACAGGGAAACATCCCTGCTGGCGGGCCTTTCCTGCGCAGTATGAGCGCTAGGACACACGAGATTCGCTCCTAATAGTTAGGTGCGTGGTTTGGGGTTGCGATTGGGTGGTTCCCACGCGCCGAAGTAGCGAGACACGTCTCCCCCAGTTCGGTAATGCCATGCCAATAGCGCCGTGATTCCCTGGTGAATTTGATAGCCACGCAGTTGAAGTTCGCGGCGCTCGAGACCTACGGCTCGTACTCGCCTACCAAACCATTTTTCTTTCATGTGGTTATGCATCGACTCGGTATCTTCACGTCCACCAAACAAGCGAGGCCAGTCCGGATCCGTTGGTGGAATAGTTCGCAAGGCACGAGTGCGGCAAATATGGATTTGTCGGTTTCCGATAATGTTGTATTAATGCTATGTAGCATGTATGCTATTTACATGAGTCGCAATCAAGAAGAGCCGGTGTACAACCGCATCGAAGAAGCTCGTCTCGCACATGGTCTGTCGCGGCAGGAACTTGCCGACAAGGTTGGCGTCCATTACCAGACCATTGGGTACCTAGAACGCGGGGAATACAGCCCGTCACTTGCTCTTTCCCTACGCCTGGCAAAGTTGCTCAAACAAGAAGTTTCCGAACTGTTTTCACTAACACCATTCAAGAAAGGAAAGTAAACATGTCAAAGAAGAACAAGTTTTATTGGTTCGAGGGAGTCACCGAAAAGGGCGTTAAAGCGCTGTTAAGCGATGAGAACCCAAAATTCAGATGGCTAAGGCCTCAGCGAAATAGACGAGTATTGGTTGTCCTTATGGCAGTTGGGTTAGTGCTTACGGCTTTAGGAAGCTATAGGCCAGCATTGAAATCTGATTTCGGTTCCAGTGGAGTCGCTTCTGTAATTTTTATTGTCTTGGGTGGATACTCACTATTGCGTATCAGCGTCAGATCTATTGCCGATGCGCCAGATGAACTGCTGGATGAGCGCCAGGTTGTAGTTCGCAACACCTCTTACAGATATGCGTACTACGCGATGGGGTACCTTCTACTCGGGCTTTTGCTTTTGATGTTCTTTGGCCCTCAATTGCAGATGTTCGAGTCAGAAGGCAACGATGGAAGTTTTCTGATGATCGCATCCCTTTTTGCATATTCATCCCTGCCTTCAATGGTGATGGCTTGGCGTGAGCGAGATATCTAAAAATAGGCGCCGACCCGACTGTTGGCGGATTTATTGGTTCCGACTAGGGATGTCATTCCATGCG
>JBILOM010000043.1:0-9946 GCA_044374495.1 Ilumatobacteraceae bacterium | reverse complement strand
CGGGCCTTCTGGCAGGTACGACCAGTGGCGTGACGAAGCACAAACTTTGTCGTTCGCTATCGACTGTGTTCACTAGTTTCTAGCTAAGAGCCGCAGCAGTAAACATCAGCGCAATTAATCCAAGATTTCGCACCACATCACGCCATGATGGCGGGCGATTCACATGAGCCCCGAAGCATGCACATGGCACCTGAGACTTTGTCAATACCTGCATTGCTAAAAACGAAGTGAACACGACTAACAGCAATGTTGCGAGACCCAGAACGATGGGTACTGGCTGCAACACCAATAAAGCAGCACCAATCACTAGTTCAATTGCAGGAAGCGAAACAGCGACAAATTTCCAGAGGTGTTGTCTGCGAGCATTTGATAGCCACTGATTCCACGAAGTGAATTTGCCAGCTCCGGCTAGTGCAAGGGTTGCACCAACTGCAGCAGCACAAACACGAGCGGTGATTTCTTTACTATCCACCGTGCTTCACGCTTGAGACTTTGCCGCGAAAGAACACCATTGCGTCCTGCACTTCTTCTGCATGATCAAGAGATGTAACCCGGCCCACAACACACGTGTGGTCTCCCATCACTGTTTCTGAATCAATCTCACAATCGATCCACGCAATCGAGCTCGGCAATACAGGACTGCCGCCTTCAGACGGAAGCCAATCAACACCGGCAAATTTGTCGTCGCCTTCTTTTGCAAAACGCCAACACACTTCTTCTTGGTGTGAACCAAGGACATTTACGCAGAAGCGACCAGATTCACGAATTGCAGCCCATGATTGTGAACGAACGCCAGGGAAAAAACCAACAAGCGGCGGGTCTAGCGAAACGGAGGCAAAGGAGCCAATTGTGATGCCGAATGGTGAACCTTGCGCGTTAAGTCCGGTGACAACAACAACAGAAGTCGGCACATGGCCTAGTACGGCGCGAAACTGAGCAGAATCAAAAGATGCAGACATGGGTTCAGATTAGACGCAACAGGTCACAAGTTGATTGTTGCGCCTTCACGGGCCACAAAAACTTCAACGCCAGCTGAATCTGAACATGCCTTCGTGGCATCAAGTTCAGCATCGGTGCGCTCAGGGTCATGATGAAAAAGGGCCAAACGCTTGGCACGGCATGACATTGCAACACCAACAGCGAATTCTGTTGTGCAGTGACCCCAGTGAGCTTTGGTTACAAATTCAGCAGGTGTGTATTGAGCATCATGAATGAGAAGGTCAACATCTTCGACCAATTCCCGCACCCCGTCTGCAATGGAGAACGACCCATCAAGCGGCTGTTGATGATCAGAGATGTAAGCAATCGAAACTCCACCGAACTCAATTCGATACCCAACAGTTGGTCCGATATGAGGAACGAGACGCGACTTGATGGAGTAACCGTCAATGGCGAACTCATTGTCGGCGACATCATGAAATGAAAAACGCCCCTGTAAACCTGAGAGGTCAACCGGGAAAGTTGGCGGACGAACAATGCTCTTTACAGATTCCATAAAGCTGGTGCCATCTTCTTGAGCGGGTCCAAACATTTCAAGACGCGCATCTGGTTTTAGCACCGGTGCAAAAAATGGAAGCCCTTGAATATGGTCCCAATGAAGATGCGTTACTAATGCAACCGCATCGACAGATTCATCTTTCCCGACAAACTGCTTACCGAAATAACGAAGGCCAGTTCCGAGGTCTAGAAGAAGTGGACGTTGGCCATCTGCCTGCACCGAAACGCACGAAGTATTGCCACCGTATTTGGCAGTAGACGGACCATGGCATGGCGTTGAACCCCTGACGCCGTGAAACGTGACGCGTAGTTGCTCTGCCCCCATTTCTCTAACGCTACGCATGTTCGCTCGTGAAGTACACAAATTCTTAGAGTGACGCGTGTCGCACCACACCCGACTACCGTTCGGACATGGCTCATGAGATCACCACACACACCGTCACCGCTAATGGCATCGACTTCACCTACCTAGAGTGCGGCACCGGCCCGCTAGCCCTATGTCTTCATGGTTTTCCTGATTCGGCCCACAGTTGGCGCCACCTCATGCCCGAACTTGCAGCTGCCGGTTACCGAGCAGTAGCCCCATTTACTCGCGGCTATGCACCAACATCGGTCGCGCCTGACGGCCTGTACCAAACAGGTGCCTTATCTGCAGACGCCAATGCTTTGCATGAGGCTCTTGGAGGCGACGGCGACGCAGTTCTGATTGGGCACGACTGGGGCGCGCCAAGTGTTTACGGTGCAGCCGCGAGCGAACCGCAACGTTGGAAGCGTGTTGTCGGAATGGCAGTGCCTCCGGGCGCCGCAATGGGAATGTCGTTTGCAACCAACCTTGAACAAACAAAACGCAGTTGGTACATGTTTTACTTCCAACATCCGTTGTCCGACATGGTGGTACCTGCAAATGATCTTGCATATATCGACATGTTGTGGCGCGATTGGTCACCTGGTTACGACGGCGCAGTTGATTCTGAAAACTGCAAAGCGTGTTTGCGTGACCCTGCACATATGGCTGCCGCGCTTGGTTATTACCGTGCAACTCTTGGTACTGGTGCACGCAGTGAGAAATACGATGCGATTCAAGCAGCTGGTGGTGGTGAACTAACTCAGCCAACGTTGTACTTACACGGATCAAATGATGGCTGCATCGGAATGGAAGTTGCAGAATTAGCACGCGCTATGTCCCCATGGGCCACAGTGCAGATAGTTGAAGGCGCAGGCCACTTCATGCAGTTAGAAAAGCCAGCAGAAGTGAACAAACTGATTATTGATTGGATTACGGCAAAGTAATCGTGTTGCCGGCGCGCTGAAGTAACCCTTCATCCACCAGCGACGCAATCAG
Organism: Ilumatobacteraceae bacterium; assembly: GCA_044374495.1. Lineage (GTDB taxonomy): Bacteria > Actinomycetota > Acidimicrobiia > Acidimicrobiales > Ilumatobacteraceae > UBA2093. Next base: position 7,107 of record JBILOM010000043.1, on the reverse strand, counting down.
TTTTTCTGCACGACCCTCATCAACACGCATTGCTTCAATCACGTCAGTGATTCGTTGAGAACCGTCCCCCACAGCGCGTAAAGCGCGTCCACGTGCTTGACGGTCAGACCCTTCAAAGCGAGGCTGAGGTTTACTGACTCCGGCAGACAACTGCGCTGGATCATCTCCAACCCCCTTGTACTTGCATTGGGTTCGCACAGGACAAGAATCACACAACGGCGAACGCACCGTGCAGTGCCGTGCGCCGAAATCCATCATTACCTGATTCCATTCCCAGCCGAGTCCTTGCGGAACTAACTCATCTGCGAAGTTCTGCAGAGCACGAGCCTTCATCGGTACACCTTCAAGTCGCGACAACACACGCGAGACATTGACATCTACAACTGCAACATCAGCGCGATGCGCAAATGCCAAAACCGCACGTGCTGTGTATTGACCAATGCCGGGAAGTTGCAATAACTCATCAAGAGATGAAGGCATTTGGTCATTGAACTGCTCGTGTAGCACCACTGCAGTTGCTTGCAGATTGCGGCACCGCCGCGGATACCCAAGACCAGACCACAGACGCAATGCATCACCAAGTGGGGCTTCTGCCAATGCGCCTGGTGTTGGAAAAGCTTCGAGGAAGGCCTCGTATTTTGGCATGACTCGCGCAACAGAAGTTTGTTGCAGCATCACCTCACTAACGAGGACTCGCCACGGGTCGTTTGTACGTCGCCAGGGAAGGTCACGCAGCGAACCGCTGCCCCACTGAATCAGACTGGCCGCAATGCGGTCATTGCGACTTAGTCGGCCCACACGTCCTGTCCGTCGTACGGGCGGCGACGGCTTGGAGCAAACTCACGCTTCCACACCATGACGCGACGTCGGAAGTAACACACTTCTTTGCCGTCTTGGTTGAAACCTTTTGTCTCTACCAACACTGTGCCACGATCGTTCTTTGACTTGCTTTCAGTTGTCTCGAGAACTCGGGTCTCAGCATGAATTGTGTCGCCGTGGAACGTTGGGAACTTGTGCTGAAGAGTTTCAACTTCAAGGTTTGCAATAGCTGCACCACTGATATCCGGAACACTCATTCCGAGTACCAACGAATACACAAGGTTTCCTACAACAACGTTGCGGCCTTGCACACTCTCTTTTGCGAACCAGTCATTGGTGTGCAATGGGTGGTGGTTCATAGTGATCATGCAGAAAAGATGATCGTCATATTCAGTGATTGTTTTACCTGGCCAGTGACGAAAAACGTCTCCAGGAACAAAATCTTCAAGGCAGCGACCAAAGGGGCGTTCATGTGTTGTCATGGCCTCAACGCTACTCAGGTTTCAGCGTGCCATCCGTATCGTCATCTGAGAATTCAAGGTCTGAAGGGTCAAATACTGGCATCGGAAATTGGCCAGTGCGGTCACGCGGCGCAAATTTCTCAACCCAATCAACTGTGGTGAGCCCACGCTGTGCTTGAGACGTGGCAACACGCGGCAATGGCCCCAGCTTGTGTTTGCGGTCAATAGAAAATGGCCCGACACGTAATGACAAATAACTCAACCAACCGACAAATATCGGTAACCAATATTGCGCAACGCGATACGAAAGAACCCCAACGGTGGCCAACGGACGAGCTAAGCCGAATCCGACAAGTGTCGGAATGTAAATACTCTCCATGATTCCTAATCCGCCAGGTGTGATTGGGATAACCGAGAAAACATTTGCAATACCAAATGACACAACCAACGCATCGAAACCAAGCGTTCCACCGAAGGCCCGAAGAAAAACCCATAGCGATAACGCATCAAGCGCCCAATTCAATGTGGCCCAGCCAACGACGCGCTGCATTAACGCACGGTCTGTAAACAGTCCTTCAATTCTGTTACCCAAATGCTCAAGAACAGATGCTGCGTGGTGTTCATCGAATCTCAATCGTCTGGCGATTGATCGCACCAGACGTTCCGAGCGTCCTTGACCTTCAACGAGGCCAAAGATTACAAAGCCGGCAAAAGCCATCAAGAGAATTCCAACAATCGCTGCTGTTCCGTACGCAGCGTTAACCCCTCTAGTAGGAATCGAAATAATCAAACCGAACCACAAGATGAAGTTCAATACAACGGCTGAACCAACGCCTGCAGTTGCCAATGCAAATGCAGCATCAGGCCCTTTGACTCCGCACATTGTTATGAGGCGATACCCGAGCGCCGTACTTGCAGCACTTCCTCCGGGAACAATGTTGCCTAACGCCTTAGTACTCAGCTGAATTCGAAACAAACGCAAAACACTTATGCCTGCTCCGTGATCCCCAAGGGCAGCTTTGGTCAACATTGAATAAGCAAGCAGTGAAAAACCTTGCAAACCAATTGCAACAAACAAAAGATTCGGATCAACGTTCTTCAGGTCTCTAACTGCATCGCGGAAACCCGGGATAAGCGGCAACACAAAGAAGTACACAATGGCGCCGAGCACCACAAACTGCAGCGCCCTACTGACGCGCCAACGGCGCTGTACTTCTTCAGCCATGGTAACCATCGTTGCCGATATCGGGCCCTTGTGTTGGGAATGCGTGAACAATCTTTGATAATTCAGCCCTCAATGAAGGCGCATGGTCGGCGTTGGTCTTTCCAAGCCTCACCACAACCAGGTTGCGCTGAGGTGACGCCCACGTGAACTGCCCTTCATAACCAAGTGCCGCAATAGAGCCGGGGTCATGCGGAAACATCCATACATGTGCACCGTAATCAAGGTCGTTGTCTGGGTCGCGAGCGATAGGAGTACGCGAATAATCCACCCAACCTTCAGGCAATAGCCGTGAGCCATTCCACATTCCGTCGGTCAAGTACAGATATCCGAACCGAGCAAAGTCACGAGCGGTGGCATACACATATGACGATCCAACGAAATTCCCTGAAGCATCGAAGCGCGGTACTGCAGAACGCATACCTAACGGATCGAACAAACGCTGCTGCATGAATTTCGACATTGCATCTGTGGAACCTGGCTTTTCACCTAATGCTCTGGAGAGAATTTTTGTCACAAGATTTGTTGTGCCAGATGAATACAGATATTTCGTTCCTGGCTTCGCCTCTAAGTTTTTTGAAGCTGCATAAGCGGCATGGTCGCCAACAAACTTTTCACTACCGAACAACATTTCAATCACATCAGACGACTTGTCATCCACGTAGTCTTCGACCCACTCAAGCCCACTCGACATATTCAATAGATGACCGAGGGTGATGTTGGCGCGGTCGTCATTTTCCCATTCCGGAAACAGATGATCATCGTCAATCGATAGCAGTTCATCCCCCACTGCCATCCCCACCAGTGCCTGCGTGATGCTCTTCGCCATCGACCATGAAATCAATGTGGTCGAAGCATCGGTTTCAGGGCCATAAAACTCACGAACAATTCGACCGTTATGGATTACAACGAGTGCCAATGTCGTGGCCAAATGAGGCGGCTGTGAGGCCAATTCTGCAACGGCGCTATCAAGAGTTTCCGCGTCAACTGTCGAGGCGAGTTCGCCATCGAGCCAGTCAAGCGTGGGGAAAGTGTCAAATGCCACATCACGAGACTAGGCGTGAGGGCCGAAACAGACATCACGGGTGCTCTGAACCCCTTACTTATTCACTAGCGTTTAGGGAATGAGCACCATTGCCCCTGATATCCAGACAGCCGCTTCGGTTATTTCCATCGCATCTTCGATGGTTGACAAAGCAATTACTTCATTGATCGCGCAAGGCGGACCTGACAAGAATCAAACTTTGGCATATGACCTTGCTCATGTGGCAGCTGCAGTGTCAACAGCCGAGTCACTTCTGGCATATGGCGCGAAGGGTGACGTTGAAAACAACATCGCATGTGCATTCACAGCCGACATGGTGCATGACTTTGTCTCTCGCTTAATCGGTCGTGAAGAGTTATGGGGAGTCGAAGCATCACAGTTTGAACCGGTACAGGGTTTTGTTCAGAGATACCGTGCGCCAGAATTTCTTGCATCACTTGCAGAAGTTCAAGGTCCTCGCCATTTGGCAAGTGACTTCGAAATGGTGCAAGACACTTTCCGTTCATACGCAAACAAAGTCATCGCGCCTCAAGCCGAGCATGTTCACCGTCACAACGGAGACGTTCCAGAAGAAATCATTGCTGGACTTGCTGAAATTGGTGCGTTTGGTCTCAGTGTGCCAGTTGAGTACGAAGGTTTCAGCGAAGGCGGCGAAAGCGAATACATGGCTTCCGTCATCGCAACTGAGGAATTGTCACGCGGTTCGCTTGGCATCGGTGGTTCATTAATCACTCGTCCTGAAATTCTTACGCGCGCACTTGTTAAGGGCGGCACAGAAGCACAGAAACTTGAATGGCTTCCAAAACTTGCCAGCACAGAAGTCTTGTCAGCAGTTGCAGTAACAGAACCTGACTACGGTTCCGATGTTGCAAGCTTGAAGACAACCGCAGTTCGTGGCACAGGACCTAACGGCGAAGCTGGCTGGATCATTAACGGCGTAAAGACATGGTGCACATTTGGTGCGCGTGCAAACGTGTTAATGCTTCTTGCTCGTACAGACCCAGACCGCTCAAAGGCACACCGCGGATTGTCACTGTTCATCGTTCCAAAGCCATTGGGTGATTCACACGGATTCACATTCAGCCAAGACGGCGGCGGAAAAATGGACGGCAGCCCCATCGACACCATTGGTTACCGCGGGATGCACAGCTACGAAATCGCTATCGAAAACTGGTGGGTCCCTGCTGCAAACCTCATTGGTGAAGAAGACGGACTCGGCAAGGGTTTCTACTTGCAGATGGCTGGGTTCGAGAATGGTCGTTTGCAGACAGCTGCTCGCGCAGTTGGCGTTATGCAGGCCGCATACGAAGCAGCAGTTGATTACGCAAACAACCGCACAGTCTTCGGTCAGACCATCTCGCAATACGAGCTCACGCAAGTGAAGCTTGGTCGCATGGCTGTTCTTATTCAGGCATCACGTCAGTTCTGTTATTCAGTAGCCGGCCTTATGGGCAAGGGTGAAGGCGCAATGGAAGCCAGCATGGTGAAGGCATATGTCTGCCGAGCAGCCGAATGGGTGACACGCGAAGCTCTTCAGATTCATGGCGGTTATGGGTATGCAGAGGAATACAGCGTCAGTCGTTTGTATGTCGATGCTCGCGTGTTGTCAATCTTCGAAGGCGCAGACGAAACACTGTGCCTGAAGGTGATTGCAAAGAACCTTTGCGACACTAAGAAATAGTTACAACAGTTCGAGGAGCGAAGTAATCCTGCGACACGTCACAAGGTCTGCAGCATCGTTGTACGGGTCAACCAGAATCGGGATCAGTCCTGCTGCTGTTGCACCTCCTACGTCCATAACAACGCTGTCGCCGACGTATGCAATTCGTGACCGATCGATATCCGTAAAAAACGGCAACGCAAAATCAAAAATGTGTGGGTCCGGTTTAGTGACTCCAACAACGTGACTATCGACAATGCATCGAACACTTGCTAACGGGCCATCGCCCACTTGACAGATGCCACTTCGACCTAGGATTTCTTCTATCTGTCCACTTGCGTTACTAACAACACCAATTGGGACTCCTGCGGCATTGAGCCCACGAAGAGTTTCGGCGGAACCAGCGAGTGGCGCACGCCATAAGTGGGCGTGACGAGTTCGAGACAAAACAAAGGTTGCTTCTTCACGGTTGTTCTCTGGCACTCCCACCAACTGCACATACGCAGTGTTGTAGTGCGACCAATCATCTTCGCCAGAGCCTTGTCGAGACTTAGCCGCCATCGCGCCGTAGTGGGCACGAACATATGCATCTTGGTCAGAGGTGGCTCCGTAATAGGCCAGCGTGGGTGCCAATACAGCTGGGTCTGGAATAAGGAACACTCCCCCAGCATCAAAAAGAATGGCGTCGTACTGCTGGCTCATGCGAACGACTCTAGGAGATAGGGCCTGCCGAGCAGATGAACTTGTGGCCATTTCCCATACGATTAAGGCGTGCGCCCATCTCGTGACTTTTTCAAACCCCTTGCCGCCGGAGCTCCAGCCCCCGTACAAGAGATCCCTTTCAAGCCAAGTCGTGTCATTCACTTCTTTCCGCCTCACAACGAAAAGATGGTTGCAAAGCTCCCAGACACAATTCCTAACGTCGACATCATTCTCGGCAACTTGGAAGATGCAATTCCGATGGCCGATAAAGCAGCAGCACGTGCAGGCCTTATCAAGGTTGCAAACACTCTCGACTTCGGCACCACTCAATTGTGGACACGCGTCAACAGCCTCGACTCTCCGTGGTTCCTTGATGACATCATCGACATCGTCACTCAAGCCGGAGACAAATTCGACGTCATCATGATTCCTAAGGTGGAAGGCCCAGAAGACATTCACTATGTCGATCGCTTACTTGCACAACTTGAGGCACGCGCCGGATTGAAGAAGCCATTGCTGCTTCACGCAATTCTCGAAACAGCTCGTGGGGTAGCAAACGTTGAAGAAATCTGTGCTGCATCTCCGCGTATGCAGGGTATTTCACTCGGACCTGCAGACCTTGCAGCCAACCGTCGCATGAAGACCACTCGCGTTGGTGGTGGCCACCCCGACTACATCGTGCGTGCAGACCCAGAGGGCGACAACTACGAAGGCGCACGCACCGTGTACCAGCAAGATTTGTGGCATTACACACTTGCTCGCATGGTTGATGCCTGCGTGATGAACGGCGTTCTTCCGTTCTATGGCCCATTCGGCGACATCAAAGACACCGTTGCGTGTGAAGATCAATTCCGCAATGCATACCTTCTTGGTTGCGTTGGTGCATGGAGCCTTCACCCCGTACAGATCGATATTGCAAAGCGCGTGTTTAGCCCTCGTCCATCAGACGTACTTCAAGCTCAGCGCGTCATTGACGCAATGGGCGACGGCACCGGCGCAGTAATGCTTGATGGAAAAATGGAAGACGACGCATCTGTTAAGCAGTGCAAAGTTGTCGTTCAGCTCGCTCGCCAATTGGCAGAGCGCGACCCTGCACTTGCCGCTTCATACGGTTTCTAAACCCCCACAACACTGAGGAGACTCCATGTCTGCACAACGTCCACGCCGTTCCGCTTTGTATATGCCCGCCGCTAACGAG
>JBILOM010000163.1:0-2839 GCA_044374495.1 Ilumatobacteraceae bacterium | reverse complement strand
GTATTGCGACGCTCGAACATGTGTCTCAGTCTGTCAGTTCCGCGGCCGTTTACCCGAGTGGTTGAGTGATATCGAGGTACAAACCAGTTAAAAGCAGGAGTGACAAAAGCCCGACCACCAAGGTGGCCACTGGCACCATCTTGTTGATGTCTGCTTTGTAGGGCCGTCCTTTGCGAGAACGTACCCGTTCATAGATGGCGATTGCAGCATGGCCACCATCGAAGGGCAACAACGGAAACATGTTGAATACCCCAACAAACACATTGATGCTGGCGAGCAAAGTAAGCACACCCTTTAATCCATCAGATCGGCCAACCGTGCCGCTGAAGTCACTGATGCCCACAACGGTGGTCGGACGCGTTTCAAGAGTTGCCTCTGGTGAGTTGGTGAGATGTCGAATCGAATTCATCGGGTTAAGAGCAACGAACACCCCTTTCACAGATCCGGTGATTGTCTCGCCGATATCTGCAATTGATTGCCCAACAGATTCGATGACTCCGAGATCTTTCCAACCCCAGTCATCTGCCATGACGCCAAAATATGCGCGACCAGGAACTGTGGGGTGCTGTACCAGCACTACGTCACGTGTTTGACGAACACCCTCGTGTTCAAACACCACAGAAATTGATTCACCCGCGGAAAAAGTTTGTATTGCTGCAGAGACACTGTTGTAATCCGTTACAGCAATACCCCCAATTGAGATAAGCGTGTCACCCACAACGATGCCGGCAGAAGATGCGGGGCTACTTAGTTCAGCTAGCCCTCGAACAGTAGAGATACCTGTGTTTTGTTGACGGCCACTAGAGGCGTACACACCAAGGAACAAGATAAATGCGATCACCATGTGCATGAGAGACCCAGCAGTGATAACCAGTAATCGACGAGGGAACGTTTGAGAACGATATGCGCGTGACTCATCAGTGGGATCAACTTCATCAACGTTGTTCATACCGATGATGCGAACAAAAGCTCCCAACGGCAATGCGCGAACGCCATATTCCACTTCGCCTTTGGTGCGGCTCCACACTCGTGGACCAAAACCCATAAAGAACTGGGTGACTTTCATGCCGGTAAGCCGGGCAGTAGAAAAATGTCCCACTTCATGAAGGAACACTGAAATCAGAAGTCCGATAACAAACACAAAGGTCCACGGGTTTTTGATTGCCAGATACGCAAGTAAGGCAATCATGATGAGACCAACAGTTTTGCCGTTGCGAGTTGCCATAGGCGATACTGACTCGTCTACAGCGCCACCAGCCGCAACTTCAGCGCGAAATTTATGGTAAAAATCGCTCATCGCGATAGCTCCTCTGTTGCTAGTCGACGACCTTGCGCATCTGCATCAAGAACATCGTCAACTGATGTTGGCACTGTAACTACAAACTTTTCCATCACCCGTGACACGAAAGTGCCGATGTGAGACCACGTAATTCGGCCGGCAAGAAAGGCATCGACAACAATTTCATTGGCTGCTGACAACGCAGCTGGCGCCGTGCCCCCTGCTCGTCCTGCCGCATAAGCGAGATCAAGACACACAAATGTTTTTCTGTCGGGCGGTTCGAAATCAAGACGTGACAACGTTGTCCAATCAATTCGACCAAATGGAGTTGCGATGCGATGCGGGTAACCGAGTGCGTACCCAATAGGCAATCTCATGTCGGGCATTGACAATTGCGCGATGGTTGAGCCATCGGTGAATTCCACCATTGAATGAACAACTGATTGTGGGTGGACCACAACATCAATATTGTCAAACGACGTGCCGAATAATTCGTGTGCTTCAATTACTTCAAGACCTTTGTTCATGAGAGTCGAAGAGTCGATTGTGATCTTCGGCCCCATCTTCCACGTGGGGTGCGCCAATGCCTCGTTTACCGTTACTGAAGCGAGCGATTCGGCTGAACGGCCGCGAAATGGGCCACCGCTCGCAGTGAGAACAATGCGGGCTACTTCAGAGGCTGGTCGCGATGAAGAACGAAGACACTGATGAATTGCACAGTGCTCACTGTCGACTGGAACCAATTGCGCTCCGGGAGTCGCACGTAGTGGCTGCACTATCGGGCCAGCGGCTATCAGACTTTCCTTGTTCGCTAATCCGAGAGTCTTTCCAGCGCGCAGGGTTTCTAGCGTGACGGATAAACCGGCAAATCCAACAACGCCGTTAATCACTACGTCAGCAACATCAACGACGTCGGCGAGGTCTCCCGTGACAGGTATTCCTGGAAGGGCCGCTGCAACATCGGCACGAAGTGCTTCGTTGGTAACGACAACAAGTTCTGGATTAAGAAGGCGTGCTTGCTCAATGACAATGTCAGAGGACGAACCAACTGCAAGTGCTGTAACGCGATATTTGTCTGGCTCTGCCAGTACAACTTCAATTGTTTGCGTGCCTATGGACCCAGAGGATCCGGCAATTGCAACGCGAGTTATGCCCAAGGGCTGAGGACCAACATGAGGTAATACGCCGCAGGGAGAACGAAGAAGAATCCGTCGAACCTGTCGAGTACTCCACCATGCCCCGCAACGATGGTGCCAAAGTCTTTGACATCAAGATTGCGCTTAAACATTGATTCAACCAGATCTCCCATTGGGGCCATAACTGCAATAACAATTGTCAAAGCAATCCATTCACCCATGGAGTTCCATGTTCCGTTTTGAGATCCGAACACAATGACGGCGACAAGTGTTGCAATAGCTCCGCCAATTGCGCCTTCAACGGTCTTATTAGGGCTGATCCATTCACGTAATGGTGTCTTGCCGATTGACGCACCGATGAAAAGTCCGCCCACATCGTTAGCAATGACGCCAATAACGATCATGAACAATGTGTCAGTTCCGG
>JBILOM010000176.1:0-2851 GCA_044374495.1 Ilumatobacteraceae bacterium | reverse complement strand
CTACTCCAGGTGCACGTAAAGGTCTTGTAGACACCGCACTTCGTACTGCTGACTCTGGTTACCTCACACGTCGTCTCGTCGACGTTGCACAGGAACTCATCGTTCGTGAAGATGACTGTGGCACACGTCTTGGCCTTTGGGTTGAGAATGTAAAGGTTGATGCCGGCACAGTTCGTGGTTACCTCGAAACAAAGTTGTTCGGCCGTTCACTGCTAAACGATGTGACTCTCAGCGATGGCTCTGTCATTCCAAAGAACACAATCGTTGGCGACATCGAAATGGAGCAGTTGCGTACTGACCCATCATTCGATCGCGTTCAGGTGCGTTCTGTTGTGTCATGTGACGCAGTACTTGGTGTTTGCGCACTCTGCTACGGCCGTTCACTTGCAACTGGAAAGTCCATTGAACTTGGTGAGGCTGTTGGCGTTATTGCTGCACAGTCCATCGGCGAGCCAGGAACACAGCTCACCATGCGTACCTTCCACACTGGTGGTGTTGCAGGTAAAGACATCGCCGGTGGTTTGCCACGCGTTGTTGAATTGTTCGAGTCACGTACTCCAAAGGGTTCAGCACGTCTTGCAAAAGCAACTGGTGTTATTCGTATCGGTGAAGATGAAGGAAAGGGAATCCCCATCAATGTCATCGATGACAAGGGTGAAGAGCACCTCATTCTTCTTCCATCAGGAAGTCGTCCAAAAGTTAAAGATGGTCAGAACATTGAAGCTGGTCAGCCTGTAACTGATGGTCCATGGGATCCAAAAGAAATCATGGAGATCCTCGGAATTCGTAACACGCAGCAGTACCTCGTTGAAGAAGTACAGAAGGTGTATCGCGACCAAGGTGTAGCAATTCACGATAAGCACATCGAACTTATTGTTCGTCAGATGACTCGTCGTGTTGGTGTTCAAGAAACTGGCGACACCGGTTTCCTTCCTGGCGAGCGTGTTGATGCGAAGCGATTCCGCGACACAAACCGCGCCATGGTGGAAGCAGGAAAGCGCCCAGCAGAAGGTCGCCCTGAAATCATGGGAATCACCAAAGCTTCGCTTGCAACTGATTCTTGGTTGTCAGCAGCATCATTCCAGGAAACAACTCGCGTTCTTACTGAAGCTGCTATCGACGGTCGCGCCGACAGCCTCATTGGTCTGAAGGAAAACATCATCATCGGCAAGCTCATTCCAGCTGGAACAGGCATGGAGCGTTACCGCTTCTTCGATGTTGATGCACCTGACTACCAGCCAATGGAATACTTCTCAAGCGACGAAGCTGATCCAGCTGCGTACTTGGCAGGTCTCCAGGGCACATTTGTCGCGGAAGAAGATGCTTTTGAGGACCTTGCCGTCGAAGACGCAATCCTTGACAGCATTGCTGCCCAGACTCCAGATGTGGTCGAAGTAGCTGAAGTCGTTGCAGAGGTTGAGCCAGAGCCAGCAGGGGATGCCCCTTCTGACTCGGTTTCGTCCGAGCAAGAGCCCCCAGAATCGTCGGCAGTGTGAACCAGTGGCGGGTTGCCACTGGGGAACATACGCCCCTAGCCTTACAAGGTCTTGATGGCCTTGCGGCGGCTCAGAACAATTGCGTTCTGATCGTCGGTCACCAACTCAATTTTTCTAGCAAGAGGTAGATCCGTGCCCACAATTCAGCAGTTGATCCGTCAGGGTCGCAGCACGAAAACAACAAAGACAAAGACACCAGCGCTTAAGGGTTCACCTCAGCGTCGTGGTGTGTGCACCCGCGTTTTCACCACCACTCCAAAGAAGCCGAACTCGGCTCTTCGTAAGGTGGCTCGTGTTCGTCTTACAAGTGGCGTTGAAATCACCGCGTACATTCCAGGCGAGGGTCACAACTTGCAAGAGCACAGCATTGTGCTTGTTCGTGGTGGTCGTGTTCGCGACCTTCCAGGTGTTCGTTACAAAATCATTCGCGGCGCACTCGATGCTGCCGGTGTAAAAAATCGCAAGCAATCACGCAGCCGCTACGGCGCAAAGCGCGAGAAGTAAAAAGGAACCGTCATGCCACGTAAGGGCCCCGCACAACGTCGCGATCTTGTCGCCGATCCCATCTACCGTTCGCTTGTCGTAACACAGCTCACCAACAAGGTGATGTTGCACGGCAAGAAGAGCATCGCTGAAAAGATTGTGTACGACGCAATGCTTCTCATCGAGAAGAAGACTTCAGAAGAGCCGCTCTCAACAGTGAAGCGCGCAATCGAAAATGTAAAGCCACCACTTGAGGTTCGTAGCCGCCGTGTTGGTGGAGCTACTTACCAAGTTCCTGTTGAAGTAAAGCCTCGCCGAGCTTCAACACTTGCAATCCGTTGGATCGTTGATTACTCACGTTCACGTCGCGAAAAGACCATGTCTGAGTGCCTCGCGAACGAATTGATGGACGCAGCTAATGGTCTTGGCGCCGCTATGAAAAAGCGTGACGACATGCAAAAGATGGCCGAGTCGAACAAGGCCTTCGCGCACTACCGCTGGTAGTTACGCACCCCCACAACCGATTAATCACAAGAGCGCACCGCCAGTTTCACTGAGGTGCGCTCCCTTATTCAATAACTCTTTATCCCTACTGACCCCCGCAAGAACAAGGTGAACTCAAATGGCCAAGCGTGCATATCCACTCGACCGCACTCGCAACATCGGCATCATGGCCCACATCGATGCTGGTAAAACAACAACTACAGAGCGCATTCTTTTCTACACCGGCAAGAGCTACAAGATTGGTGAAGTGCACGACGGTGCAGCAACCATGGACCACATGGCGCAAGAGCAAGAGCGTGGTATCACAATCACATCTGCTGCAACCACTTGTATCTGGGAAGACCACCGCATCAACATCATTGACACGC
>JBILOM010000148.1:0-2862 GCA_044374495.1 Ilumatobacteraceae bacterium | reverse complement strand
TAGAGACCGTACTAGCGCCGAGGCGAACTCATTGTTTTTGAGTTCAGTGGTGGCGTGTGCCCCACTTTTCGAGATCATTAAGAATGGGAATTAATTCCTGGCCTTTTGCGGTGAGGTGATACTCGTAACGTTGCGGTTTCTCCGTGTACATGCGCTTTTCCAATACGCCGCCAGAGACGAGAGTGTTCAAACGATCAGTAAGAATATTGCGCGCAATGCCCAGCGAATTCTGAATAGCTTCAAAACGAAAACATCCATTACTCACTGCCATGATGATCAGTGGAGTCCACCATTCACCCATCACTTCCAACGCATCTGCGAGACGATGATCGAGATGCGAGAAGTTTTTCCGTGGTGACATTTGGTTCACCCTAGGGGAAGCATGTGGCTGTCTATTGCGTTTTCTAACGCTCACAGAGCGTTTCCTAACGCCATTAAGTATCTCTTCCAAAAAATATTTTGAAGTGAGAACATTTCACTACAAAAAGTAAATCAATCCTCTATCTCTACAAAAATGCATTCACCGGGACACACATCAGCGGCTTGAACAACTGCCGAAAAATCACGTACGGTTACATCTGCTAACGAACCAGCACCACCCGGATCATTCAGAGGTTCACCACGTTCTGCAACATACGCAATGCCATCTTCAAGCTGAACAAACACGTCAGGACACAGATCGACACACAAACCATCACCTGTACACAGGTCTTGGTCTATCCATACGCGCATAAGAAAACGGTACCGCTTCCCTGCCCTTATCCTGCAGTGCATGACATCGAATCTGCCCATTGCGCCACGGCGGCCACATACATGTGTACGGCCATCAGGCGACGTGCAAGACCCGTACGCGTGGCTGTTGCAGAAGGACGATGCCGCAACGCTGCAATATCTCAATGAAGAAAATGCCTATTCACAAGAATGGTTTTCCCAGCACAAGCCTGTGACAGATGAGATATTTTCAACCATCAAATCACGCATACAAGAAGACGATGCGTCTCATCCTGTCAGCCACTCTGGTTGGTGGTACACGTCGCGCACCGAGACCGGCAAGGCATACGCAATTCATTCGCGCGGCCGAGCAGCAACAACTGCAACAGAGAATGTTCTCATTGATGAGAACATCGAAGCAGATGGCCATGACTACTTTTCATTAGGGGCATTTGAAGTATCGAATAGCACTCAGCTTCTTGCTTGGTCGAGTGACATCGACGGCGGTGAGTACTACACATTGCGAATTCGTAACATCAAATCAAGTACTGATTCGCCAGATGTAATTGCCGATACCGCATTTGGTGGCATTGCCTGGAGCACAAATGATGACTGGCTGTTTTATGTGACTCCCGATGAACAAATGCGCCCATGGCAAGTGTGGCGACACAAGGTTGGTACTCCGGTCACTGATGATGTGATGGTCTATGAAGATGCAGACGAGCGATTCTTTGTAGGTGTTGCCGCCAGCCGTTCTGGGCAACTCATCATGATTGAATCCTCTAGCAAAACATCTAGCGAAACATGGATTCTTGATGCTTCAAAACCCACAGAACCGTTGCTATGCGTGGCTCCACGTCGCGACAATATTGAATACACCGTTGACCACTGGGGCACTGACCTAGCCATCACCACAAACCTTGACGCAGTTGACTTTCAAGTCATGACAGCCCCCACTGCTGCCCCAACAGAGTGGAAACCATTCCTGTCTCACGTGGCCGGCGAGCGCATCACCCAATTCGAATGCTTTTCTACATTTGCCGTGATGCAGCGATGGGTAAACGGACAGCAAGTGATTTCAGTTGTTGGCCGCGACGGAACTGTCTCACACGTTGCAATTCTTGATGAACCCCACGAAGTTGAACTTGACACCAACCCTGACTTCGAAACTGACGGCATTCGCTTGTCGTATCAGTCACTAACAGTGCCTCACACCACCGCGTGGTATTCACTTGCTTCAAACGAAGTATCAACACTGAAGCAAGTGCGTGTCAATGCGTGTGACTTGTCTATGTATGTTTCAGAACGTTTATGGGCGACTTCACATGATGGCACTCGAGTTCCTGTTGACATCGTTCGTCATCGTGATACCCCACTGAATGGCACTGCGCCAGCAATGGTCTACGTATACGGCTCGTATGAAATTTCTGTTGCACCATGGTTTTCGGTCGCACGACTGTCGTTGCTTGATCGTGGCTGGATATGGGCACTTGCTCACCCTCGCGGCGGCGGCGAGATGGGTCGAGACTGGTATTTTCAGGGCCGCTTAGAGCACAAGCGAAATACGTTTACAGACACCATTGCAGTGGCAACACATTTGGCAGACAGTGGTGTCTGTGACGGCTCGAAGATGGTTGTTCGCGGCGCAAGTGCTGGCGGACTTGCGGTGGGGGCAAGCATCACGATTGCTCCAACACGTTTTGCCGGCGCAATTGCTGAAGTTCCATTTGTTGATGTTGTCAGCACAATGAGTGATCCGTCTCTGCCTCTCACAGTTACTGAATGGGAAGAATGGGGCGATCCGCGCTCAGAACCATTCGCCTCGTATATCGCTAGCTATTCACCGTATGACAACACTGTTGCTGTTGATTACCCGCAGCTATATGTCACTGCGGGACTAAACGACCCACGTGTCAGTTATCACGAGCCAGCCAAGTGGGTTGCTCGTATGCGTCATGAATCACCACAAACAACAGTGGTGTTCAAATGTGACATGGGGGCTGGTCACGGCGGGCCTTCTGGCAGGTACGACCAGTGGCGTGACGAAGCACAAACTTTGTCGTTCGCTATCGACTGTGTTCAATAGTTTCTAGCTAAGAGCCGCAGCAGTAAACATCAGCGCAATTAATCCAAGATTACGCACCACATCAC
>JBILOM010000147.1:0-2886 GCA_044374495.1 Ilumatobacteraceae bacterium | reverse complement strand
CCATCACCCTCACCGCCACTGCAAAAGAGAAGTTCTATGGCGATTCAGATCCTGGTTTCACTTATGTTGTTACCGCTGGTTCGCTCTTTGGTTCCGACACTTTCTCAGGGACACAAATTCGTGATACTGGGGAGAATGTGGGCACCTACTCGATCAATAAGGGAACGTTGGTTAATTCGAATTACACCATCACCTATGTATCGGCCCAGTTGACAATTAACCAGCGGCCAATCACCGTGACAGCAACAGACAAGACAAAGATTTTTGGTGAAAGTGATCCACTCCTGGCCTACACGGTTACGACTGGAAACATCGTCAATTCCGATGTGTTTACTGGTGCCATTACTCGTGCTCCTGGCGAGACAGTGGGTTCATACAACATCACCCAAGGAACTCTCGACAACGGTAACTACAGCATTACTTTTGTTCGGGGAACTTTCCGAATCACGGGAGCTCCGCAAACCGGATTCACTCTGACATCTTCCGCTTATTCAGTTGTGTATAACGAGTCCGTCACACTGCAAACATCTGGAGGAAATGGTGACGGGGCCATTAGTTATGCATCAGCGGACGGCACGGGCTCGTGCAGTATTTCAGGCGACTCTGTCACAGGCACCGCCGCAGGAACCTGTTCTGTAACTGCCACCAAGGCAGCCGAGGGTGGGTTCCTAGCGTCCACATCGGATGCAATCACTATCACAGTAGAGAAGGCAGACCAAGCAATTGTCTTCTCAGAGATATCTGATCGAGACTTTTCAACAACTTCAATTGCTGTTGCACCCACTTCAGGGTCGGGCTCTCAAGTTGTTCTCGCGTCGCGTACACCCAATGTTTGCAAAGTTGAACTTTTAGCAATTGAAATGAAAGATTCTGGCGATTGTTCAATCACAGCCAGCGTTGCAGCAAGCCGTAACCACAATGCAGCACCGTCAATCGTTCGTTCATTTGCGATTCGAGCAGTGGTGCCATTTGCACCCGCCATTACCTCTGTTGAACCAAGCGATGCAACCGTGACAGTTGCTTTCACCCCTGGTCTAAGCGGTGGCGCCGCTATCACCACATACCGTTACTCAGTAGATGATGGAGTTCGTTGGACTGACTTGCCCGATGGAACCATTACTAGTCCTATTGTCATCGGAAATTTACCTAATGACATTGAGGCAAAAGTCCGCATCATGGCAGTAAACCGAATTGGCGCTGGCGCACGTTCCAATTTGAAGTCTGCAACCCCAGTTGCCAAGAAATCTTTAGTTTGGGCGACGGAGAGAAAAACAAATGCTGTGCTGTCGTCAGCCCCAAGGCCATCTGTCGGAACTGTCACAAACCAATTGCCTCCACGCCCTGCACTTGTGAAAACACAAAGCGTGTCTGGTGGACGACGCACTCAAGTCATCGCCACTAGGGCGATCAAAGATTCCGACATTCCGGTGACGCACGCCATCATCACTGTGCGGTTAAACAGCGGCAAGTTATTGGCTCGCATTAAGGTGTTAGTCGACCCGAGTAACCCCACGACAGCAGTCACAGTCCCCTATCAATCACGCCGAGTCAACATTTCCGTTCAGTTCGCGAACAACGTCGGAATCTCAGACGGCGGCACCGTGGGTGCAAACCTGCGAGAAGGGACCACTTTCCTCGAAACAACAATCGACGGACGCCCAAGACTTGCAGGAACCCCAATTGCCAATGGCGTGAGCTTCTCTAAGGGCTCATCTGTTTTGTCAGCCCCCGCTAAAGCACGCCTGAAGAAAGCATTGAAAACAGCACAGGCCCAAGGCGGCCTGATTTACATTACGGGGTATACACAATCAGGCGAACTGAAGAACAGTTGGTTACTGAACGCCTTGGCTAGAGAACGAGCCAAGAAGGTAGCCGAGTACTTTGTGTCGCTTGGGGCACGCCAATGGATTACCTTCCACGGAGCCCCGATTGCACCGACGGTCTGGCATAACACTCCATCGGGCCGTGTAGACATCGCCACAGTTTTCCCTGATCAAATTTGAAACATCTCGACCTAAGGACACCAAACATGAATATGAATAGACAACGAATAGCGAGGGCTTGCACTGTCGTAGTGCTTCTTGCCACAAGCTTTGGAATTGGTACACAGAAGATTTCTGCAACAGAGGCTGGCCCTAGTGGTGTGAACATCGGCTTTGACTTTTCATGGAATGATGCAGCGAACCCTCCAGGACATAGTGCATCGTTTCTTGAGAGCGACGGCATCAGTGCAAACAACTGCTCGGGCGGAAACATGACTGCCTCTACGAAAACATGCAACTTTGTTTTCGATTATCGCGTAGATGGCACGGCGCAAGCATCAGCAACCCATGCAGCTCCGTGGATTACTTGGAAGAATCCAACTTCTTATGTTGACGGCAAGCCCACACAATCTGGCTGCAGTTCTCCTGCAGCAAAATCAAGCAATTTAGGTCAAGCTCCACTGACCCTCTTTGATTGTTTTAACAATGGCAGTTTTGGACAGGTTTTTCGCCCGACGATCAATGGTCCCCTCAATCAATTTCGTATGTCGATGACCTGCTTAGCGCCGCGCAATGTTCCAAAGTATGAGTTGTATGCACTTTTGTATGAGCTCAACCCCGAAGGAACAACTCTTACTGGCACTACCCCACTCGGAACAACAATTGTCAACCTCTCTAAGTGTCCCACCGCGTTGTCATGGACCAATAGAACTTTCTCCGCAAATGACTTTGCAATGATTCCGATGAATTTCAATAACCCCGTAGTGTCAGCCGGAAAGTTTTATGGCGTTTACCTAACAGGAGCTGGAATGCCAGGAACACTTCCACCAGGTGCGCAATCTGCCATGGCCGCAGCAAAGGCTGCGAACACCACAACCACTGTTGCGCCAACCACGACGACGAC
>JBILOM010000190.1:0-2897 GCA_044374495.1 Ilumatobacteraceae bacterium | reverse complement strand
ACAACTTTCCTGAAGTCATTGAATACAGAGATGAATTTGTACGTAAGTACGGCCTGGAATTAGTCGTCGCATCAGTGCAAGAAAGTATTGACAGGGGAGACATTCCAGATCCGGGTCCGACCGGTAGCCGTAATCGTCAGCAGGCAGTCACACTGTTGACAGCAATTCGCACCCACAAGTTCGATGCTGCTTTTGGTGGCGGACGCCGCGATGAAGACAAGGCCCGTGCGAAAGAGCGCATCTTGAGCTTCCGTGACAAGAAGGGTGGCTGGGAGCCACGCATGCAGCGTCCAGAGCCATGGAACATCTTGAACCCGCGCATTGTGAAAGGTGAGCACCTTCGTGCGTTCCCCATTTCAAACTGGACAGAGCTAGATATCTGGGAATACATCGCTCGTGAAGAGATTCCATTGCCCACCATCTACTTCTCACACGAACGCACTGTGATTGAGCGCGACGGCATGTTGCTGTCGGTCGGCGGTCCTGTAGTTCCTGAAGATGGCGAAGTTCCCCGCAAAGAAATCGTTCGCTATCGCACGGTCGGTGACATGAGCTGCACAGGTGCAGTTCGTTCGACTGCAACAACGTATGAAGATGTACTTGCAGAGGTCTCAACGGCTCGCATCACTGAACGTGGTGCAACTAGGGCTGATGACAACTTCAGCGAATCAGCAATGGAAGACCGTAAGCGTGAGGGTTACTTCTAATGAGTGCTACATCTACCGCCTCGAACACTCAAGTCCGCATTGCCACAATCGGTTCTGTTGACGACGGCAAGAGCACACTTATTGGCCGGTTACTGCATGACTCAAAGGGCATCTTTGAAGATCAATTGAGTGCAGTTTCTAAAGCCAGTCGTCGATATGGCGATGGAACTTTCAACTTGGCGCTTCTGACCGATGGTCTTCGTGCCGAGCGTGAGCAGGGAATCACAATTGACGTTGCCTACCGGTACTTCGCAACGCCGAAGCGCAGCTTCGTACTTGCTGATACTCCAGGTCATGCTCAGTTCACGCGCAACATGGTGACTGGTGCTTCAGTTAGTGATATCGCGATTGTTCTTGTTGATGCTCGCCACGGTGTAGTTGAGCAAACTCGACGCCATGTGTCCATCGCAGCGTTGCTTGGTGTTTCGCACTTGGTACTTGCCGTGAACAAGATGGACTTAGTGAATTGGGACGAGACAGTTTTCGACACAGTTGTCACTGATGTTGCAGCCATCGTTTCAACTCTCGGATCTTCAGTTCCAATTCATCCGATTCCTATTTGTGCAACAGATGGCGAGAACGTGGTTGATGCTGGCGACAAGACGCCGTGGTACGAAGGTCCGTCGGTTCTTGAATTGTTGGAAACTCTCGACATCACTCCGGCTGCCACAATTGAAGCTCGCTTAGCTGTGCAGTGGACATTGCGTGAACACGGCGGCAGTGATTACCGCGGTTATGCAGGACGCCTTGAAGGTGG
Source organism: Ilumatobacteraceae bacterium (assembly GCA_044374495.1). Lineage (GTDB taxonomy): Bacteria > Actinomycetota > Acidimicrobiia > Acidimicrobiales > Ilumatobacteraceae > UBA2093. The sequence continues at coordinate 1,433 of JBILOM010000190.1, read as the reverse complement.
TGCAATACGTGTTGGAGACATGGTCACAGTTCACCCTCAGGGTTACTCAACCGCTGTTGCTGGCTTAACTCGCGCCGGTTCGCCTACAGATATTGCTGTCCCTGGAGATGCAATCGCTATTGAACTTGCGGACGATCTGGATGTTGGCAAAGGAAACGTGATTGTGGTTGATGGTGCTCATCAGCCTGTCGATGCAACAGGGCTTATTGCTGATGTGTGCTGGTTCACAGATAGCGAACTAAATGTTGGTGATGCTTTAGTTATTCGTCATGCATCTGGAGAGGTTTCAGCTCGAGTTGCAGCCATTACTCATCGTCTTGATCTTGAGACACTTGAGAACACGCCAACCGACCGACTGATACTGAACGACATCGGACGCGTAGAACTTGCTCTCGCCTCACCATTAGTCGTAGACGAATACACGGTGAACAGGGCTGGCGGCAGCGCCATCGCTATTGACCCTGTTACTAATGCCACTATTGGTGCACTAATGATTCGATCGGGTTACTAACAGGAAGTTTGTTATGGTCGGTCGGTGACATTCACGACGCCCCCTCAACTTCCAACTGATGTACCCACATCGCGCCATCTCGCACGACGAACTTTTGCCACCATCCTTGGTGGGTTCGGCATTGTCTTTCTTGGACTTGGCGTTATTGCATTGGTTCTGATGAGCTTTATCTCGTCACCAGCTGCAGCAAAATCAACAACTGAGAGTGCATTGAATCAACCGGATATTCGGAATTACTTGGTTGAAGAAATTGTGAACCAAATTGAAGACAAAGCCAACCCAATACAAAAACTTGTTCTGGTATTCGCACGAAACAAAATCGTCACGGCAGTTCAAAACGTTCTTGCTGAGCCTGAAATTCAAAGTTTCGCTGGTGATGCGGCCGCGAAGGCTTACTCGGTTTATGTCGACAACGAACCCTCTGCAGAGATTGATATCTCACCCATTAGTAAAGCTGTGGTTGCAGCTGTGATTGGAACAGACAAGCGTCTGAGATTGGCCGACAATCTGGAGCTTGACCCCATCACAATCACGCGCGATGACAATGATTTCAATTACGGCGGTCTGCGCGATTTGATTGAACGAAATTCGTGGTCCTTTGTCATTCTCGGAATCCTGCTGCAGGTTGCTGCATGGTTCCTCAGCGTTGCTACCCAGTGGCAACGCTTCCTTCGTTTAGGTATTCGCCTCTTCTTGGGCGGGGTTGCGTTCCTTGGAATAGTTCTTGTAATTCGAAGCAGGATTTCTCAGTCATCAACAGACAACAAGGCAGTAATTGACGGGGTCACACAGTTACTCACAGACCCAATGGTCACGCGATTCATTCAGTTGACGGTCTTGGGTGCAATCATCGCCATTGCAGGATTCAGAATGAACCGCAAAGCGACTCCAACTCTTTCCTAAACAATTGGTTCGCGAAGGT
>JBILOM010000146.1:0-2934 GCA_044374495.1 Ilumatobacteraceae bacterium | reverse complement strand
GCGCTTGTGCTTGCTGCGTTGCTTCATGATGTCGGCCACTTAGTTGATCTTGAAGATTCATCTGGCAGAGAAGAACACGTCATTGACACAAAACATGAGGCAACTGCCGTTCGCGTGTTGGCTCCACTATTTCCACCCGCAGTTACTGCCCCCATTGCACTTCATGTCGAAGGTAAACGGTGGCTGTGCGCTCGCGAAGACGGTTACTTTGAAACGTTGAGTGCGGGATCTGTTGCCAGCCTCGCATTGCAAGGTGGCCCAATGTCAGATCAAGAGGCTGATCGATTCATGGCTATGCCACAATTCGAGGACGCCATTGCACTTCGGCGCTGGGATGACATAGGCAAAGACATTTCCAAAGATCAATTACCTTTTGACGAGTTTCGCCGCATACTTCACTCACATTTCGAACAACTATAGAAACGAATCACCATGAGAATTCTTGTAACAAACGACGACGGTATTGATTCTGTTGGCCTTCATGTCCTAGCTCGCGCGATGCGCCCATACGGTGAAGTCGTAGTAGCTGCTCCAGACCAGGAATATTCCGGTGCAGGTGCAGCCATTGGTGCGCTGCACATCATCCAGCCTGAAGTTCAGAAACGCACAATTGAAGGCATCGACACTTCGTGGGCAATCACCGGCCCACCTGCATTGTGTGTTTTCTTTGCTCGGCTTGGTGTCTACGGCGGTCCATTTGACTTGGTTGTATCTGGAATTAACCCTGGCGCAAATGTTGGGCGTGCGGTGTATCACTCAGGCACAGTTGGTGCAGCAGTTACTGCACGTAACGGCGGAGTTAGTGGAATTGCAATAAGTCAGGCAGTCACAGGTTTCGGCGCTGAAGGCCAAGGTTGGGACGATGCACTGAAAGGCCAGCAATGGGACTCTGCAGCAACGGTTGCACAACGAGTAGTTGAAGGCTGGATTGCAGATCGACCTAAAGAGGCAGTCGTTATCAACGTGAATGTTCCGAACTGTGCAGTGTCGGACATGAAGGGATGGCGACGCACCGAAATTGGGCACATTGTGCCGGTAGCGATGGCAACTGCTGATCTTGAAGCCAAAGAAGGACACGAAGGTGCTTTCTATGTACGCATGAATTACGGAGCACAAGCGCAAATGCCAGGCGACACCGACGGTGGTGCTGTGGAGAACGGCGAAGTGGCTATTACTTATGTCAGTCGTTATACCGACGTGCCGACACAGGGTTCAGACGCAATGGACAGTGCTCTCACTGCCCTAGTTGGCGTTGCGAATAACCTGCACTCCTAGGCGATTCCGTTTCTCACCACTACGGTGAAGAAATGGCTGATTGGCAAGAACTCACTCGTCGCGCATCATTTGCGTCACACCAACTACTCGGTTGGATCTTCTGGGATCCGCGTGCGAAAGAGAACCTTGCTGCACTCGGTGTACCTGAAGGCCTAGGTCACTACATCGTTAATCGCGGTGCGCCGCTTGCACCTGCCGGAGCAGAAGCATTATTCGCAGCTTTCTACACAATCAAACGCGAGTTCGTGCACTTCGCATTGAACAACGCAGCAACATACATAACCAACTGGCATGAAGTCACAGTTGCGCGCGACGCAGCCGTGCGAGCTGGGCTCGAAGAAATGACTCCACAAATCATCGAACCATTCGGGGCATTGGCAGATGACTTATGGAAAACAGTTGATGTGATTCCTGCAAGTGGGCGTGTGTTGTTTGCTGCACATAAGTCATGGCCACGTCCATCTGACCCCTTGATGTCTGCGTGGAACGCATTGAACTGCATTCGTGAATGGCGTGGTGACACCCATTTCGGAATTCTGTTGAACGACAACATCGGTGTGGTGGAAGCCGGGCTTCTGCATGATGCATGGATGGGTTACCCGAAAGAATGGATACCTCGCAGTCGTGGCGCAGACGACGCCGAAATTATTGCCGCTCTCGACAACCTGTCATCGCGTGGATTTGTTACTGATGGTGCCATAAATGAAGAAGGTGTTGCATACCGAGTAGAGCTTGAGCGTCGCACTGATGTTCTGTGTGAAATTCCATGGCGTCACTTCGGCGAAAAGAACACTCTCGAGTTACTTTCCATTCTCGAACCTGTTGGCGAACGATACGTGCAACAGATCAATGAAACTGCCGGCGAAAACTGGATGCCGGCAGCTCGGCCTCGTCGCCGCTAAACCGAGTGCGGCAAACCGATTCGCACGGATACGCCCGGCGAATACAAAACATGCGCAGCACTTGTAGGTGCGGGTAAGCCAGCAGCAATCACCAGAGTGTCTTCAAGGTGTTCAAGTGTCGCAATGTGGAGAATCCATGTTTCGTGATCAACAGGTGCATACCGCAGACCTTTGCCAAAGCCCTTTGAATACAAACCCCATCGAGCCGATAAGAACACTGATAATTCATCAGGCTGTTCAATACGTTCACCAATAGCAATGCGAATTGAGGTTGAAGCAACCTGTGGCCAACGACGTTTCACCGCTGTGGTGAGTGATTCAGAAGTCACCACATGAGAGGCACTCCCCCAGCAGTACGGCAAGAAGTATGAAGCGCGCGCAACAAGTGCTGGAAGCAACCGATTCACATCAAGCGAGAAGAACCAGACTCCTGGAATTCCGTTCTTTTTTACATACGTACGTACATTCACTTCGGGAAATGAACCGAGGTATGGAATCGCAGGAGTGCCCGGAAAAGAGATATTGCGCATTGAGAAAGGAATAAGGCCCACCCACGCGGAGCCATCGAAAGTATCCACTTCAAGTCCTTCAGGCAGTAAGGCTTGCACCACTGAAGCGTCGTAACGCCAATGAATATAGGCAAGCTCCTGCCACTGTTGCTTCATAATTGGGCGCTGAACTGGCGCTGGGCAGAAATCTTGCACGCCTCTACCTTACGAATCATTTTCAGATTCGGGAATGGGGCATCAGTCACCTA
>JBILOM010000189.1:0-2945 GCA_044374495.1 Ilumatobacteraceae bacterium | reverse complement strand
TGATTCCGCGAATTACTTCTGGAATTGGGAATGCAGCAACATAGCCAAGCTTGTTGTTCTTTGTTGCCTTACCTGCTGCGATACCACTGAGGTAACGAGCTTCTTCAGCTGCACCAAAGTATGTACCAAGGTTTGTTGGCAAAGCTGCGAAGTCAGCAAATGCGCCGCCACCGTCTTTAGTAAGAAGGAACTTTGCACCTGTTGCCCACTGGAAGCACACTTCTGGATGCTTCGCTGCAACGTTTGCCATTGGTGAGCCGTAACCGAATGAGGTTGCGTAGATGAGGTTGTAACCCTCTGATGCGAGTTGTTCGAAAGTCTTTTCAGAATCTGCGTTGTCCGCAATATTCTCGATGCGCTTCACTTCAACACCAAGATCTTTTTCAAGTTGCAAGATGCCTTGTTCGTGCTGGTATGTCCAGCCTTTGTCCTCAGCAGTACCGAGGTACACAACAGCGACTTTTACGTCGGTTGTTGCTGCTGGTGCGGCGGTTGTGTCTGATGATGAATCGCTTCCGCCGCACGCTGCGACGAGAAGTGATGCTGTAGCTGCAGCTGCTGCAAGCTTCCACATTTTCTTCATGTATTTGGTCTCCCTGGGTTTGTGGCACCGCAAGCAGTGCCGATGGAAAAACCTTACTCGCCACGAAACTGCCCCAAATCATCCGAAATCGTCAATTAACAAAGGGTTTGGGCACCCGAACGAACCTGGCCGCGAGAGTTGTAGGGGCTCGCGCGCGGGTACACTTCAAGCCTTCCCAGGAGAGGTGCCAGAGTGGCCGAATGGGGCGCCCTGCTAAGGCGTTGTCCGTCTTAAAGCGGACCGTGGGTTCAAATCCCACCCTCTCCGCCATATGAGTTTGCTCCGCAAACCCCTGGCAGCCCTAGTGGTTGCAGGCGCGCTGGTTTTCAGCGGGCCAGCCCCGGCAGGGGCCAAAGTGGCGACGGGTTGCGCCAAGACCTACACCGTGGTGCCGAATGATTCCTGGAATCGCATAGCCAACAAGGTCAACGTAGCCATGAGCCTGTTGCTGAAGGTCAATAAAGCCAACACAAAATCGCTCCTATTAATAGGTGACGTAATTTGCCTTCCGAAATCAGCCACTTCCAAGGCCACCTCGACCGCCCTGAAGTTGAAGGCGCCGGAGAAGCGGTACTCGGTGAAGCAGTCGACCGCCATTATTCGCGAGATCTGGCCAGACAAGCTGGAGGACAGGGCCATTGCCATCGCGAAGCGGGAAAGCAAGCTGAACGCTGCGGCTTACAACGGCAGTTGCTGCTTGGGGCTGTTTCAAATTCACTGGCTTGCGCACCGCAGTTGGCTGAAAGATATCGGTGTCACATCGGCCAGTCAGTTACTGGATGCCAGAGTGAATGCCAAGGCCGGATACGCCATATATAAACGCTCAAACGGCTGGGGTGCCTGGAATTAAATCTCACAGGTAGAGTTATCTTCCTAATAACAAGCGCTCGTAGCTCAATGGATAGAGCATCTGACTACGGATCAGAAGGTTGTAGGTTCAAGTCCTGCCGAGCGCGCCAATAGAAAAGCCCCCGCAATTGCGGGGGCTTTTTGCTTCTTGTCATCAACGACCGAATCACGTACCGCAAACCCAAAAACATCCGAGAGACCTGGACTCATGACCAACTAAAAATCCTGGGGTGGTGAACGCGCGATGAAGTTAAGGGGCAACTAGTCCAAGAGGACTTGATATCCAAGTATGATACTTGGATGATTTCTCCACGTTTGCTTCCTATTTCGGTGTCTAAGTCCCGCGTATTTCTCGTGGTCCTGACCTTGCTTGCTGGGTTAGTCACGCCTATCGCATGGGATTTGTCTTCCAAGATAAGTGCAATCCGAGTCTCAGCGGCACCCGCCAACACTGACCCAACTCAACTTGTCAGATCACTAACCGTTCGTTTTCAACCTGGCGTTCATGCATATCGTGGTGCAACTCTTCCAGGTGCTGAGTTAATCAAAGGCGTGACTATCACGCTTGGCCATAGTTACCGGGACAACATTCAGACACTCTCATTTTCCGAACCACTACTTTTTGACCAAGCCGAGAGAATCGGACACACCCTAAAGAAGGCTGGCATTGTCGAATTCGCAGATGTCATGTTGCCGTTACGTGAGTTGTCAGACCCACTCATTGAAACGTGTATTGATGCAGGCGCAGGTAACGATGGCTGCCGAGCTAATCAAGATTGGTGGATGAATGAAATTGGTGCCTACACAGCGTGGACCGATAACGATGCAAATGCTCTGGGCGCTACCGTCGCAGTTCTAGACACTGGTAGTCGCAATCATCCCGACATGACTACAACAACATCACAATGGGTTGCCGGTTACGACATGATTGGCCTGTCGAATGCAGATTTTTTCGGAATCCCAACGGATCTTGAAGGCGGGCAGTACACAAGTGCTGGCGATGGAGGCGGCCGTGACTCCGACGCAACCGATGTGGGGAATGGCCGAGATGGGAATACCTGTCATAAGTCTGGAATCCCTCTTGTTGGTGGACCATCGATTTATCCGTTAGCCGACGCCGCAGCGAGTTCTTGGCATGGTGTGAAAGTTGCAGGAATCATTGCAGCACAAAAAGGTAATGGAATTGGAATTTCAGGGATTGCACCAAATGTGAAAATTCAGCCTGTCCGTGTTTTGGGTAAATGTCTCGAATCAGATGATCCCTATAACTTGCCCGATGGAATTGACTGGGCAGCGGGAGAACAAGTTGGGTCCCTTCCTCTGAATACAACTTCAGTGCAAGTAATCAATATGTCACTGGGCTCTCTGTATCCAAGAACAGGTCAGTGCCCGACTGTTTATCAGAATGCAATTGACAGAGCCTTGGCCAAGGGAATTGTGGTGGTTGCATCGGCGGGAAATGACTTTCGAGAAGATGCACGGAGAAATGTTCCAGGTGGATGCGATGGGGTCA
>JBILOM010000155.1:0-2952 GCA_044374495.1 Ilumatobacteraceae bacterium | reverse complement strand
CTTTGACACGCTGAATTTCGTATCAAGGAACTCAGCCAAGAGGTTTTCCAGTTCCAACAAGCCAGCAGGACGCAACGTTGTGGTTCCCCCACTTGTTGCTGGTTTCGGCTTGTCAACACCGGGAACTCCATTTTTCACTGCATCTTCAGTTGCTCGTACTGACCAGCCGTCCTTCACAGCAAGTGCTGCAAGTTCTTCCATCACAGAACTTGAAGTGCTCGCCAACAACGCTCTGGCGTGGCCAGCTGTTAGGCGGCCATCTGCCAAATAGCCCTGCACTGCTGCAGGCAGTGACAACAAGCGCAATGCATTGGTAATTGCTGCGCGGCTCTTGCCAACACGCTTTGCAATCTGCTCGTGCGTCATTGAAAAATCTTCAGAAAGTTGCTGGTAGGCCGACGCTTCTTCAAGTGCCGTGAGGTCTTGGCGATGTAGGTTCTCAACCAATGCTTGTTCTACTGAACCCAATTCGTTGATCTCGCGAACAACGACCGGGACTACAGACAGCTTGGCCTTCTGTGCTGCACGCCAACGACGCTCGCCTGCAATCAGTTGGAATTTGCCTGGCGACATTTCGCGAACAAGTAACGGCTGCAAGATGCCAATTTCCTTTATGGACTTTGCCAGATCGCTCAATGAATCCTCATCGAAATGAACACGCGGCTGATGTGGGTTCGGCTCAATAGATGATGTCGGTACATCGCGCAATGCAGATGCCGGTAGTTCTTCTCGCGGTGCGGCAGGCTTTGCGGCTGACGCAGGCGCTGTTGTAGCGGGTGCTGGAGCGTCTTCTCTCGTCGTGGGGATGAGAGTGGAAAGTCCCTTACCTAGCTTTCGGCGTTCGACCATGGCTCAACTCCTTTGCTACGTCGCGGTATGCCTTTGCGCCTTTTGAGGTGCTGGCGTGCTTCAAGACCGACCGTTCCATTGAAGGAGCTTCTGCCAACTTCACGTTGTACGGAATTGAACTGCGAAAGACTTTGGTGCCATATGCGGAACGCAATTCGGCTTCGACTTCTGATGACAGCTTTTTACTGCCCTCTGACATAGTCAATAGATAATGGGCGATTTCAAGTGTTGGGTTCAGTGCCTGTTGTACTTGCTTCACCACTTCGCTGAGATCACGAAGGCCTTCAAGTGCAAAGTACTGGCATTGCACAGGCGCCAAAATGGCATCGGCTGCCATAAAGGCATTAACTGTAAGACGGCCAAGTGTGGGCGGGCAGTCGAGCAGCACATAATCCCAATCAGCCCGGCAGGCATCAATGGCGTCTTTCAAACGGGGCTGGGGGAACATCTCGGCAACAAGCTGGGCTTCAACTTCTGCAAGTGCCTGGCCGGTAGGCGCTGGGGCGACAAACAAGTTCTTTTCCGCTGTGGGCTCAATGATGCTGTCGAGGGTTTCCTCGCGACGCAACACTTCGGCAATGGTTGGTGCGTCTTCTGGCGGCCTGACACCGAGACCAGATGAGGCGTTGCCCTGGGGGTCAAGGTCAATGATCAGGGTACGAAAGCCCAGCTCAGCGAGAGCTGCCCCTAAGTTGATAGCGGTCGTGGTCTTGCCGACGCCGCCCTTCTGCAGGGAGATGGCAAGGACAGTGGTGTCTGAATCGCTCACGAAGGGGTGTCTCCTTGCTATGTGGTGTTGGGGTGGACACTGCAAGTGTAGGTGTCCCCTGTGGACAACGGGTGGATGTTGCCTGATGTTTCACGTGAAACATGACCCTCGGGCGGAGAGTTCTCAGAATGTTTCACGTGAAACATCTGAAGGTTTTTGGTCTGGCGATTGTTTCACGTGAAACAAACCCTCAACCTAGTAACTCAAGGGTTTGCCGTAATGCACACCACGCCTGGGCGGTATTCGGGGGGGTCAAAACCGAGCCGATTCAGGAGGTCGGCCGGCCATCTGGAGGGGTCCAAAACAGGGGGTTCGGACACGATTAACGTCCCTCCGTTTTTTAGGAGGGGTCGCGCGAGGGTGGCCGTGACTTCCGGTGAGGCGAACCCTCGACAGACCACCGCGTCGTACTTCGCGGCGTGCTCGGGACTCTGGCCAAGTACCGCCACGTCGGCCGTGAGTACCTTCACTCGGTCACGAATTCCCATTGCAGTGACCCCGCGGGCGAGTGCATCCATCCGGGCTTCGCGTCGATCAGTCAGTACCAAGGTCAGGTCGGGGCGGTCTACAGCGATGATAAGACCCGGCACTCCGGCGCCGGTTCCGATATCCATCACTGACCCTGTGATGCCTACAAGGGCGTCAACAAACTGGCGCGAATGTGCAATGACATCAGGGATTGGCAGTGAGCCAAGGGTGCCGAGGCGCTGGGCTGTCCCTAGGACATCTTCAAGACTGCGGGGTTCTGGCACGTCATGAATGTAGTGCCATATATGCAAAAGGCCCGCCATACGGCGGGCCCATCACACTAAAGAGTGCTTATTCAGCTGGTTCTACAACCACCCGGCGGCGAGGATCTTCACCCTCAGAGCGGGTAACAACGCCTTCAAATTCCATGAGTGTGTCGTGGACGATCTTGCGATCTGCTGATGACATTGGCTCAAGCATGCGTGGCGAACCAGTTTCCTTCACTTCAGTTGCAACCTTTTGGGCAAAGCGACTGAGTGCTTCGCGGCGACGCTCGCGGTAACCCGCAATGTCGATACGAAGGCGAGTGTCCTGGTCGCCAAGGCGACGCTGGCTGGCTACACGAGTGAGGTCTTGAATGGCGAGCAGGGTTGCGCCGCCAGGTCCGACCATGAGCCCAAGCTCTGATCCGTCGACCAGTACTTCGATCTCTTCTTCAACGCGGCTGACCTTTACAGAACCCGTGGTACCAAAGGCCGTCACGAGACCGTTGAGGAATTCAGCTGCTGCCTTGCCCACTTCTTCTGGATCAACTTCAATCTTTTCGCGTGGCTCACGTGGCTCGCGTTGTGGGCGATCCTCGCGTG
>JBILOM010000145.1:0-2994 GCA_044374495.1 Ilumatobacteraceae bacterium | reverse complement strand
CTTACTATTCACCGGTTCCCCCCGAACCTTCACGTAAATCCAAGGATCGCTCATGGCTGCAACTACTGGCAACGCACGGCTCACTCAATGGGTGAAAGATTGGGCAGATGTTCTTGAACCTGACTCCATCTATTGGTGTGATGGTTCTGCTGAAGAATACGAGCGTCTCTGCCAATCGTTAGTTGATGCTGGCATCTTTACAAAGCTTGATGATGCAAAGCGCCCGAACAGTTACTGGGCACATTCTGATCCAGGCGATGTTGCTCGCGTTGAAGATCGCACATTCATTTGTTCGAAGGACGAATCAGATGCAGGTCCAAACAACAACTGGCGCGAACCATCTGAGATGCGCGCCGAGATGATGAATTTGTACAAGGGCGCCATGAAGGGCCGCACCATGTATGTGGTTCCTTTCTCAATGGGCCCACTTGGTTCACCAATCGCTCACATCGGCGTTCAGTTGTCAGACAGCCCATACGTTGCTGTCAACATGCGCATCATGACCCGTATGGGCCAGGGCGCACTTGATGTTCTGGGAAACAACGATTGGGTGCCATGCGTGCATTCAGTTGGCGCTCCCCTTGCGCCTGGTCAGAAAGATTCTGCATGGCCATGCAACCCTGACAACAAATACATCGTTCACTTTCCAGAGACTCGCGAAATCATGTCGTACGGTTCCGGATACGGCGGCAACGCATTGCTAGGCAAGAAGTGCTTCGCACTGCGCATTGCTTCAGTGATGGCGCGTGATGCAGGTTGGCTTGCAGAGCACATGTTGATTCTGAAACTGACGAACCCAGCGGGTGCGTTCAAGTACATCGCAGCAGCATTTCCATCTGCATGCGGAAAAACAAACCTCGCAATGCTTGTCCCAACAATTCCAGGCTGGAAGGCCGAGACAATCGGCGATGACATTTGCTGGATGAAGTACGGCGCCGATGGCCGCTTGTATGCAATCAACCCAGAAGCAGGCTTCTTTGGTGTTGCACCAGGTACTGGGTACGACACCAATGCCAATGCCATGGAAACCATGACAAGCAACTCGATCTTCACGAACACTGCACTTACGCCTGCTGGCGATGTGTGGTGGGAAGGCATGAGCGAAGAAGCTCCTGCTCGTGCAACCGACTGGAAGGGCAATGCATGGAACCCAGAAGTGGAAACCCCTGCTGCTCATCCGAATGCTCGATTCACGGCTCCCGCATCTCAGTGCCCATGCATCGCACCTGAGTGGCAAGACCCAGCTGGTGTTCCTATCTCGGCAATCTTGTTCGGCGGACGTCGTCGCACAACCGTTCCTCTTGTCACCGAAGCATTCGACTGGGACCACGGCGTGTTCCTTGGCAGCATCATGGCATCTGAGACAACAGCAGCAGCCGGTGGTGCCGTTGGCAACTTGCGCTTTGACCCAATGGCGATGCTTCCATTCTGTGGCTACAACATGGCCGATTACTTCGGACATTGGCTCAAGGTTGGCGCAGCCGCCAAGAGCGAAAACCTTCCAAAGATTTTCTTTGTGAACTGGTTCCGCCGAGATGAAGATGGTCGCTTCCTGTGGCCGGGCTACGGCGAAAACAGTCGCGTTCTCAAATGGATCTTTGATCGTCTTGATGGAAAAGCAAATGCGACAAAGACTGCAATTGGCTACCTGCCATCCCCTGCAGACATTGATGTATCTGGCCTCAACGTCACCGACGCTGACATGAATGCTTTGTTGTCAATTGACTCTGAAGGCTGGAAATCAGCGTTGCCGCAAATGCGCGATCATTACGCACAGTTCGGTTCAAAACTTCCTGCGCCGTTGACTACTGCATTAAACGAACTTGAGTCGTCACTGAAGTAATTAGGCCTGGCCTACCAACATGGCTCGGATGCCGAGCCCCATGAGAAACAGACCACCGAAGCCGTAAAGCAAGTACGTCTTGTTCTTGAGTTGATGGCGATAGCTGTAGATGATTGCGACTGCCATGATGGCCACGAATCCGTAGAACGCGTGGAATGCAGGAAACTCAAGCTTGTCCCTGTTGACCATGATGACGCCAAGAGTGACTTGAACAAAGATGGTGAATTGAGCGACTCCGGTGTACCACCACAGGGCACGAGTACGTAGCGGGGTGATCTTGTGGGCGGCAAGTGCCCACACGCCAGCAAGGCCGTTGCTGATGATTGCAACCCACGCCCACGCACTATGAATGTCGGAAATAAGCAAAGAAAGCACGTGTGTAAATCTACCTAGCGAATGAGTGTGTCGGCTTCGTTGCCAGACTCAATAAGGACCAGTTTTCCGTCGACAACCTCAAAAGTTGTGACCGAGCAGTTATCAAGACTGGCAATAACCATCGCGTCATTGTCTGTCGCGACGCCAATAACCGCGTTGATAGCAATGAAATGACTAAACACCACAGTGTCAGTAGTCATTTGTGCGACACGTTGCGCAATTGCATTGCGATAGTCGATGTAATGAGACCCTGAGCGTTCGGCTACTTGCGACCATGTGCCAGCCATTGCTTCGCGTAACCAATCGACTCGGTTTTCTAAGGTGTATTCAACAGGTGATGGAATTTCGCCAACAAGTGGCTCGATAACAACATCTTGTTTCCATGCTGTTGCTAACGGGAAAGCCGTTTGTTGGCAACGAAGCAAAGGGCTCGACATAACAGGCAATGGCCCTAGCGATGACAACTTTGATGCAACAGCAAGGGACTGACTGCGACCGAGATCATCAAGACCTGGGTCGGGATCAACATTCCAGCCAGCTGCGGCGCGTCCGTGACGAACCATGTACACACGTGTCATTCGAAAATCCATCCGTCTCGCATTGGCTCGTTGCTCTTCGGGTCAATGAACCACTCGTTGCCAAATTGACGTGCGAATGTTTCATCGTCCATTGCTAAGAAGAAACTGGAATCGCTCAATTGACTTGCATGACACTTCATTGCTGCACGCTTTAGTGACACGAAACTTACGACATCAACTTTGTAGTTGATCTCTGAT
>JBILOM010000042.1:0-10459 GCA_044374495.1 Ilumatobacteraceae bacterium | reverse complement strand
CTTGCCCAGGCGGTTGTTGATATCCACGGTGGGTCTATTGAAGGAACGCACTAGTGACACTGACCAGCGAGAGTAATCTGTAGTTATGTGCGGCATTATTGGCATCCTGCCCCGGCCGAGCACCCGCAGTGTTCCCACCGCTCAGAGCATCGAGGATTTACTCGCAGCTGCAGTGAATGCAGGCACTGATTGCGTACTTATTGCTGATGCCCTCATGGCAGCCGACCAAATGCTGCGGGGCGATGCAGGTATTCAGGCTCTTGTTGGCAATGCAGCATTGATTACCAAAATTACTACCTGCCTAGATGTCATTGACGTGGTGTCCGCTGCTGAAGAGGCTCGCATTGACGCCCTTCACGTTGACACAGCAACTCTTGATGCTGAAGTGGCTCGCTTGTCGCGCGTGAAGGATGCGTCATGGGCAATTCGACGCGATCGTTTACGTGCAGCTGATGCGGTACATGTTTTTGCAGGTGCTGGTGCCGGCGCATCCTCATTGGTCGGGTATTTTGCAATTCATCAAGCATTCTCCGCTATCGACCGAATGGAAGTTCGTGGTCGTGACTCTGCTGGTATCAGTGTTCTTGTCACATCGCCCTCGTTTGCATCATTGTCTTCTGAATTAACTGGTCTGATGGCCGGTCGTACATCTGATCCATTGTTTACCAACACCAGTGTTCGCCACAGTGGTTCTACTTTGGTGTTTGTCTACAAGGCGGCTGCCGAAATTGGTGAACTTGGTGACAACACTAAGCACATGCGTGACGCAGTAAGTGCAGATGCACTGTTGCGCACTGCACTGTCAGTGTCTGACTCTCGCGTTGCGGTGCTTGGTCACACACGGTGGGCGAGCGTGGGCATTATCTCTGAGCCGAATGCTCATCCTGTCACTGGTGAAGAAATCGATGTTGAAGGCCAACAAATATCTGTCGCAGTTCTGAATGGCGACGTTGATAACCACACTGAACTGCGCGAACGCCATAACCTGCGTTTCGCAGACCCAATTACAACTGATGCAAAAGTGATTCCTGCCATCGTTGATCGCGGCCGAAGCACAGGTCTTGATACGCAAGCAGCTTTTCTTAATGCCGTCACTCAGTTCGAGGGCTCAGTCGCTATCGGCTACATGACCGCTAGTGATCCGAACGATATGTACTTGGCTCTGTTTGGCAGTGGACAAGGTTTGTATATCGGACTTGCGGAAGATCGATTCATTGTTGCAAGCGAACCCTACGGAACTGTTGAAGAGACAGTGCACTTTGTACGCCTTGATGGCGAGACGCCTCGTAAAGAAGGTGACCCCAATTCACGTGGGCAAGTAGTTCGCCTTCGTGTTGACGGAGCAGGCAGAGTTGAAGGCATTACTCGCATCGCCTATGACGGAATAGAGATTCCGGTTACTGATAACGACGTTGCAGTTGCCGAAGTAACAACGCGCGATATCGATCGTGGTGATTCCCCGCATTTCCTACTGAAGGAAATCACTGAAGCTCCTCGCAGTTTCCGAAAGACAATTCGTGGTCGCACGCTTGAAGTGAATGGCCGACTTGTGCCTGATCTTGATTCATTCACATTGCCAAAGACAATCAAGGATCGTTTAGCTAGTGGGTCGATCCGTCGTATCCGTGTTATCGGCCAGGGCACCGCAGCCGTTGCCGGTACCTCTCTCATTCCGGTGCTTGGTTCGCTGCTTGATGCTTCAATTCAAGTAGAGGCACTCACTGCAACTGAACTCTCAGGTTTTGCAATGTCAACCGATATGTCTGACATGTTGGTAATTGCAGTCAGCCAAAGCGGCACCACCACAGACACAAACAGAACTGTTGATCTCGTCGCATCGCGTGGTGCAGCAGTACTGGCAATTGTGAATCGTCGCGGAAGCGAGCTTTCCAGCAAAGCCCACGGTGTGTATTACACATCTGATGGTCGTGACATTGAAATGAGTGTCGCAAGCACCAAGGCGTTCTATGCACAAGTTGCTGCCGGAGCAATTTTGTCGTGTGCCATTGCACAGGCAACGGGCAAGGTTGATGCTGACCGTATGCATCGCATCCTCGATTCACTTGTTCATATGCCAGCGGCTATGGAAACAGTGATTGCGCAACGTAGTGAGATCGGCGTAATCGCACAGAAGTACGCACCTATGAAGCGTTACTGGGCAGTTGTGGGTAATGGCCCGAACACGGTTGCTGCACATGAAGTGCGTATCAAGCTGTCAGAACTGTGCTACAAATCAATTTCGTGTGATGTCACTGAAGACAAAAAGCACATTGACCTTTCGTGCGAGCCAATGATTCTCGTATGCGCTGCCGGCCTTAGCGACGGTACGGCTACCGACGTGGCGAAAGAGGTCGCAATCTTTAAGGCACACAAAGCAATTCCTATCGTTGTTGCTACGCAAGGCGAAAATCGTTTCGACTCAGCAGCAGCTGCAGTTGTGTACGTGCCGGTTGCAGACCCTGCGCTTGCCTTTGTGTTGTCTTCGATGGTGGGCCACTTGTTCGGATACGAAGCAGCATTGGCAATCGACGCACTTGCTCGTCCGTTACGCCAGTTGCGTGAAGTAGTAGAAGTGGTTGTCGGACGTGGCGGTAGTGGTGACACTGCGCTAACCCAGGTTGAAGCACAAATCGTTCCTGTCACTCAGCAGTTCCTTCAAGTATTGGCGACTGGCCAATACGACGGCAATCTCGAAGCCTCAACAGCAGTTCGTTTGGTTTCTCTTCTTCGTATTGTCACCGGGCCTCAACCCTTGCAAGCATTCCAACGCCAAACAGGTCGCACCGCTTCGCCTTCGGCACTGCTTGATGATCTGATCGATGCGCTTACGCGCAGCATTGATGAACTAACACGACCTATTGACGCCATTAAGCATCAGGCCAAGACCGTTACCGTCGGAATCTCTCGCAGCGAAGAAGGTCTTCTTGATCGTGCTCTTGTTCGTGCCGTTCTTGAAGCCGGAGCATCACGCGACAATCTTTCATACGCAACACTCAAGGTGTTGGCAGCTCTTGATGCAGCCGTTGCATCGGTCGAAGGTTTCACTCGGTATGCCATTGCTGGTGATGCGCGTAATGCCACAGTCTCCATCATTGATCGTGGTGGAGTAGCGAAAGATCTCACATCTCGCGTGACAACAAATGCAACTCTTGTTGGTACCAAGCATCGTGTTGCTGCTGACCAAGAAGTTCTTGTTGCCCGTGGTCGTAAAGATGGACGTACCGTAGTTTTCGTTCCCGAAGTTCATGGTTCAACCACCGTGGGTATTTCTCTTATGCACGTTGCATTCCATGACACAGTTGCTGCCGGCACTGCGCGTCAAGTGCTGCAAGGGTACGACCGCCGCTATGACCGTCTCGTTGACTGGGTGTCTGAAACTGAAGGAACATTCCGCGAAGACAGACTTGCTGAAGTGTCAATTGCTGACTTGTTGATTAACCCAGTTTCTGAGAGCGCCGACTTGTGGCGAACTGACGGTCAATAGAAATGTTGGGCATTGGAATCGACGCCGTTGATGTTGATCGCTTTCGCAAACTTCTTGAACGTCGTCCACACTTACGCCAGCGTTTGTTTACAAACGCTGAATTGACATCTCTTGAAGGCCGCACCGATGATGCTGCATCACTTGCAGCACGATTCGCAGTACGTGAGGCAACAATGAAGGCTCTCGGAGTTGGCCTTGGTGCCTTTGACTTCCATGATGTCTCGATTGAGAAGATGTCGTCTGGGGCACCCCACTTACTCGTATCAGGTAGGGCAGAGACTCTTGCTAATGCTCATGGTGTCTCCACATGGCATGTCTCCATTACCCATACAGACACAACAGCAATGGCGGTTGTCGCCGCGCTCTAGTTATTGCGTTGGTGTGTAATTGAACCGGGCGTACGCTGAGAGAGTGATAGCTGTCCTCACGCCGGAGCAAATGAAGCTCGCTGATGCAACTGCACTTTCTGCAGTGGGCAACGATCATCAACAGGTCTTTATCAACCGTGCTGGGTTTGCCGTGGCCCATGCAGCGCGCACCATGCTTGGTGGTTCATACGGCAAGCAGGTCATTGTTATTGCTGGGCCTGGTCACAACGGTGACGATGGGCGAGTTGCTGCGTATTGGTTGACGCAATGGGGCGCAGCAGTTGAAATAGTTGACGCAAATTCCGTGGGTGGTCGATTTATAGACCCACGCGTGGCAGACATTGTTATTGATGCTGCATACGGCATCGGTTTTCACGGTGAGTGGACACCACCAATTGTGTTTGATGTTCCTGTACTCGCAGTAGATGTTCCTAGTGGCCTCGATGCATTTGATGGTTCAGTGTCTGGCGGAGTCTTGATGGCTGATCGAACCGTTACTTTTGCAGCACCGAAAGTCGGAATGTTTCTCGGAAGTGGACCAGCACTATGTGGTGTCATTGATGTGATTGATGTCGGAATTGAAACAACCGATGATGTTGACGTGTATCTGATTGAAGCAACTGATGTTGCTGCGTGGGTACCGCCACGCGAACACGATGCTCATAAATGGAATCACGCAGTTCGAGTTATTGCTGGCAGTGACGGAATGGAAGGGGCAGCATCGCTAGTAGGCATGTCTGCACTACGTGCCGGGTCTGGCATGGTGCATTTGTCATGGCGTTCAGGCTCATCAATGTTCTCTCAGCCCACAGAAATTGTTGGGCATGCTTTACCAACTACTGATTGGGCAAACTATGTGGCCTCAGATATCGCACGATTCGGTGCAATGGTCATTGGTCCAGGTCTTGGTCGAGGAGATGACGTTGGAGCCGAGATCAGATCAGTTCTTGCGCGATGCGATGTTGCCGTTGTAATTGACGGCGACGGTCTTTCGGGTGCAATTGACCCTCATGGCGACTATTCAACCTTGCGCGCTCGCACTGCGGCCACAATTCTGACTCCACATGATGGTGAATTTGCCTCGTTGGGCGGTGACGCCATGTCGGCAGACCGAATAGGTGCAACACGTGATCTTGCTTCGCGCATAGGGTGCACTGTTGTGCGCAAAGGGGCAACCACCATTATCAGTGACGCAGAGGGTGCCGTGTATTTGGTGGCATCAGGCGACCAGCGACTAGCCACGGCCGGTACGGGTGACGTTCTTGCCGGAATCATCGGAGCATTTCTTGCTCGGGGACTTGCTGGGCCAGAGGCAGCTGCAGCCGCTGCTTATGTTCATGGTGTTGCTGGTTCACGTACTGCACTTGAAGGCACAATTGCGCGGGATGTTGTTGGTCTGATTTCAGATGTACTGAGTGATGTGATGGCTCATGTCAATTGATTTCTCAACACGCTGGGCATGGGCCGAGGTTCATACAGGTCTGATCTCTCACAATGTTGCAATTGTTGCGCAACGTACGGCACCTGTTCAGGTGTGGGCAGTAGTGAAAGCCAACGGCTATGGCCACGGCGCGGTGCAAGTAGCTAATGCAGCACTTGCAGGTGGTGCCACCGGATTATGTGTGGCAATTGTCGATGAAGGTGTTGCTTTACGTCGCGCAGGTATTACCGCACCAATCTTGTTGCTGAGTGAACAACCTGCGGAACTTGCTGATCTTATTGTCGGTTATCAACTGACTCCCACCGTTACTACAACGCGTGGCGCTGCAGTACTAGCGGCATCTGCGTCGGCTGCTGATCAGACAGTCAAAATACATATCAAAGTTGATACTGGAATGCACCGTGTGGGTGTCGCGCCGAATGAAGTGGTGTCACTTGCTTCGTTCATCAGTTCGTATGAATCATTGACCATTGAAGGCGTGTACACACACTTCGCAGTAGCTGATGACCCATCACATGCCGCAAATGCAGCACAGCTCAGCGCATTCAATTCTGTTCTTGATGGTTTGTCATCTCGTGGCTTTAATCCACCACTAGTTCATGCTGCCAACAGTGCTGCTGCACTTGCGAATGAACCAAGTCGGTTCACCATGGTGCGCCTCGGAATTGCTATGTATGGTCTGCGCCCTGGCCCAGGAGTTGCCGAACTATGTGCTGGTCTTATTCCTGCAATGTCGATTAAGGCTCGTGTGTCAGCAGTGCGGTGGGTGGAAGCTGGTGAGGCTGTTTCGTACGGGTTAGTTCGTCCGTTAACAAAGGGTTCACTCATTGCCACTGTGCCCATTGGTTATGCAGATGGTGTTCCTCGTGCTCTCGGCCGCACCAATGTTCAGGTTTTGCTGAATGGTGTTCCGCGCTCATTTGCGGGCACCATCACTATGGACCAATTGATGATTGATTGTGAATCTGATTCCTCAGTCATGGTGGGCGACGAAGTCGTGCTGATTGGTAAACAGGGAGAACATTCTGTGACGGCCGATGACTGGGCAACGGCATTAGACACAATCGGTTATGAGATTGTGTGCGGAATTAGCCCAAGAATCTTTAGGCGATACTCGTGATTGAGCTTCGTGCTTCTGATCTCGGCGACACCCATGCAATTGCTGGTGCGATAGCTGGCGTTGTTCGACCGCGCGACCTCATTGTGCTTATCGGTGAAATGGGGGCAGGCAAGACTGCCTTTGCTACCGGTTTTGCGAAAGCTCTCGGAGTGCACGGAGATGATCATGTGTCATCACCAACGTTTACATTGATGCATTCCTACACATCAGGCCGCATTCCATTGCACCACGTAGATCTGTATCGGTTGACAAGTTTGGCTGAAGTAGCAGATCTTGGCATTCGTGAGTTGCTCGACATGGGTGCCGTTGGCCTCGTCGAATGGGGAGATGTTGCATCTGAAGTTTTGGGTGATGGACTAAGTGTCACTCTTGTCGCTGATGAGGATGATGAAGACGTGCGAATGATCACGGTTGCAGTTGAGGGCCATGCGTGGGACACCCGCTGGGAATTACTGAAAAATGCGTTACGTGATTGGACGCCGCGATGATTCTGGGAATTGAAACTTCAGTAGACCATGTCGGAGTGGCAGTAGGTGACTATCGCGGCATTCGCGTACATTCAATGTTGGCAAGCGACCGTCGTCATGCTGAATCATTGACTCCAATGATTCAGTTTGTTTTGCAACAAGCAGATGCCTCAATGGCCGACCTGTCAGCAATTGCAGTCGATGTGGGTCCTGGTCTATTCACCGGCATGCGCGTGGGTATAGCAAGTGCAGCATCACTTGCATGGGCCTTAGAACTTCCGGTTGTTCCTGTGTGCAGTCTTGATGCACTCGCAATGAATGCGGAGTGGTCAGACAATGTGGTTGCGGCATCACTTGATGCGCGCCGTGGCGAGGTGTATAGGTCGTTGTACCGCATGCGTGGAGTAGGTGTTGAACCAGTTCGTTTGACTGAACCTGTGGTGTCGTCGCCAGAAGATATGGCTGTGCACTTAGCTGATCGTGGCGAAGACATTACGTGTGTCGGTACTGGGTTTGTTCGTCATGCTGCACTATTCGAAGATGTGCCGTGGGCGATGATGGCGGGCGAACCACATGCATTTCCAACAGCACAAAAAGTGGTTGTTCTTGCGTCTCACCGCATCGCTGCAGATGACACGGTGCAAGCAGGCGAGATTACGCCGATGTATTTACGTGCACCAGATGCCGAAATCAACTGGCTTACTCGTGAGGCGGCACAATGAGCTTCCTTCGTGAACGCATGACTGATGCATTGACTACAGAAACAATGCGCCGCCGTCATCTTCGTCGAGTGATGGAGATTGAGGAAGGGCTGTACCCACGCCCATGGACTCACCGCACATTTGTAACTGAAATTTCACTGATGCGTGAAGGTGCCAGGTACTACCTCGTTGCATATGTCGGAGACGTTCTAGTGGGTTACGGCGGCTTGATGTTCAGTGGCGACGATGCTCACGTTACGAATGTCGCAGTTGATCCTGATTGGCAGGGACGTGGTGTTGCCACCGAAATCATGCTCGACCTTGTGATTCTTGCTCGCGATCGTGGATGTTTGGCAATGACTCTTGAAGTGCGACACACCAATACTGCAGCCCAACAGTTGTATAGGCGTTTTGGTTTCGTGCCAGCAGGAATACGTAAGAAGTATTACGAGAATAAGGACGATGCCATCATCATGTGGGCACATGGCATAGATACGCCTGAATTCTTGGAACGCGTTCGTCTGATTGAATCGAGACGACCATGACTTCACATGTAGTGAATGAATCAACAGTGGTTCTTGCAATTGAAACAAGTTGTGATGAAACAGCAGCATCAGTAGTGATGGGTGGCAATGACATCTTGTCATCCATCGTTTCTAGTCAGATTGAAATTCATGCACGCTTTGGCGGCGTTGTGCCCGAAGTAGCAAGCCGCGCCCACTTGGAAGCGCTTATTCCCGTAGTCAATGCAGCAATCACGCAAGCAGGCATCCTGCCATCGCGTGTTGATGTTGTTGCTGCAACCGCTGGCCCCGGTCTCATTGGTGCGCTACTTGTTGGCGTGTCTGCAGCAAAGTCTCTTGCGCTCGTGTGGGATAAACCGTTTGTTGGCGTGAATCACTTAGAAGCCCATCTCTATGCAGGGCTTCTTGATGACCCCACATTGCAGTTCCCGCTGGTGGTCTTACTTGTCTCTGGCGGTCACACCATGATCATTGAGATGCGTGGCCATGGTGATTACGTCATCATGGGCCGCACTATTGATGATGCAGCCGGCGAGGCATATGACAAAGTGGCGCGGTATTTGCAGTTGGGTTATCCAGGTGGTCCAGCAATCGACAAAATTGCACCAGACGGCAACCCACATGCAGTTGAGTTCCCTCGCGCGATGATGCACGATGGCCTTGATGTCTCGTTCAGTGGTCTCAAGACTTCAGTCATTAATTACGTGAAAAAGAACCCAGACGTATCAAATGTTGATGTCGCCGCTTCTTTCCAAGCCGCTGTTGTTGATGTGCTGTGCGCAAAGACCATTCGTGCTGCACAAAAAGTGGGAGCTAAGGGAATTGTGTTGGGCGGGGGAGTATCTGCGAATTCATTATTGCGCTCAGAAATGACAGAACGTGCTGCAGCTGCTGGTTTTTCAGTTGCATTGCCTAGTCGTGAAATGTGCACTGACAATGCTGCAATGATTGCTGCTGCTGCATGGCACAGGCTTGCGTCTGACGGCCCAACAAGCTTGTCGTGCGGTGCGTACCCGAACCTCAAACTTGATGCGGTGCCACGATGACACGTTTGCCACTTGTCCTTAGGGGTCGAGAGTTCCCAATTCCTGTGGTGCTTGCACCAATGGCGGGTGTAACCAATATTCCTTTTCGAGCGCAGTGCCGCACGTTCGGGCCAGACCTTGTGTATGTCAGTGAAATGGTGATGGCTGTCGCACTGGTCCATGGCAATGAGAGAACGAAGAAGATGGTGGCATTTGGCCCTGATGAAGATTTCCGTAGCTTGCAGATTTACGGCAGCGACCCGGACTTTGTTGGCAAGGCCGTCCGCGCATTGTGTGAACAAGATATTGCAGATCACATTGATATGAACTTTGGTTGCCCTGCAACGAAAGTGACTCGCAAAGGCGGTGGGGCAGCAGTTCCTGTAAAGCGCAATCTGACGCGTGCGATTATGGCTGCTGCGGTGAAAGCAGCCGAGCCTTTTGGTGTTCCCATCACATGTAAATTCCGCATTGGTATCAACGACAACATCACAACATTTCTAGACACAGGAAAGACTGCCGAAGATGAAGGCATTGCAATGATTGCGTTGCATGCGCGGACCGCTGAACAGCACTATGCGGGCCATTCTCATTGGGAAAAGATCGCCGAACTGAAACAAGCCGTGACGAGTATTCCTGTGTTGGGCAATGGTGACATTTGGGAAGCACAGGATGCCATCGACATGATGGATCAGACGGGCTGCGATGGTGTTGTTGTGGGGCGTGGATGCCTTGGTAAGCCGTGGTTGTTTCGTGATCTTGTTGATGCGTTCAGTGGCAGAGAAGTGCAAGCATCACCGAATCTTGGTTTTGTTCTGAACGTTATGCAGGAACACGCACAAGGTCTAATGGAAATCATGGGACCTGATTACGGGATTCGAAATTTCCGCAAGCATTGCGGTTGGTATCTCACTGGGTATCCAGTTGGTTCTGAAGTGCGCAGATCATTTGCCACAGTGTCAACGTTCGAGCAGTTGAAAGAAATCTCGTCGCACCTTGACCACGCAATGACACTTCTGCCTGGTGGAGAACGCTTTACCCGCGGTCACACAAACGGCCCCATCAAAGTTGTGTTGCCAGAGGGCTACTTAGATAATCGTGATGATCTCACTGTGCCAGACGATGGCCATGAGATGGCGCTCAGCGGCGGCTAAATAAGTTTCGACAGTGCAACTGCCACAGCGACCGTCACGGCGTTCATTGCGATCATGGTCGTGATCAACCATTTCGTTTGCTCGTGGATTAGCTTGCGTACATTGACTTCAATTGTCAACTGAAGATGTTGCAGGTCGGTTTTGGTGGCGACGTCGGCCCAGCCGACAGGAGGAA
>JBILOM010000191.1:0-9581 GCA_044374495.1 Ilumatobacteraceae bacterium | reverse complement strand
ATAAACACACGTCTATATAGAGAGCCAGATCAGAAGCAGCGCATCAACGCGGCATCCCAGCTTGGTGTGGGGTCGCTCGTGGCAGGGGCAATGCTGGCATTGATTGTTTCTGTTGTTCTTGCTTACTTGGTTACAACAACAACGAGCCTGCTCAAATAGGGATTAGAACATGGCAACTGCTCTCCGTGAATTAACCATCGCTTCCCGCAAAATTGGTGATGCATATGCACCGTTTGTGATTCCCGAAATTGGTATTAACCACGGTGGCGATATCGCTCGAGCCATCCAAATGATTGACGATGTTGCTGATGCTGGCGGAGAGTGCGTCAAGTTTCAATCTCATTCAGTGGACGATGAAATGATTCCCAACAATGTCATTCCTGCAAATTCCACACGTTCCATTTGGGACATCATGGAACAATGCACGCTGTCGGAAGCTGAAGAGTTGGCGTGCAAGAAACATGCCGAAGACCGCGGTCTCATATTTCTTTCTACTCCGTTTTCGCGCGAAGCCGCAAATCGACTTGACGCACTGGGTGTCGCGGCTTTCAAAATCGGCTCGGGTGAGTGCAACAACCTCCCACTTGTTCGTCACATCGCCAGATTTGGCAGACCGATCATTGTGAGTACAGGTATGAACGACATGGACTCGGTGCGTCGAACTGTCGATGTTCTTGTTCAAGAAAATTCGCAA
The DNA here is from genome assembly GCA_044374495.1 of Ilumatobacteraceae bacterium. Lineage (GTDB taxonomy): Bacteria > Actinomycetota > Acidimicrobiia > Acidimicrobiales > Ilumatobacteraceae > UBA2093. The sequence goes on along the minus strand of JBILOM010000191.1, from coordinate 8,887 downwards.
TTCAGTTTGTTGCACTGCACAAGCATGTATCCAACCCCATACGAAAACATTCGCCTTGGCAGCATCACTCAACTGCGCAATGAATTCCCTACTGCAGTTATCGGTATTTCAGATCACTCACTCTCCAACTTGCCTTCCCTTGCCGCCGTTGCCCTTGGTGCATCAATCATCGAGCGCCACTTTACGAGCGACATGAAATGGATCGGCGAAGACATCGAGATTTCAGTTGACCCCGTTGGATTCCGCGAACTCGTTGAGGGTTCCAAAATTGTTCATGCTGCTAGTGGTGGTTCTAAGACAGTTCTTGGCGGCGAGCAGCCAACTATTGATTTTGCTTATGCGTCAGTAGTCGCAATCGCGCCTGTCAATCCCGGAGACGTTCTAGACGAATCAAATATTTGGGTGAAGCGCCCGGGCACAGGCGAGATTCTCGCTTTTGACTTAGACAAAGTCCTCGGCAAGCAATCCACACGAGCGATTACGCGGGGTGAACAACTTCGGTGGTCGGATGTCAAGTAAACGCCACATTGCATTCCTCACCGGCACTCGCGCCGACTTCGGAAAAATTAAACCACTGATAATTGCCGCACACGAAGAAGGCTGTCGGGTTTCAGTATTTGCAACAGGGATGCACATGCTTCCTCGCTTCGGCAGCACCGTCCTTGAAGTGAAGCGCACTATCCCTACGACTATCCCAATTATCTCGTTTCTTAACCAGCAAGATGGCGACACTATGGACGTTGTTGTTGCCAATACCATCACTGGTTTGTCGCAATTCATCACCGAGCATGCACCCGACGCGCTTGTTGTGCATGGGGATAGACCAGAGGCGCTAGCTGGCGCAATTGCTGGATCGCTTCGTAATACAACTGTCGTTCATGTTGAGGGTGGCGAGCTCTCAGGAACCATTGATGGTGTTATTCGCCATGCAGTCAGCAAACTTTCTCATATCCATCTAGTTGCCAATGAGGGTGCCCGAGATCGGCTCATTCAATTGGGCGAACATCTAGACACAATTCATGTCATTGGTTCACCCGACCTTGACATCATGTTGTCGCCGTCTCTTCCCAGCATCCATGAAGCCAAAACTCGCTACGAAATAAGTTTCGATGACTACCTCATAGCCATTTTCCATCCAGTCACGACAGATCTTGAATCAAGTGCGCTTGCAGCCGAGCAGTTTGTTTCTGCACTTATTGCAAGCAATCGAAATTTTATTGTGATTCATCCAAATAACGATTCCGGTTTTGAAACGATTCTCGAACAATACAAACGATTCGAGTCGTTTCCCGACAGGTTCAGAGTCTTTGAGTCGCTGCGATTTGAGCACTTCTTGACGCTGCTCAAAAACGCACAAGCACTCATTGGCAACTCCAGTGCAGGCATTCGCGAAGCTCCCATATACGGAGTACCAAGTATCGACATTGGTGATCGCCAGCGCGGACGACACGAGGGTGCGACAATTTTGCCCACTGCAGCAAACGAGAAATCGATTCTTGCTGCGATGAATAAATCCTCAAACGTCGATCGCTCACCCGAACTTGATCTGTTTGGTGATGGGAGATCTGCCGAGAGATTCAAAGGACTGATTTCAACTGACGTTCTTTTTACAGCTCCAGTCGACAAAATATTCGTAGATCTCAAGGATGTGATGTGATGTCTTGCATAGCCATAATTCCGGCGCGTGCTGGATCCAAGGGACTTCCCGGAAAAAATACTGCACTCATTGAAGGCAAGAGTCTTGTTCAACTAGCGATTGAATCCGCACTTTCGATTCGCGAAATCACTCGCGTGGTAGTTACGAGTGATGATGTATCTATTCAGAAAATTGCGAGCGATTTAGGTGCTGAAGTCGTTGTGCGTCCTGCAGAGCTCGCTCAAGATAATTCGTCTATTGAGTCAGCGATACTCCACGCACTCGCAGGGCTCAATCTTGATCCAACTTCGACAGATGTTTTGACAATCATTCAGCCCACTTCCCCACTGCGCGACAAACAACTTCTTGCAACATCAATCAGCAAGTTCATCAAAAACGGATCCAAGGGATCAGTATTCGGTGTGGTCGAGGCAGAACACCATCCAGCAAAAATGCTTGTGGTCAACGGAGAATTCGTGGTGCCTTTTACTAAAGTTGAAGACCTTTCCGCACCGAGGCAACAACTCGACAGAGTCGTTCGCCAAAGTGGAAGCATCTATATCACCAATCTTCAACAATTCCTTTCCCTTGGCACACTCTTCATCAGTCCAGTTGGATGGGTTGCGGTGAGTGGTGCTGAAGCCATCGATGTCGATACTGCTCAAGACCTGGCACTTGCACAAGAAACTGCTCGAGAATTAGCGAATAAACTCGTCTAGATCATGATTGTTGGACTGATTCGTCGTATTCAACGACTCAGCGCGAGAAAAATTATCTGGTCACGACCAAAACGTCGACCTGTTTTACTAATTGATCCATCCGGAATCGACATACTCACACAATTCATAGCGATCAAAGACGTTGAAATCCTCAACTTCGAAGAAACCAATATTTGGATTTTTATTCGAACAATAATGAGATTGCAATTTTCAACTTCTGCGTACGTTGTTGCTTACATTGAGATGTTGCAACCTAAAGTCGTCATAACTTTTATTGATAATGATGTGAACTTTTATAAATTGAAAAATTTGTGTCCAAAAACCAAATTTGTCGCCATCCAGAATGGAATAAGGGCTAATTATTCTGGTTCTCCGTCGCTCGGTTTCTTTGACCAACTTTCCGTCGCGTTCAATGAAGCCGAATTGTCTTCAGATTACTTATGTGTGTTTGGTTCTGCATCCGCAACACAATTAACACGATTTATAAAGACTGACACCCTCACAGTCGGAAGCCTTAAAAACAATCTCTTCGTTGCCTCTGAAAAAAAGCGCAATGTAGTTAGTGATGTCGTATTTATCTCTCAATATCCACCCTTCTCTGTACATGAGGTTTCGCGTCGCATCTATTTTGGTGAGCAACCAATTTCGCTTTTGGATTTCTACCGAATCGAATCAACTGTCGCAAAGTTGGTCGCTCAATATTGTTCAGTAAACGGACTTTCGCTCACGGTGTGTGGAAAACGAAACTCTGTGGATTCCGATGAACAGAAATTCTTCGCCGATTCGATCGGTCAGCTTCCATGGTCTTACGAACCAAGAGGATCAACATACTCGACCTACGAAATAGCAAGTGCAGCAAAAATTGTCGTCTCTATTGACAGCACTGTGGGGCAAGAGTTTTTGGCCCGTGGAAAGCGGGTCGCATTTATGTCCGGTCGTACTCAGTCCGCAGACCCGGTGGCCTTGGCACAAACACGTGACACCAACTTCGGATATCCGCTGGACCTCTCACCGACTGGCAAGTTCTGGACAAACCAAGCAACGACAACAGAATTAACACGAATTCTTGACTATCTGCAGGCGGTTACTGACAAAGAATGGGCTACTGAAATAGCCGCGTACAATGAGAGTCTCATGGCGTATCAGCCTGGCAACCCAGTTTTCAAGAAGTTGTTACTGGATCTTGGGCTCACATTGATTGATGGAGTGAAATCTGATGCTTAAAGGTTCTTCGATTCTTATCACTGGTGGCACTGGCTCATTCGGCCACGCATTTGTGCCTATGACGTTGGCAAAGTACAACCCGAAGAAACTCGTGATCTTTTCTCGTGACGAGATGAAGCATTGGGAAATGGCCAAGACCTACGGTAATGACGAACGCGTTCGTTTTTTCGTCGGTGATGTGCGTGACAAGGACAGACTTTCGAGAGCATTAAGTGGAATTGATTACGTTGTGCATGCCGCTGCCACAAAAATTGTTCCCATGGCCGAATACAACCCGTTTGAGTGTGTAAAGACCAACATAATTGGCGCCATGAATCTCATTGATGCGTGTATTGATAAAGGCGTGAAGCGAGTTGTCGCTCTGTCTACCGACAAAGCCAGCAGCCCGATCAATCTGTACGGTGCGACAAAACTAACTTCCGACAAGCTATTTGTGTCGGGCAACTCATATGCCGGTCCAAAGGACACACGTTTTTCAGTGGTGCGCTATGGAAATGTGATGGGTTCACGTGGATCAATCATTCCCTATTTTTTGTCAATGCCCAATTCAACGACTGTTCCAGTTACGGACGAACGTATGACTCGCTTCATGATCACACTCGAACAAGGTGTCGAACTCGTGTGGACAGCATTTGATGACATGGTTGGCGGAGAGATTTACGTAAAGAAAATCCCATCTATGAAAATCTCCGATGTAGCAACTGCCTGCTTGCCGAATGCAAAGCATGACATCATCGGAATTCGACCTGGAGAAAAACTCCATGAGCAGATGATCAGCCCAGATGACGCGCCACACACATATTCCTATGGTGACCATTTTAAAATTTTGCCTGCGATTCATAATTGGAGTGCAGAATCAGGTCGCATCGGCAAGGGAATACCAGTTGGGGAAGATTTTGAATATTCATCGAATACCAACACAGAATGGATGTCGGTAAAGCAGCTTCAAGAGTGGATTGAGAAAAATCGGTCGTCAATCGGAACAATCTGACCGACCATGTTTATTCCCTACGCCCGGCAATCCATCAGTGATCAAGACATTGCTGCTGTTAGCGAAGTTCTTCGATCAGATTTCCTGACACAAGGTCCCGCCATTCCAAATTTTGAGAGGGCGCTCGCTACATATTGTGGGGCTAAGCACGCAGTGGCGGTCAACAGTGCAACGTCTGCTTTGCACATTGCGTGTCTTGCACTTGGGGTTGGTCCGGGCGACATTGTTTGGACAAATCCAATCTCATTTGTCGCCAGTGCGAACTGTGCTCTGTATTGCGGCGCAAAAGTTGATTTTGTCGACATCAACCCTGACACGTTTAACATCAGTATTGCGGCACTAACCGCCAAACTTGAGCAGGCAAAAAAATCTGGTTCACTCCCTCGCGTCGTCATCCCAGTTCATTTGGCTGGTCAATCATCTGACATGGCGGCCATCCATGCGCTTGCTCAAGACTATGGATTCAAAATTATTGAGGATGCATCACATGCCGTGGGCGGCACGTATAACGGATCTCCAGTGGGAAGTTGTGCGTACAGCGATATCACCGTTCTCAGCTTTCATCCAGTGAAGATCATCACTTCTGGCGAAGGAGGTATGGCCCTCACCAATAGCGATTCCCTATCTGCAGCAATGGAGCGTCTTCGCTCACATGGAATTACACGAGATAAAGATTTATTTCAACGTGCATCAGATGGTCCGTGGTACTACGAGCAGATTGACCTCGGATTGAACTACCGACTTACCGACATAGCCGCAGCACTTGGGCTTAGTCAGTTTCAGCGGTTGGATAGTTTCGTTGCGCGAAGAAATGAAATTGCTCGCGATTACGATTCGCTCTTTTCCAATTCAATTTTCACAACACCAACTATTCACGATGATGTAGTTTCTGCATTTCACTTGTACGTCATTCGAATGGCGTTTACGGGCGATCAAAAGCAACGTTTTTTTGAATTAGCCCACAAAAACGGCGTTGGGCTCAATGTCCACTACATTCCGATCTACCGTCAGCCTTATTATTCGCAGATGGGATTTGACTTTGCAGATTTCCCAGTTGCAGAAAAGTACTACTCAGAAGCTGTCAGCATCCCGATGTATGCCGACTTGACTTTCGAACAACAGCAACACGTTGCATCGGTGCTTATCTCGACCGCAGCAACGGTCTCTCACTAAACGCACCATGAGCAAAATCGCTCTGGGCACTGCACAATTCGGTTTGCCCTACGGAATTTCCAATACTCATGGTCAGGTCGACCGGACCGAGATAGACGAAATTTGGCAGGTCGCACGAGGTGCGAACATCACTTTGTTGGATACCGCAATTGCATATGGCAACTCAGAAGAAAATATTGGCGCAACAGAATCCGTCGGTTTCGACATCGTCACAAAACTTCCTCCTCTTTCTGGCGCAGAAACCTCGGTCACACAGTGGGTGCAAAGCCAAATCAAAAATTCGCTAGCCAAACTTAAGCGCAATTCGGTTTATGGTCTTCTTCTCCACAACCCAGCAGATCTCCTCGCTTCCAATGGAGACGAGCTTCTTGCTGCACTTATAAATCTCAAACGAGATGGCTTAATCAAGAAATTTGGTGTCTCAATATACGCACCCACCGAACTTGACTCTCTGTATTCCCAAATTCCAAGTTTCAGACCCGACATCGTCCAGACTCCTCTCAACGTAATAGACCAATCAATTGCATCATCAGGTTGGCTCACACGACTTTCCGAGATGAATGTAGAAATTCATATTCGTTCTGTTTTCTTGCAAGGTTTGCTCCTTCAGCAACCGAATGAACGCTCAGTGGGTTTCAACAAATGGTCTTCCGTGTTTGCCCAATTTGATTCGTGGTCCAAGGCTCAGAAAACGAGCCCACTTGCAGCCTGTCTAGGGCATGTGCTGTCGTATCCTGAAGTTTCCCAAGTAATTATTGGGGTTACATCAGCGAATGAGTTGAAACAAATCATCGCCGCATCCGCTAGTGGGCACGTTCGTGCTCCACAAAGCCTGCAAGTAACAGACGTAGATTTAATTCAACCTATGAATTGGAACAAGTTGTGAAGGTCCTTGCGATCGTGCAAGCCCGCATGGGATCAACGCGCCTACCAAAAAAAGTCATGCGTGAGGTTGGTGGAATACCCCTCATTGAGTTGTTGCTTACTCGGCTTTCTCAATCCAAAGAAATAGACCAGATTGTTTTAGCAACTTCAATTGACTCAAAAAATATTCCGCTCGTGCAACACGTAGAAAGTTTGGGATATCGATCATTCCAAGGCAGCGAGAATGATGTTCTCGAACGATTCGTTTTTGCTGCGCAACAATTTGCTGGCGACATCATTATTCGCATCACGGGAGACTGCCCATTAATCGACCCGCAATTGGTTGATGAAGCAGTCCACAAGTTCAAGACTGGCGATGTTGACTACCTCTGCAATACCAATCCGCCATCTTTCCCAGACGGGCTCGACATAGAAGTTTTTAGTTTCTCGGCATTACAGCGAGCCCACAATGAAACCCGTACACCGAGCGACCGCGAGCATGTGACCCCATATATTCGAGAATCTGGTCATTTTTCGACACTTAATGTCGCTTCAGATCAAGACTTCTCAAACCTTCGTTGGACAGTGGACGAAGATCAAGATCTTGAGGTGGTTCGCTTCGTGGTTGAACACTTTGCCCCCGACAGACTCTTTTCGTGGAAAGATGTTCTTCGGTTATACGAAACCTATTCAGTCGAACTGAACAGAAATTCTGCTATCGCAAGAAATGAAGGTGCAACAATGGGAACCGGTCAAAAACTCTGGAAACGGGCTAAAGCCGTCATTCCTGGTGGCAACATGCTCCTTTCAAAACGTGCGGAGATGTTTCTCCCCGATCATTGGCCCGCTTATTTCAGTAAGTCAAAGGGTTGCAAAGTGTGGGATCTCGATGGCAACGAATATACCGATATGTCAATCATGGGCATCGGCACCAACATTTTGGGTTACGGCAACGAAGAAGTAGACGACGCAGTCCGCAAAACTGTTGATGCTGGAAATATGTCAACGCTGAACTGCCCTGAAGAGGTTTACCTGGCAGAGAAGCTCGTTGAGATGCACCCGTGGGCCGACATGGTTCGTTTCGCTCGCTCTGGCGGCGAAGCAAATGCGATAGCAATTCGGATTGCTCGAGCAGCAGCGGGCAAAACACAGGTTGCCATTTGTGGATACCACGGTTGGCACGATTGGTATCTTGCCGCCAATTTGGGTAATGACAAGGAGCTTGCGGGGCACTTGTTGCCAGGCCTCGAACCGAATGGGGTCCCTCAAAACCTAAAAGGAACTGTCCTGCCTTTCAACTACAACGACATATCTGGTCTTACAAACCTCATCGCGCAAAACAACATCGGTGTGATCATGATGGAAGTTTCCCGCAGTGTCGGACCACAGGATGGATTTTTGCAAAAGGTTCGTGACCTTGCGACAAAAAATGGCATCGTGCTGATGTTTGATGAATGCACTTCAGGATTCCGTCAGACATTTGGTGGTCTACACAAAATGTATGGCGTCGAACCAGATATGGCCATGTTTGGCAAGGCGCTAGGTAACGGTTACGCAATAACCGCGATTATCGGTCGCCGCGAAGTAATGGAGGCCGCTCAGACAACATTCATTAGCAGCACCTTTTGGACGGAAAGAATTGGGCCGACAGCCGCTCTCGCAACTCTTGACGTAATGAGTCGTACTAAGTCTTGGTCACAAATAACAAAAACTGGCCAAGCGATCACACAACGTTGGCATGAACTAGCAAAACTTCATGACTTGAAAATCACAACAGGCGGATTGCCAGCACTCACCAATTTCACTTTTGAGTCGCCGAACGCACTTGCCTATAAAACACTCATTACACAAGAGATGCTTAACCGGGGGTTCCTTGCATCAAATAGTGTTTACGTGTGCACCGAACACTCGCAAGAAGTTATTGACGAATACTTCTCATTACTTGATCCCATCTTTCAGACAATCAAACAGTGCGAAAACGGCAAGGACGTGATGTCTTTGCTGCACGGCCCGGTCTGCGACTCTGGCTTCAAACGACTCAACTAGGTATTACTTGACCAGCTATTTGATTACGACGACGGACCAAACCACGTGGCCCGAAACAGGACACCTCGTGTTTATTGGCACGTTTTGTCTTCCCGATAATGCTGAGTCTCTTCTAGATAAATACACGTACGAAATTGCTGACACTGCGGTTTCTTCCGAAAACAAACTTCGCTGTTTCCAACTTTCCGAATCGACGCATGCCACATTGGTTGAGCTGGTAGCTGATGCACTCAA
>JBILOM010000041.1:0-10581 GCA_044374495.1 Ilumatobacteraceae bacterium | reverse complement strand
GGCAAGAAATTCACATTTGTTGAGTTGGTAGATAATGCCACCGGCGACAAAGGAACTATTGCTCCTGCTGGCAAACCGATGGTGGTGAACTTCTGGTACTCAACGTGCGAACCATGCAAACGAGAAATGCCTGCATTGTCTGCGACAAGCGCGAAGTATGCAGCCACAGTTGACTTCATTGGTATCAACCCCAATGACTCGCGTGAAGTTGCTACCGAGTTTCTCAAGAAGTACAACATCAAGTACCCAACGTTCATTGATGACGGAACACAACTTGCAGAAGCAGGCGTAGTCACACTTCCCGCCACATTCTTTCTAGATAGTTCCGGAACCATCGTTGCAAGACGAGCTGGTGAAATCACTGCGGCTGAGATCGAATCAATTCTCACGAAGGATTTGAAAGTCTCGCCATGATTGCGCTCGAGGGAAACTTCGCATACAGCTTCATTTTGGGCGTTATGGCAGCAGTCAACCCGTGTGGCTTTGTGCTGTTGCCTACGTACCTTGTGTATTACCTAGGTACTGAACTGAATCGCGAAGATGAAAACAAGACCACAACTTTGCGGCGTGGCCTCAGCGTTGGTATTGCCGTGTCCTCGGGTTTTATCGGTTTGTTCCTCGTAGTCGGAATAATCTCACGTGCCTTTACAACTGTTATTTCCGAAAACGCAAAGTATGCAGCACTCGTAATAGGTATCGGACTTGTTGTTATGGGCATTGCAATGTTGTTCGGATGGAAATTGCCCATTGCGCAGCCAGATGTTTCGTTGCAACGCAAACGGACTACATGGAACATGTTTTTGTTTGGCATCGTGTACGCCATTGCCTCTATTGGTTGCACAATTGGGCTATTGATTTCCGTCATCCTTGGCTCTATCAATCGACACGGCTTTGTTTCTGGTGTCATCAGCATTGTTCTGTATGGCCTTGGAATGGGCCTGTTGGTTACGTCGCTCACCGTGGCATTGGCATTTGCCCGCGTTGGCCTGGTTTCAAACATCAAAAAGAGCTTCAAGTGGTTTGACAAAGTCTCAGCTGTTTTTGTCGTGCTTACAGGTTTGTATTTATCTTGGTACTGGTTGGGCGCAATTACTGATCGCGGAACAGACGGAGTGACATCTCGTGTTGAGCGTTGGCAAACAAACGTTGTGCAGTTCTTGCAAGATGCTGGCGTGTACCCACTACTGATTGTTTTCTGTGTCGTTATCGCAACTGCCGGATTAGTCATCCGCCGTTCTTCACTACAGAGCAAGTAATCATGAATCTGTCAGAGCTGCTTGAATACGACAACGTCACCGAAGAGTCGATATTGCGATCCACGTTCGGCTTCATGGCGTTTCACGGCGGTGCGCTTGAAGAAATGACCGACACCATTGCGTCACGTGCTGCAGAACGCGCTGGTGCTTCCTATTACGGCATTCAATTGCCAGACAATCTTGAATGGCATCTTCCATCACACACAGTGACAGCTGACCAATCACCTGTACTCGCATCATTTCTGTCACATGTGAATATTGTGATCACCGTGCACGGTTTTGGTCGTGCTGGGTTCTTCACATCACTGTTACTTGGTGGGCGCAACCGCAGACTTGCAACTCACCTCGGCGGCTTGCTTCGTACACATCTTCCGGCCTACACAATCCTTGATGACATCGATGACATTCCGAACAACCTTCGCGGCATGCATCAAGACAACCCAGTCAACGTGGTGGAACACGCTGGTGTGCAATTGGAACTTCCGCCGCGTGTGCGTGGCTCTAGCCCACTGTGGTGGGATTGGGAAGGCCCTGGGTTAACGCCACACACTGAAAGCCTGATTGACGCTTTGGTGGACTGCGCCACAACCTGGCCTGGCTGAATCGGGCCACCCGTCGCTCCACTAAGTTTCGTTTAGAACTAAAGGGGGGCCACATGGCTGAGCAAAAAATCGGACGCACAATGGCGGAATCGACACCATCCTGGGACGGGGACATAGTTGCTCCCCCGGGCTCACCGAACATTGTGTATTGCGTTTTCGACGATGTGGGCTATTCCGATTTTGGTTGTTACGGATCAGAAATAGCAACACCAAATATTGATCGTCTTGCAGCAGGTGGTTTGCGATACACCAACTTTCACACCACATCTTTGTGCTCACCCACTCGCGCGTCATTGCTTACAGGACGTAACCACCACGCGGTAGGTATGGGAACACTTGCTAACTACGACATGGGTTACCCGGGGTATCGCGGAATCATCACAAAGGACGCGGCGATGATGCCAGAGATTCTTCGTGGTGTCGGGTACAACTCATTTGCCGTAGGAAAGTGGCACCTCACCCCCATGCACCACACTGGCCCTACTGGTCCATTTGATCAGTGGCCAACACAACGAGGATTTGATCGCTTCTACGGCTTCATGGATGGCGCAATGAATCAGTGGGAGCCATTTCTTACTGAAGACAACCATCATGTCGCTACCCCTGATGACCCGAATTATCACCTCTCGATTGACATTACGAATCGTGCGTTGTCAATGATCACATCACAAAAAAGTCTGGCACCTGAAAAGCCATTCTTTTTATACATGGCATTCGGAGCAGGCCACTCGCCTCATCATGTTCCAAAAGAAATGATTGATGAATACGTACCAATTTTTGAAAAGGGATGGGACGTAACACGTGACGAACGAATCGCTCGTCAAAAAGCTATGGGCATAATCCCACAAGACACAGTGTTGCCGCCACGTAATCCTGGCGTGCGTGCGTGGACTGAACTCAATGCTGATGAGAAGCGGCTCTTTGTTCGATTCCAAGCTGCCTACGCAGCGATGCTTACTCATACTGACCAGCAAATCGGACGGGTTATTGACACTCTCGAGACAATTGGTCAACTCACGAACACAATCTTCATTGTTATGAGCGACAACGGTGCGTCACAAGAAGGAAGTCACTTCGGCACGATGCACCAAGGTCGGTACTTTGAAAGAGCACCAATCACTCTTGAGCAATCGATTGACAAAATCGATGAGATCGGTGAAACACAATGGTTTAACAACTATCCGCTTGGTTGGGCCATGGCCGGCAATACTCCGTGCAAGTTTTACAAACAGAACACGCATGGTGGTGGCGTACGAGATCCTCTGGTCATGCATTGGCCAGCCGGTTTCGATCCGTCAGAAGCCGGAACATTGCGTCACCAGTTCCATCATGTGAGCGACCTTTCGCCAACAATGTTGGAAGTCCTTGGAGTTGGTTTGCCAAAGACTATGAACGGTGTTGACCAGATGCCGTTGCATGGAACACCAATGACATACACGTTCGCTGGCGCTTCGGCTCCGACAAAGAAGAAGGTGCAGCATTTCGAAATGCTTGGGCATCGCGGCATTGTTGCTGATGGTTGGAAGGCTGTGACTTTGCATCTTCCACGCACGACTATGGATCAAGATGTGTGGGAGTTATACGACCTCAATAACGACTTCTCCGAGTCCAATGATCTTGCAGCAGCACACCCCGACAAGCTTCGAGAGCTTGAAGCACTGTGGTGGGAAGAAGCGGCAAAGTACAAAGTTCTGCCTGTAGACGATGGAAGCGGTTCGCGTTTGCGTCGTCCAGTACGAAAGAAGTTCGTATTGTGGCCAGGTCTTGAACGGGTGCCGTCTGATGCGTCTCCCCGCCTCACAAACACCAGTCATACAATCGCGGCTCACATCACAGTGCCTGTAAACGGTTGTGAAGGGGTGTTGATGTCGGAAGGTGACCGTTGGGGTGGATACGTCATGTTTGTTCAAGATGGAAAACCGTGTTTTCACTACCACTTCCCTTTAGAACGGCATGAAGTACGTGGCACACAAAGTCTGACTCCGGGAGATCACGTAATCACGTGGGAACTGACAAAGGTTGATCGCGCTTCTGGCCATGGAAAATTGTCAGTTGATGGCGTTGAAGTTGCATCAGTCGATATACCCCGCATTATTCGTGGGTGGATGCCATTTAACGGTCTCCATGTCGGTCGCAATAACGGAGCCCCCGTGGGAACCTCTTATGAGGCACCATTTCCCTTCACGGGAACGTTGCACCGAATTGAAGTGGAACTACTTGACAAGATTCCAGGGCCAGACCCCGACATCGAAAATCGCTCGGAGATGGGCAAGCAATAAGAGTTACGGCGCGAGGCGTTCGACACGCCACACCACGCCATTGCGTGTGTAGCGGAAACGATCATGCAAACGACTTGGTCTGCCTTGCCAAAATTCGATCTGATCTATTGATAAGACATAGCCGCCCCAGTGTGGTGGACGAGGAACGTCACTGCCTTCGAAGCGTGCAGTTACTTCTTCAATGAGATCATCAAGTTCTTCTCTGTTGCCAATGGCAGTGGACTGAGGTGAAGCCCATGCGCCAAGTTGTGAAGAACGTGGTCGTGATGCGAAGTACTCATCGCTCACTGCGTCGCTAGCAAGAGAGATGACCCCCTGAATACGAACTTGTCGGTGAAGATCAAGCCACGCGAATGTTCCTGCGGCTCGTGAGTCGCCTGCAATCTGGTTTCCCTTTGCACTAGTGCGATTAGAGAAAAACGTAACGCCGTTTGCATCTATGCCGCGTGCCAGCAATACCCGCGAATCTGGTTTGCCTGTTGCATCAACAGTTGACAACACCATTGCATTGGGTTCAGTAATGCCAACTTCTTCTGCTTGGTGATACCAGACGTTTAATTGCGTGATGGGATCTGCATGAAGGTCATCAATATCAAGACCTGCTGTCTCGTATTGAATGCGCCGATCAGCAATACCCACTGTTAGGCCTTTGGCGTGATGTGCGTTGCGCCGCGCATGTATGGGCGAAGAACATCAGGTATGCGCACACTGCCGTCTGGTTGGCGATGGTTTTCGCAAATCGCTGCCCACACGCGAGGCACTGCCAAAGCTGAGCCATTCAATGTGTTTGCAATTTCAGTGCCTTTTTGGCCAGTGCGCTTAAAACGAATGTCTGCACGACGTGCTTGGTAATCAGAGAACCAGGAAACACTGCTGACTTCTAGCCATGCATCGCAACCAGGTGCATAGACCTCAATGTCAAAACTGCGGTGGTGACTTCCACCCATGTCACCCGTGCAAATTTCAATAATGCGATACGGCAGTTCCAGAGCAGCCATAAGCGCTTCTGCACGACCAACTAATTCAGTCAGTAATTCGGGTGCATCTTCTGGGCGAGCAATTGCGAGAATTTCTACTTTGTCGAACTCGTGTGCACGCAACATGCCGCGTGTATCACGACCAGCACTTCCGGCTTCGCGTCGATAGCAGGGCGAGTAGGCCATCAGACGCACTGGTAATTCAGCTTCATCTAATACTTCACCTGCATGAAGCGACGTCAGTGGAACCTCGGCAGTTGGAATAGCCCACAAGTCGTCTCGCTCAATTGCGTAGGCATCATCTGCGAACTTCGGAAGGTGCCCAGTAGCGGTGAGTGTTGCCGTGGTGACAAAACTTGGTGGACGAATTTCTTCAAATGCATCAGCGTTTTGATCTAAAGCAAACTGACACAGTGCGCGTGCAAGAGTTGCACCTAGACCGCGCTGCATGGTGAACATTGCGCCCGCAATTTTCGTGGCACGTTCGTTATCAAGAATTCCAAGAGTCGTTGCGGTATCCCAGTGAGGAACACGCTGATGTTCGCCAAACGTGGCGGGCAAATTAATTGGGCCCTTCACGATGGGGTTCTCATGATCGCCTGCACCGTTAGGGGCGTCAGGATGAGGAAGGTTCGGGATGCGCAGCATGATTTGGTGCAGTGCGTCTTGCACAGTGTCGATCTCGCTCTGCAGAACCCGTTCGCGGTCTCCACCGGCGCGACTGCGTTCCATAAGAGCTTCTGCTTCGTCGTTCTTCTTGTCACGACGTAGGGCGCCAACTTGCTTCGAAAGGTCGTTCACTTCTGCTCGCAGAGTGTCACGCTCGAGGCTCATCTCACGAAGACGAGAATCAAGGGCAACGGCTTCATCGACCTGGGCTAGAAGATCTGGCTTTCCTCGGCGGGCCAAAGCAGACCGCACCCCATCAAGGTTCGTGCGCAGAAGTCGTACGTCAATCACAGGATTTCAGGCTACCTGTCCCGCCTTTCGTGCTGAGAGGTAATTGTTCGTAAAGTGGAGACGTGTCCGTTGTTGTCGAAAATCTGAGTGTTTCCTATGGCGACCTCAGGGCTGTCGACAATGTCTCATTCGAGGCTCCATCTGGCAGTGTGACTGTCATCCTTGGCCCAAATGGGGCCGGCAAGACCAGCACCATCGAGGTCTGTGAGGGCTTTCGTATGGCCAAATCTGGCTCGGTGCGGGTTCTTGGGCTTGACCCCGTCTCTGACCACCGTGCCCTGACTGAACGCATGGGAGTAATGCTCCAAGGCGGAGGCGTCTACCCCAGTGCTCGCGTTCGTGATGTGGTGTCACATTTTTGTGCGCTACACAACAAAGGCGTTAACGCGGGACAGTTGATTGAACGCGTTGGGTTATCACATCGCTCAACTGGCACGTGGCGCAAATTGTCGGGCGGCGAACAACAACGACTCTCGCTTGCATTGGCATTGGCTGCAGACCCTGAAGTGATTTTTCTTGATGAGCCAACATCAGGAGTCGACATTGACGGCCGTGACATCATCGCCGACATCATTCGTGACTTAGCGGCGCGTGGCACCACTGTTGTACTGGCATCACATGACATGGCAGAAGCGGAAAAGGTTGCAACCCATGCGGTGTTGTTTACTTCTGGCAAGGTGATTGCAAGCGGTGACATGACGTCGCTACTTACATCTCGTAAACACTTGCGATTCACTTCATCTGTAGGTCTCGTTCCTGCAGAACTTGCAGTGTCAATCAAGAGTCCGGTTGTTGCTATCGGAGACGGTGTGTACGAAGTGGCATCAGAACCAACTCCACAATTAATGACACGCATCTCACAGTGGCTCGCAGATAATTCGCACCCACTGTTAGGCGTTGACATGGGCACAGAGTCCTTAGAAGACACGTATCGACGGTTGACTCGAGGCCAGCAATGAGGCGTATTCGCATTCAACTTCGTGCAGAACTAATGTTGCTTGCGCGTAACGGCGAGCAACTACTGCTTACTCTGATTATCCCCGTGTTGCTACTTGGCTTTTTTGGTTCAGTCGATGTGTTGCCCAGTGCAGACATGGAACCAATTCAATTCTTAACGCCGGGCGTTCTGGCTATCGCAATCATGTCTTCTTCAATGGTGAGTCTTGGAATAGCCACAGGGTTTGAGCGCTCCTATTTGGTACTCAAGCGTCTTGGTGCAACACCACTGACGCGCAATGAATTAGTCATCGCAAAAATCTTGTCTGTGTTTACTGTGCAATTGATTCAAGCAATTGTTCTACTGTCCCTTGGGCTCGCGCTCGGATGGCAACCAGGTGGTTCCACGTGGCCTCTTGCAATTGTCGTGGTGCTGTTTGGTACATCGGCATTCGCTGGCATTGGCCTGATACTTGCAGGCCAATTGCGTGCTGAGATCAATTTGGCCGCTCAGAACGGTCTGTATTTAGTGCTGTTATTGCTGGGTGGAATGGTTATCCCGCGTGATTCGCTTCCTGAATCCCTCAGCAACGTTGTACAAGGTTTGCCATCAACCGCCTTGGCTGATCTGCTGCGTTCAACCTTGAATGGTGACACCGCCGGCCTTGTTGTGCCATGTGCGGTGCTGGCAGCATGGGGCATTATTGCGCCTGCAATTGCAGCACGCCGCTTCCGCTGGAGCTAGGCGCGATTCACCATGATGGTGATGGGTTTCTGGTGAATATGTGTTTCTCGCACGCGTTCCCAACCAAATGTTTCGTACCAGTGCGCGACATCGCGTGTGTACAAATACACATCGGTATGCCCCAACTCGCGTGCACGACGAACCGCTTCAGTAACTAATCTTTTTCCCACTGCCCTGCCCCGGTATTCCGGATTAACAAACACAGCTGCCACCCACGGGCCAGGTTCCTGTGCATCGGGAAGTTCATCATCACTAACAACACAAGCAACACCTGCCAGTTCATCGTCAGCAGTTATCGCAGCGAGACTTATGGGCAGCGACGAAGGGTCTATCGTAGATTCTGAATAGACATTGAGATACCACTGAACATCGTCATTCGGGTCTGTCTCTTTCCAATCGTCAAACGCCCACTGCGCGCCAATGTGTGCGAATTTTGAATTCGCAGGCATGTCAGAAATGACAATGTCAGATGTCATTGAGAAGAATCAGAAGTCTCTTTGGTGCTGTACGACTGCTCACCAAAAAAGCCCTTCATGAATCGGGTGAAGAAAATGGTGATGATGAGCGCCCACAAGAAGACTGCTCCTCCGAGTTTCATGATTCCGCCAGCTAGTTGTTGATCACTAAGCACTGACATTCCCCAGACTCGAACTGGAGTGTCATAGTGGTTATACACAGAGCCTTCAGCGAATGTCAGCCACCCTGCAGGAATTGAAGGCACCAGAGATGTGCAGAAGAGATAAACCATCATCGCCCCATAACTCATGCGCCATTCTTTTGCCGGGCCACATATCGGTGTCCACAGCATTAAGGCACTAAACACCAATAAAACGTGGAGGCTGTAATGCAAAGGGCCACCAGCTGCGGAGCGATTCACCAATGCAGGGATGTGAGTAATCAGTAAGACCGCGTTGTAGGTGACAGCGGCAATCACCGGGCGCGTGAGAAATCGAATGACTCGATACGTGCGGCCCTTTCCTACAAGCAGGCGGAACAGCCATTCCGGTGTTGCGAGTAGCGCAAGCGGTGGAATGATGTAGGTAAGAATTGTGTGCTGCAACATATGCATGGAATACAGGTATTCCTCTGCGATGTCATGTAACGGCCAATCTGTTGAGATCAACAACAGGAAAATCATGAGGGAAAAAGTCCTGATTTGTTTGCGAGAGATCACTTCCCCACTCGGCACAACTTTGGGACCGAGCACTCGAATCGCGTATACAAACGCGACTATGAGACCAATGATCAACACCCAAATCTCTAGGTGCTGCTGGTACCGCCAGGGGTCAGTATTAAGAGTTGGTTCGATGCTAGAGATCAGCATTGCCGACCCGCCCCGCTAATTACGCGATGAAGAACTTGAAGGTAGCGAGAGCCGCGATGTACACGAATAACGCAAGTCCAAGACCGGTATAGAAAAGAAAGCTAAAAATCTTGCTATCAAACTTCAGATGCATGAAGTACGAAACGACCATTACAAACTTGACCACCATCATGATGAGCAGTGAAGGCATGAACAACGGACCGAAATCTACGTAGTAGGTCGAAACCTCAAGAGCCGTGATGAGGGCCAAGATGATTGCAATCTTTATATAGCCAGCATCGGACATTCCGTGCTCTTGTGCGTCTTCGTGTGTTTCAGTAGCTGTTGTCATGATGCGCTCTCAATCAGGAAGGGATTAGGTAAACCAGGGTGAAAATAATGATCCACACAACGTCAACAAAGTGCCAGTACAGACCAATGAGTTCAACAACTTCAGCCTTATCGCCCGTGATCTTGTTCTTTTTGATGATGCCCATTAGTGACAGCAACATAATGACGCCGACAGAAACGTGAACACCGTGGAAGCCGGTCAAAGAATAAAAGCTTGAACCGAAAAGGCTTGTGGTGAAGCCAAGGCCTTCACGATAGAAGGTTGTGAACTCATACACCTGGCCACCAACGAAGGTTGCGCCCAAGAGTGCCGTAATTGTCAGCCAAAGATTTGTCTTGCTGTCGTCCTTGCGATGTGCCGATGACACTGCAAGCACCATGGTGAGCGATGACATCAACAGAACGAAACTGCTGACCGAGGTGAAAGGGATGTCGTAAATCTGCGAAGGATGTGGTCCGTTTTGAACGCGACCGCGATACAGCATGTAGGTAGAGATGAGACCACCAAAGAGCAAGCACTCTGATCCGAGGAACAACCACATTGCCAGCTTGTTGTTTGACAAGCCAGTTGATGAATGATGTCCGTGATCAGTTGCGTGACCGGTGTCGTGTGTTGCGATATCAGCCAAGGGGAGCTATCTCCTTCGTGTGACCGTCGGTAGACGGTGTATCAAAATCGATTGATTCGGGTACTGATGGTTCAAGAACCCATCCGTACGAGGAGAAGAGAACAACAAGTGCTCCGAACACCATGATTGGGGTTCCGTAGATGACTCCCATACCAAGTACTCCAACACCAATGGCGAGAAGTATTGGCCAGTACGAAGGTCCTGGCATATGAATGTCAGCATCAGCAGCAGCTTCTTCGGCACGGACTAGTTCTTCACCAGTTGCCACTTGCTTCATCGTGTGAGTGGCTTCATCTTCTTCATACTTGCGGTGGAAGAACTCATCGAGGTGATGCACCACAGGAATGCGATCAAAGTTGTGCACCTTAGGAGGACTAGTTGTGATCCATTCCAAAGTACGTGCATCCCATGGGTCGAGCGGAGCGCGCTCTGGGTTACGAATCGACTTGATGACAGCGATGATGAAGAACAGAACACCGACGGCCAAAATGAACGAGCCAATTGATGCCACCATGTTCCACATTCCGAGGTTGAAGAAACCTT
>JBILOM010000144.1:0-3053 GCA_044374495.1 Ilumatobacteraceae bacterium | reverse complement strand
TATGCCTTATGAGTTCGCTGATCAAGAAGCGCCGCAAGCGCATGCGCAAGAAGAAGCACAAAAAAATGCTTCGTCGCACACGCCACCAGCGTCGCAAATAAATATTTCTATTTAGAAGTCCGTTACTTCTCGGCCCGTCAAGGGCGGGTTGTTGCGTGGACCACCTGAACGTCAGGGATCTGATTTAACCCTTGGTGTACATGGCTGTCCGCAAACCAGGTGCTACCAGATCCGGCTAGATGAAGTGTGGCCCCAGTGGCTGATTCCACGCGGTCGCGCCACTTTCCTAATTCGGGGAAAGCGCTGACCGCTGCTGATTCAAGATCATTTCCACGTGGCCCTTTTGGTCCTCCCATGGCGTCCCATTCTCGGTACACGGCGGGTGTTGAAACTGAGATTGGTGGAAGAAACAGGGTGACGTTCTTTGCTTTGAAGGGCTTTGGCGAAACAATTTCTCCGATTCCTGTGACAAGTGCCCGACCGCCGACAAGGCAGAACGGAATGTCTGCTCCTAATTGAGCTGTTGCTGGCACGTCTTGCCATTGTGCCCACTTCAGAACAGCTGCTGCATTGGCAGAGCCACCCCCAAGACCTCCGCCATGAGGAATGTTCTTTTCAATATGAACCTGCGCTGTTCGGCCAGCAAGTACGAGTGCACGCGAAACAAGGTTTGAAGCATCGGTGGGAACTCCGTTTGCATACGGACCAGACACAGTGAGTGTTGTTGTGTCTGCATCATTGATTTCAATGACATCTGCAATATCAAGCGAGACCATTTCGGCTTCGATGAGATGAAAGCCATCGCTACGAACGCCAGTGATCACGAGAGACAACGTGAGTTTGGCGGGCGCTATGATTTTGGTCACTTGTGACTGTCTTCCAGGATGTGAGCGAGGCGCAACCAGTCATGGACAGAAAGTTCTTCTGCACGTGCAGTTGGGGCAATGTTTGCTGCCTCAAAGTGATGCGCTTCCACGCTGCCGGCTAACGAGCCGCGCAACATTTTGCGTCGCTTTGCAAAGCCCATTCGCACAAGTGCAAACAGCTTTGCTTTGTCAACTGATGCATCAAGCGGGGTAGTGCGACGTGTGATTTCCACTAGCGAAGACTCAACATTTGGTCGTGGCAGGAACACTGATGCAGGTACTTGCCCGACAACACGTGCCGTTGCATGGAAAGCAACCTTCACGCTAAGTGCGCCATAAGCGCTGGTAGAAGGCGACGCTGCAAAACGGTCTGCTACTTCTTTTTGCACCATCACCAACATGCGCGACACTTGCGGAACAAAGTCAAGAACATCAGCAATTAGTGGTGTAGCCACGTTGTACGGAAGGTTTGCAACCAATACCCAGTCGGTGTGTTCACCCAGAAGTGCTGGCCAATCAAGCTGCATTGCATCGGCGTGCACCACCGTGACATTGGCAAGTTCGCCCACGTTTTCATTGAGAAGTGGCAACAAAGCCTCGTCAACTTCGATTGCTGTTACGCCTGTGGCTATTTCGGCAAGTGCAAGTGTGAGTGATCCGAGACCAGCACCAATTTCTAAAACGTGCGGATGGTTCTCAACATCAGCAAGACGCGCAATGCGGCGCACTGTATTTGCGTCAACAACAAAGTTTTGGCCTAGTGCACGCTTCGCACGTAAACCGGCGCCATCTAGTTGGCTTGAAGCGTCCGTGCGTGAAAGCGTCACCAGGTCAGCTCCACCGGAAGTGGGGCATCAACAAGTTCTGCAATGGCTTCGAATACTGCGGTATTCAATGTGATGTCGAATGATCCTGACATCGGACCGATATTGATGTTCACGCAGTCGGCTTTTCGTCCATTGTTCAAATTCATGACAGTGATGGTGGCACCAAGCGGAACAAGAGTTGTGGAACAACCTGTCTTCACTGAATCTGGCAGGCGTTTGTAGGTGGCGTTACCGCGCACCATGCGACCAGAGTTGTCGGCGGGGTATGCAATTTGTCCCTGCCCATTTGGGTCTGCGCTCACTGGGCCATCTAGGTTGGCGGGTGCATCAACGTTGGAATCAATACTGAGGCCAAGGTCATAGGTGGTGGTTGTTGAATTCAAGACCGTGGTGACTGTTTCGTTGCCCGAGTTTCCTGATGCCATAAATGCGATGGCAAGGAAGATGGCAGAGACAACCAGAGCTACCGTCATGCGGTTTTTGTCAACGGGGGAGATATCCATGTACCTACGAATGTATGCGAGGAAATGCTGCAAGAGCATTCGCTGAGGTAATTGATGCAAACTCGGCCACATCGAGTCCGCGAAGATCTGCAATGGCGGTACCAACAAGTCCAACGTGGGCTGGCTCGTTAGGGCGGCCTCTGTGCGGAATCGGCGCCAAGAACGGACTGTCGGTTTCTATAAGAATTTTGTCGAGAGGACACAACATGGCTGCTTCGCGCAGTTCGTTTGCAGTCTTGAAAGTGACGATTCCGCTGAATGACAAATATGCGCCACGGTCAAGACACTCCTGTGCTTCATTGGGGCCACCAGAAAAGCAATGAATAATGGTGTTCTGGGGCATTCCCTCTGCATCAAGCACCGCATAGGTGTCTTCCCACGCATCGCGCGTGTGAATAACCAATGTCAGGTCATGTTGTTTCGCTAGAGCGATCTGTTCTGCAAACACGTGCATCTGAACATCGCGCGGGGAATGTTCGTAGAAGTAATCGAGCCCGCATTCACCAATAGCAACTACGCGCGGTTGTGTGACGTACGGGAGAATTGAATCTGTTCCCTGTGTTGCATCGTGTGGATGTAGCCCCACTGTTGCCCACACGTCTGAGTGTTGCGAAGCGATAGAGATTGCTTGCTCACATGTCGGCGCATCGGTGCCGATAACTACAAAGCGCTCAACGCCTGCATCGCGGGCACGTTGCAAGCTTTCTGCGGGCACTGAGGTCATTTTGTCGTCGTGGATATGACAGTGAGTATCTGTCCATCCGGTGATGGCGGTGCTCATGCGACAGTGCGACGAGGAAAGAGCGGTGTTCCTTTTTCAACAGGAGAACCGGCGCGGTACAAGCCCCACTCGGTGT
>JBILOM010000143.1:0-3059 GCA_044374495.1 Ilumatobacteraceae bacterium | reverse complement strand
CGTTTGCCAACGTGGGCCAAACAGCAGGGTGCACGAGGTTGTGTTGTGCGTATAACGCAAGGTCATCGCCGGCCAATAAGCCGCGGTCTGTGCCGTGGACGCCGTCTAACTGTAAGTGGTGCACAGGTAAAACATCACCGGCGCGCATGGCGGGAACCGGGCCAGCATCACGAACCGCACGAAACGTTGCACGCGGTTGGTCTGGCTCTGAAGTAATTGCCTGGATCTCAACGGCGTCACCATCGGGGCGAGGAACACATTGCACTGTGTCGTGATCAAAAACGGGACGGCGCAGACGCAATTCACCGCCACCATGACTCAGCCAGTGTTCACCCCACGCAGCTGCAACCGGGTGTGTGAGATACGCGTAGGTAGTGACTCCAGCAACCAATGCGCGTGGAAAACCTGCAGCTTGGGCACCCGCATCTGTATGGATGGGGTTGCGGGCATGCTCTGCAAGGTTCTGTGCAGTGACAGTCCATGAGATAGGTGAAGACGTTTCTATGGGATTGATTCTGACACTGACCCGACACCCACCGCATGCTGGGGGTGGTTACTGTGGTGGCTATGGCTAATCCATTACTTACCGACAAGGCCATGGGCCTTGGAAACCTTGATAAACGGAATGACTCATGGGCTCCCCCCACCGTTGAACCCATGAATGACGGACCAGTGACACGCTGGGATGGCGGCATCATGACTATTGCCGGAACTGCAAGCGCAACCATGATGTTGTTGGTTTTGATTCTTGCTTCAGCAACAGTGACATGGCTATCGATTGATGCACCTGCTCCTGGCGAAATGGTACAAATTCCATTCGGTTGGGTTATCGGCGGATTCATCATCGGACTCATTGCAGTAATGGTCGGCAGTTTCAAGCCGCATCTTGCTCGTATAGCCGCACCTATCTATGCACTTGCTGAAGGTGTTGTTCTTGGTGCAATTAGCCGCGCATATTCCGAGCAATACAACGGCATTGTGTTGCAAGCAGTTGGCGCAACACTCGGTGTGTTTGTTGTGATGTTGCTTCTGTACCGCAGCCGCATCATTAAGGTCACTGATCGCACACGCCGCATCGTGATGGGCGCAATGATGGGCCTTATGGCGTTCTATTTGGTGTCATTTGTTATCGGAATGTTCGGCTCGATGCCATCGTTCATTAGTGATGCAAGCCCAATGGGAATCGCGTTCAGCTTGTTCGTTGCTGGACTTGCCGCATTCAGCTTGGCACTTGACTTCGACATGATTGAAAAGGGTGTGGCAAACAAATTGCCAGCGCACATGGAATGGTTCTGTGCACTTGGTCTCGTAGTGACACTGGTGTGGTTGTACCTAGAAATCTTGCGCTTGTTGTCGAAACTACGCGAGAACTAAATCATTTCGCGTCTAGCGAATTCAAGAACTTAAAGAGAGCCTCGTTGAATGCAGCGGGGCTCTCTTGCTGTACCCAGTGCCCTGCATTAGGTATCACCGTGCCGCCCGTAAAGTTCGGCAACGTACTGGTCATGTAGTCAATAGCCGTCGAATTCAAAAGATTCACAGGGTCATGTTCGCCAGTGACAAAACTGATTGGCATTGTCATCTTCTCTACTGGAATATGTAGAGTGCTCTCGTAATTGGTATCAAGATTGCGGTACCAACTCACTGGACCAAAAAATCCTGACGCAGTAAATTGAGACACATATTCGTTGAAGTCTTCTTGAGGCAACCATGACCATGGAAGTGGTGGCGGAGTTGGGCGACCTGTGAGAAAAGTTGCATCAGCCATCGCAGGTAATTCCTTTGTGGTGAAAAACATGGGGTCGTTTACTCCGGCTGCTGACGCACCCCATAAAACCGTCGCCATTGTGTGTGCTACATCTTGTTCTAATTCATCCTCGGCTTCATTTGGTCGCTGAAAATACAAAATGTAGAAGAACCTGTCTCCGTAGCGAGCATTCATTAATTCAATTGGGGCCATCGGCCAATTGGTGAACGGAACACTGACTGCAACACCCGCACGCACTCGTTCAGGATGCAAACGGCATAGATCCCACAACAACAATGCTCCCCAGTCGTGACCGACATAGATTGCTTTCTCATGACCGGCCTGTTCGGCGAGGTGGAGAAGGTCGAGAGACAGATCAACAGTGCTGTATGCATTGACATTCTTTGGCACGCTGCTTCGGCCATAGCCTCTTTGATCAGGGGCAATGACGTGATACCCCGCCTCTGCCAATGGAATCATCTGATGCCGCCAACTATGAGCCGTCTCAGGGAAACCGTGGGCCAAAATTATTAGCGGTGCGCCGTGGTCTCCGCTTTCATGCACAACAAGTTCAACACCATTTACTAATGCAGTGCGTTGACGTACTGAAAATGTCATGTGGTTTTAGGCAGTGAGTGCAACGGTGCTGGCGCTGAGTGCGCTCAACTCTGCCCATGTGGAACTCGATGAATTCCACACTTTTTCAAACACAGCATCAGCAGCGTCTGAGAAGCCATGACGGTTGCGGAAGTTGTAGACCCACGCTTGTTTGTTCACTTGAATATCCATGTGCGCAATGCGACCCATGATGTACGTGTCCCAGATAGCTGCTTGTGGCAATGACAGTTCTGTGTCGGCCGGAGCCTCTGCAAAGCCACCCCGCAACCGATCACGTGCGCGCAACATGCCGCGCGCCATGGTGATGGTGGTATTCAATTCACTTTGCTGACGAGGCCGGCGCGTATCTTCAAGCGCACCCGAGTGAGGTGTGATTGTGATGAGCGAATCGGTGACGTCAACTTCAATGCGCGTTAACGAAGAGTTCTCGTTAATCGCAATGAGAACATCAATGTCATCGAGGCCAAGCTGTGCTGCCATGTGTTCGGCAATACGCGTGGTGTACGCAGTATCAAATGCGACAAAGTTATAAGTGTCTGGGGTGACCGTAAGGGTCATGATTAGTTGGCTGCTGCGGCTTGCTTCTCGCGAAGTTGCGCCTTGCGCTCATTGAGGGCTTGCATTCCGAGGTCTGCAATGTGGTCATTTTCGTCCTCAGTGAAACCAGCAAGTTCGCGGAATCGGCGAGCAATCG
>JBILOM010000142.1:0-3092 GCA_044374495.1 Ilumatobacteraceae bacterium | reverse complement strand
GATACGGCTGCAAATGCTCTTTATTTGTTGGCGGTACGTCACGGGCTTATGTCGATCGTGGCAACCATTAACTCGTTTTACCCAGCAAGCACATTGTTGTTAGCGGTTGGACTAGACAAAGAAAAGATTCACCGACCCCAGGCAATTGGGCTGTTGTTGGCGGGTGTTGCGTTAGTCATGATTACGGTGTCGTAATCACTTTTCGCCAAGAGCTGCCTTAACGATTTTTTCTGAATCGCGAGATGCGCCTTTGAAAATTCCCTTTGACATCAGGGATGCTTCACTCTTGCGACGTGCTTCATAAACATCAGCGCGCATGTGGTGAATTTCTGGGTCGTCAGGCGCTGCCCAACCTGCGAAGTCTGCAAGGTGACACGCAAGACGAAGGTCTCCTGATGTTGCGAGTTCAACGGCACGGCGCATGAGAACATCTGCACCTCCAGATAGTGACGCAAGTTCAACTGCAAGAACTTCATCGGGCGCTGGCTTCAGGCGTGACGGGGCACCATCCCACCAGCCTCCGAACAAACGCCAAATGTTTCGGACAACAAATTCTGGTTCGTCATAGAGAGGTCGAAGGTATGGCTTACCAAGAGTGGCATCAGGTACGCGCACTGTATGGATGATTGTGTTCAGTGTCTCACCAGCATTCATCATGTTGACAACTGTGCTCACAAGGTCTTCGAGAGCCGTTGCAATTTCATCAAGCACTCGCGCGATGCGTTCTTTACCTGCAATGGGTAAGCCGTGTGCTGGCAGAAGCAATTCGGGACCTTTGGCGATCATGGCGCGCAATGCGGCAGCCCATTCAATTGGCCACCGTTGTACTTTTTGTGGGTTCCCGGCATTAGGAAAGTTCCAAATAACGAAGTCACCAGAAGCGATCCATTTTTTCTCTGGGAACCACGACCACAAATGGTCATCTGTTTCCCCACGAGCATGATGGAATTCAACTGTTTCGTTACCAAATTTCATGGTGGTGAAATCACTCAGGCTGTCGGTGAGTTCCAAAGTATCGACAGGAATGAAATCTGAAAGTTTGCGTCCACCAGCTGGCGGGCGCAAGTCATTCAGTGCATTTTCTAAGTCACCGCGAATACCGCCGAATTGGCGCGCATTGATTGCAACGTTCCAATCGTTCGTGTCGCGGTAACGCTGGAAACGTTGAGTGACGTTTTCATGACCGATAACGCGGGGAGCACGAAAACCATCTGCTGCCATGCGAGCAGCGAATGGACCACTGCCACCAACATGATCGGAATGGCCGTGTGTATAGACAATTGCTTCAATTGGTTGTGCGCGCCATTGTTGCATCGCGTTAACAACTGCTTCGCCAGTATTGGCATGACTTGCGTCGAAACACACAAGGCCATCGCCAGAGTCCCACACAACACTGTGACTAAACGACTCCACCATGGCGAGGTTCTCGGCCACTTCTGATAATTCATTATTGACTCGGTTAACGGCAACATCTGCGATGCCAGAGTCAACAATGCGAGTACTGAGAGCGAGAAGGTCGGCCATGGCTACATCTTAGGCAAGCCGAGAAAACGCTCTCCCAAAATGTTGCGCATCACATTCGAAGTACCACCCATGATGGTGTATCCGGGGCTGTACGCAAGCCCTTTTGCTGCATCGTCCCAGATCATTGCGTTAGCACCCATAGCGCGCGACACGAATTGGTCAACGCGTTGCTGGTGTTCAGTGCAAAAGCATTTAGTTGCCGCAGAAAACCCAGCAGGTGCCTGCTTGAGGGTTTCGCGAATCACCAAGATGCGGCCGATGCGGTAACCGATTTCGAGAGCAGCAATTTCTTGGCGAACAGTGCGATTGGTTTTGTCAACCATTGCGCATGCTTCTTGGAAGAGGAAGTAGTTCGAAACGAGCCTGTCAATGCCGCCGCGTTCGTGTTCAAGCTGACGCATGGTTTGTGAAAACGCAGCGCCTTGCTTTCCGACAAGGTTTCCCTTCGGCACGCGAACGTCTGTATAGAAAACTTCACAGAAATGACGGTTAGTTGTCATGTCTGTAATGGGGCGTACTTCAATGCCTGGAGTATTCATCGGCACAATGATTTCGCTGATGCCCGCATGTGGTGGTCCGTCGCTGCTTGTGCGGCAAATGAGGTAGCAATAATCAGCGTCAGCACCGAAACTTGTCCAGATCTTCTGGCCGTTGATGACCCATTCATCGCCATCGTCTTCGGCGAAAGTTTTCAACGATGCAAGATCGCTTCCAGCATTTGGTTCGCTCATGCCGATGCACCACGTTGTTTCGCCGGCCAAAATGCCTGGCAAGAATTCTTTTTGTTGTTCAGGAGTTCCGTATTGAATCAGTGCAGGACCCATCTGACGGTCACCAAACCAACTAGCTGCAATCGGGGCGCCAGCTTTAATCATCTCTTCGCCAACGATGAGTCGCTCGATAGGGGGTCTGCCGCCACCACCGAACTCAGTTGGCCAAATGAGGCCGATCCAGCCGTGAGAGGAAAGCTCGCGCGAGAACTCTTTTGAATAGCCGTTCATCCACGACGCTGTATCGCGTCCGTATCGGGCTACGCCATCAGCCGCGACGGCTGCTGCCTTCTCGCGAAGGGCAATGTGTTCAGGGCTCCACTCAAAATCCATTAGAGAAGATGGTAGGGCGCGACCCCGCCCGAAACGCTATTGTGTACAAGTCTGATACAAGTGAGATTCGGCACATCGCCGACACAAAGAATGAGGTGTTCCCGTGGCAAAGATCAAGGTTGAAAATACGGTCGTCGAGCTCGATGGCGATGAAATGACTCGCATCATTTGGCAGTTCATCAAGGACCGCCTCATCGTGCCGTACCTCGATATCAATCTTGAGTACTACGACCTTGGTATGGAGCACCGCGATGCAACAGACGACCAGGTAACTATCGATTCAGCCAATGCAATTCTGAAGCATGGCGTCGGCGTGAAGTGCGCAACCATCACACCAGATGAACAGCGTGTTGAAGAGTTCGGTTTGAAGAAAATGTGGAAGTCGCCAAACGGCACAATTCGTAACATTCTTGGTGGAGTGGTTTTCCGTGAGCCAATCATTTGTTCAAACATTCCTCGCCTTGT
>JBILOM010000040.1:0-10757 GCA_044374495.1 Ilumatobacteraceae bacterium | reverse complement strand
CGGGGGCGAAATGCAGCAGGGAGCGCGAGTCGACCTTTTGGGTCGAGCTGTCGCTCGTGCACTCCAACAAACACAGTCTCTGCCTTCCTGGGTGAAGTTCTCCGCCTCTCCCATGGGACAGATTATCCCCACTTCTCCCCACTGTCAACCATTTACCCCCAAATTTCACCACTTTCTTCCCCACCTAGGAGAGAAAGCTGCTCCGAGATGGCATTGACAAGGGTGAGAGCCGGAATATCGAGGGTCGCCACGTCAATATCTGCGACACGTGACCGCACATCTGGAGAAGCAAGGACGTGTGACCATTCGGTTGGCTGCCAATGTCGATACAACACACATTGAAATCTGGCTCCATCACGGCTGCGACGTTGACTGATGCCAACAAGTTTGTTTGTCCCCACAAAAACTTCACCAGGCGACGAACTTGCAAAGCAGACAACACGACCATCAACCCCAATTGAAAAAGAGTCACGGTACACCTGTGCTTGTACCCATGGTGAAAGTGCTTCCACAAAAAGATCACCAAGCCACAGCATCGACTGCACAACATCGTCTTTCCACAATGGGTCATTGCGGCTAATTGTTATATCAACCCATACAGAATCTGTTGGGTGCACGAATACTGCTCCCCCGCCACTTCGACGTCGCGACACCAACAGACCACTCTCAACTGCGTTCTTCTGATCCACATCATCAATTGTTTGCGTTGATCCGAGAATCACAGTCGGGTCGTGAACTTGGCACCACCACAATGCACGTTCTGCCGGTAGATCCATTGCATGAAAATCAGCAGCAGTGCCTGTCCAGTCATGGCGGCCCCACTCCATTAATGGCGTAGTCATTGGGGAATTCGATTCGGTTTAACTGGCCTCAGCCAAGTACGGCTTCCACTGTTCGGGAACCCGCGGCACGGCATACATGATCCACGACATCTCACGTGGTGCTCGCGGGATGCTCGACAACTGCATGCCTGCTTCCTCAGGAGTTCGATCACGCTTTCGTAGATTGCATCCACGACATGCAGCAATCACGTTTTCCCATACATTTTTTCCACCGCGAGAGCGAGGCATGACATGGTCAATACTGTCGGCTGTTCCGCCGCAATAACCACAACGATGATGATCGCGGGCAAATACTGCACGACGCGACATGGTTGCGTTGCGGTGATACGGAACTTTCACTACGTACCGCAATCGAATAACAATTGGTGAAGCCAATGTGAGTCGCTCTGAGTGAACCACTGTTCCGTCATCTGCGATGACCTCAGCCTTATCGCAGAGAACAAGACAGATCGCACGTCGTGCTGACACAACACTGAGTGGTTCATATGTTGCATTGAGAACGAGTGCGCTTCTCATTAGTTCTCGCTACTCCACCGTCTGCACCACTGTAAGTAGGCGACAACATCTTCTGACCGAATGGGCCCTCGTGCTACGCCATGTCCACCGCCATATTGAGTGACCAGACGAAACTCTAAATAGTCCCGCGAAGGCACTGGAAGAAATGGTGCTGTGCGCCACCATCCTCGTGGCACTAATCGATATGCCTGAGCAAGCGCCGTACCCCACAGCCATGGACGAACAACGACAGCCCCAAAAATGGACAGGAATGCAGAGTCTCTTGTCGAAGTCGAACCTGCGGTTTGCATAGCGCCAACAGTAGTGGGCAAATCTCGACTAATTGTGAGGGAACTTGACGCGAGGCTTACGGATTGTTTGGGCAAGGTCTTGAACCCCTGCGCGCCCAATCAATCGGACCTGGCGTTCAATGACCAAAGCGAAGCCCATCATCACAACAAAGGCTGCAAAGGCAATGAGGAAATGAATCTGCAAGCTGGCAACAACGGCCACGAGCGACACAACGACCCCAACTAATGCCCACCACACACGGCGGGCCGAGTGGCGATACAGCCCAGACGAGGACACCGCGCTAGCGAATTTCTCGTCAGTTTTGAGCTGAGCTTCAATCTCACGGAGGATTCTTTGTTCGTCGTCTGACAATGGCACACGATGATTGTCTCACCTCACAGACCTAAACGCAATGCGCGTCGGTGTGTTCTATGTCAGGTCCTGTCGTCAGCGACCGGACCTGCTGGGCTCTGACCAGGAGTTCTGGTGTTGAGCCCACTTGCAGGCCCGATCACTCCTGCCCCAAACCGATCCACAATCAGGTCAACTGCCTTGCTGGCTGGCTTCCAATGCTCTTCAATGTCTTCGGGCGTATCTCCACCATCATCGAATAATCGGGGAATCCCCTCGCTCTGCTCGGTCAGTTTCTGAGCATGAACACCAAGCAAACGAACACCTTGTGCGTAGTCCAACATGGACAAAAGAGGCTCGAGGGCTGCCACCATGGATGGACCAGTTGTCAGTGGCACTGAGGGCGTCACCGACCGAGTGACTGATTCAAATGATGAGAATTTCACTTTCAACAACAATGTGCCAGCCGCTACTCCGGCATCACGAGTTCGACGCGCCACCGCATCACACAGACGCACCAATTGCACGCGCAACTCCTCGTGCGTTGTGAGATCTGAAGAAAACGTCTCTTCATGTCCGATTGATTTTGCAATCCGTTCTGGCTCGACAGATCGTTCATCAATTCCCCGTGCAAGAGCATGAAGATGTCGTCCATTCACATCCCCAACCGCAGCACACACAATGTCAACATCTAGTTCCGCTAGATCAGCGACAATACGGACACCTATGGCTTCAAGTTTTGCAAGCGTTGCAGGCCCGACTCCCCATAGTGACTGCACAGGAAGCGGTAATAAGAATTCAGATTCATGTCCGCGTTTCACTTCAAACACTTGATACCCGCGTTGCACTCCGCCAGCCATGGCCCGCGGCTTTGCATGTTCAGATGCAAGCTTGGCAAGAAACTTGTTTGGTGCGACTCCAACACTGCATGTCAACTGCGTTTCCGACACCACGCGCTCGCGTAATGCCCACGCAATAGAAACCGCATCACCCATCAGAAGTGATGCCCCCGTGACATCTAAAAATGCTTCATCAATTGAGATCTGTTCAACAAGTGGAGTGAACGACTCAAATATTGTGTGCAACTTTTGGCTGTATTCGACATAGTGCGAAATATCAGGAGCAATGAACACGGCGTCCGGGCACAATTTGCGCGCGATAGCCGACGACAAGGCGGAGTGAATTCCGTACCTGCGCGCTTCATACGACGCTGCGGCTACAACGCCGCGACCCCCTGTTCCTCCGACGACTACCGGTAGTCCCCGTAATTCCGGGTGACGCAATAACTCAACCGACACATAGAAGGCATCCATATCAATGTGAAGAATCGAACGGTCACTGGTCATTTGAACGAACGCTACTGCACTCGCCATGCAAGCACGCCTACGATGGGCTGGTGCCAGACTCCTCCACATCACTCTCTGCCCTACCGTCCGTCACTGCGCGAATCGTTGCCTTTTGCTCTATTCTGCTTGGCGGCCTCGCAGGTGGACTTCTTGGCTATGGATTAGTTGATACACAATGCACTGGCGCGTGCTCTGTACAAACTGGTTCGGGAATGTTGATATGCAGTCTGATTGGCGCAGGCGGAACAGCCATCGTTGCAGTTCTCGTGTTACGCGCACATGGTGAGTGGCGAGATATTTCGGATCCCACATGACCACCTCTCCCTCGCTCGGATCTCAGTTACGTCACGTTGCCGAATCATTGGCTCGTGAAGCAGGAGATATGGCGCTTCTCGGACGCAAGAGCGGCCCACTTACTGCCACAACAAAGTCATCACCGATTGACATGGTGACAAAGTTTGATAAGGCAAGCGAAGCCATGATTACTGAAGGCTTGGCACAATTGCGTCCTGACGATGCAATTATCGGAGAAGAAGGCGCAGCTAAAAATGGTACTTCTGGAATTACGTGGCACGTCGACCCCATCGATGGAACCACGAATTTCTATTTCGATCTTCCGATGTGGGCTGTTTCAATCGGAGCAACTGATGAACATGGCCCACTTGCCGGAGCGGTGTATGTGCCGGCTCTCGGCGAGATGTTTACTGGCGCCCGCACAGAAGGCGCCAGTCTCAACGGATCACCCATCAGAGTTCGCGACAATAATGACCTTGCAGATGCTCTTGTATGCACCGGCTACAGCTACGTAATCAGCGAGCGTGAAGTACATGCCAAACGCGTTGCCGACATTGTGATGAAAGTACGAGACCTTCGCCGATTCGGAGCAGCTGCTGTTGATTTGTGTTTCGTTGCGTGCGGACGCCTTGATGCCTACTTCGAAGAACACCTACATTCATGGGACCTCATTGCAGGCCAAGTAATAGCTACCGAAGCTGGCGCAGTTTTTTCTGACTATGTCGGTAACCCTGTAACGCCGTCGCAAGTAATTGCAGCAACTCCGGGCGTACACGCAGACCTCATTCGACTCATTGCTGCATCGGGGCCAGGCGCTTCATGAGCGTGGTGCTGGCTATTGATGCAGGCACCACCGGAGTGCGCACACGAGCCGTCTTTGACGACGGACACGAGTCATTTTCGTCATACAAAGAATTCACTCAATACTTTCCACAACCAGGTTGGGTTGAACATGATGCAATTGAAATCTGGAATGCAATTGTGGCCACCTTGCAGGACGTGTGCAGCCAACTCACACAACCCGTTTCCGCCATCGGAATCACAAACCAACGAGAAACGGTTTTGGCCTGGGACAAAAGAACTGGGAAACCATCTGGCAATGCGATTGTCTGGCAAGACCGTCGTACTGCAGAACGATGCGAAGAGCTACTGCCGTCGCTAGAACGTGTTCGCGCAGTAACCGGCCTTGTTCTTGATCCGTATTTTTCAGGAACAAAAGCTGCATGGTTATTGCAACACACTGCTGTTCCTCCAATTGAACATTTGTGTATCGGCACAATTGACTCATGGCTGGTGTGGAAACTAACTGGCGGCACTGCTTTCGTAACAGACCCATCTAACGCGAGTCGCACGATGTTGTTTGACATCAACACTTTGCAATGGAGCGCTGAAATGTGCGACTTACTCGGTGTTCCTATGTCTGTGTTGCCGACAGTGCGACCATCAAGTGGGCGATTCGGAGTAACTACTGATGTTCCTGGCGTACCGAACGGAATACCGATCTCTGGAATCGCTGGTGACCAACAAGCTGCACTGTTCGGACAAGCTTGCACAAGCGTTGGCATGGCGAAGAACACATACGGAACTGGGAGTTTTGTACTTCTCAATATCGGCACAACATGTCCGGCCCCTTCAGACGGAATGCTCACCACAGTTGCTTGGGACCTCGGAGACGGTGCGCCGGTGTATGCCCTTGAGGGAGCAATCTTTGTAACCGGCGCTGCTGTTCAATGGCTCCGTGATGGTCTTGGCATCATTAACGAGTCATCAGAGATCGGAAGTTTGGCAGAATCTGTACCCGATTCAGGCGGCGTATACGTGGTGCCAGCATTTACTGGCCTAGGAAGCCCATGGTGGGATCCGTATGCCCGCGGTTCAATCATCGGAATCACCCGCGGCACCACCAAGGCACATATTGCTCGCGCAGTAGTTGACGCAATGGTGCACCAAACCAGAGATGCAATTGATGCAATGACTCAGGCTGGCGGCGTCACGCTTGCTGAACTTCGTGTTGACGGTGGCGCATCAGTGATGGACGCAATGTTGCAACGTCAATCAGATGCTCTTGGTGTTCCAGTATTGCGACCTACAGATCATGAGACCACGGCATTGGGTGCTGCATACCTAGCTGGCTTGGCAGAAGGCGTGTGGGCAAACCTTGGTGAGATTGGTTCCATGTGGGCGCTCGATAAACGATTCGAACCCCAAGAAGAAGATCATTCGCATGCGCAATGGCTCCGTGCGGTTGAACGCTCCCGCAGTTGGGCTAGCCCTGAGTCATAAACAGGGCACAACCTATTGCGCCTGCACGTTCACCTAAAGCTGCGACATGTAACGAAGGATGAGGTCGCGATTCGGATGAATACAGCGCAGCAGCAAAACTCTGTGACACAGAATCAAGTACGAATTCGAACGACTGCACCACGCCTCCACCGATAACAATCACTTCTGGGTCGCAAATATTTGTCAGGCTTGCAAGCCCCACTGCAACCCAATCTGCAAACGTGGCAACAACTGACAGAGCATGAGCGTCGCCTGAACTGGCCGCAGCAAAAACTTCTTCACCGCTCATGCCACCGCTCAACATTCGCAACGCAGACCCGGATGCGTATCGTTCCCAGCAGCCACGCCGACCGCACACGCATTGTTCGCCATTGTGCTGCACAACCATGTGCCCTATTTCGCCAGCGAACCCGTTTGCACCCCGGTGCAACTGACCACCCATGACAATTCCGCCACCAATACCAGTGCCAAGCGTGACGATGACAGCGTTCATAGCGCCGCTAGCAGCACCAGCTTTCCATTCACCGTAGGCCGCCATCGTTGCATCGTTTTCTACATGCACACTGATACCAAGACGCGAACGAAGCTCAGGCCCAACTGCAATGTTGTGAGCGCCCTTCATGTTGGGAGACGCACGCACGATTCCATCTGGCGTGATTAACCCTGGGACCCCAACACCAAGCGTGTGTGTTCCGGAGAGTTCTTGAAACATTGCTTCAAGGAGATCAACCAACTCAGAAGCATGTGGCGTTGGGTATCTGATTTCTTCGAGTACAACGCCACGTTCATCAACGCGCACGCCATGGCACTTTG
Organism: Ilumatobacteraceae bacterium; assembly: GCA_044374495.1. GTDB lineage: Bacteria > Actinomycetota > Acidimicrobiia > Acidimicrobiales > Ilumatobacteraceae > UBA2093. Next base: position 4,042 of record JBILOM010000040.1, on the reverse strand, counting down.
TGCCACCAACATCAATTCCAACGAAGCTCACGACTCGGCGCGAGCCTTCAGTTCTTTGACTGCCTCAATGAGAATTCTTGCCTCGGCACGACGCTTCACAAAACCAGGCAACGGAACAACAAGTTCAAGTTCCAGTTCGTAAAAGACTTGAGTGCCACCATCTACTTCTACAAACGAATACGCACCATTAAGCGCACGCATGATGTCGCCTTCAACTAGATGCCATGACAGACGTGATGGCTGTTGTGAATAGTCATATTCAAGTGTGTAACGAGTGCTGCGACCAAGAGCTGATGCGCGGTATTCAACTCGAAGACCACGACCTTCATTGTCGCGTGTCAACACATTTGCTTCCTTAACATCCTTTGCCCAATCGGGGTAGTTCTCAAATCCGAGAACAACATCCCAACAAGAAGCCAGAGGGGCCGAGATGAGGGTGGTCTGTGCAGCGCGGTCAGTCATGGTTCTAATCTTGACCGCTCGCGGGCTCCTGAAGTGGCACCTCAGGAGAATCGCCGAATTGACGCGGGGCAAATGAGCCAAATGTGGCTCCCCATAGACCATTAAGACCAAGGCCCATCATGGGAGCCAGCACCCCAAATGCCAATGTGCTCCCCGCACGGCCGTCAGTAGTTGTACGACTAATCGCTGTGGCAACAGCGACCACTACTTGAATACCGAGAGCGCTGTTCATCAGTCGTGCAACTGATTGTGGTGCACAATTGTCGACCAAAAAATAAAGAGCAGCTACTGAAATATTGTCAGCACGACTGCGCTGTACTGCTGTCCAATAGCCCCACAAGAACGCAACAATGCCGACTGTAAAGCAGCCAAGACTCACCACGACACCAATGGTCTTCCACGGTGATGTGAATGTCACCGCAGCGACAATTGACGCCGCTACAAATACCGCGGTAAGTGCAACATTGCATTTGACGAGAAACGACCCTGGCATGGGCTCCATCATTGCGCAACCTTCAACACTTGTCCCAAACGGGCTGCAAGAACTGAGTATTCAAATTCAGATTCCGCACGTGCACGTGAGGCAATAGCCATAGACGACCGCAACGGTTCATCATCCAGAATCGTTGCAATGCGAGCAGCTAATCCGGATGCATCGGTGGGGTCTTTCATGACATAGCCAGTAACTCCATCGAGAACTGCCTCTGCTGCTCCCCCGCTATCGCCCGCTACCTGTGGCACTCCACATGCGGCTGCTTCAACGAAGACGATCCCAAAACCTTCTTGCTCGAGACCCGCCCACCGATTACGACACATCATGGAGAAAACATCTGCACATCCGTACAACGCAGGCACATCATCATGCTCAACACGACCGACGAAAGTAACCGGAGCATCTAATTCGTTAGCTAGCTTTCGCAATCGATCTTCATCTCGACCAGTGCTTGCAATTACTAAACGCAAACGAGGACGATGTGGTGCAAGTTGTGCAACAGCCCGAATAACAGTGTCGAACCCTTTACGTGGCACCAGCCTGCTGAATCCCAGAATGATTTCGTCATCTGCATCAAAACCAAACTTTGCTCGTGCTGCCTTCTTGCTTGCAGTATCTAACGGAACAAATCTCTGAGTATCAACACCAGGCGGAACAACTGTGGTCGGCAACGCGCGCCCTGCAGCATGATCACCTTCTGTTGCCGGATACCCACCAGCAGCAATGATGTGATCAGCGCCACGCAACACATGACCGAGGACCTGACGAGACAACGGCAATCTACCAGGCACTGTTACTTCTGCTCCGTGCAACACCACCATGTACGGAACAGACAAACGCGGCCCCACAAGACCTAGTGGCAGTGCAGGGTCAAGCACCACAAAGTCTGCACCGAAGTCTTTTGCCATCGCATTAATGCGCTGCACCATCCAAGGGTGAGGCAACAACACAGGCTCACGCGTTCGTTCAATGCGATACGGCTCACCTGCATCGAATGCTGCGGCATCCCCGTGAGGGCTTGTAAGCACAGCAAAGGAGTCCGGCGGTAGTCGACGCCACCATTCCCACAACAGAGATTGAATGCCACCAATCTTGGGGGGAAAATCATTGGTAACAAGAAGATGCTTCATAGGCCTTCCCGCAAGGTTGGCAGATGCAGCAACTCGTCGCGCACCATGGGGTCAGAATCTTCATGATTTATAAGTTCGGTAAGACCTAATCTGCCAGCTGCCCACACTGCATGAGCGCGTAACTCACTGCGGGAATGCGACAAGTATTTGCGAACGGCATCAACCACGTCTGGGTTCTTCGGGTCAGCGATATTGCCGAGAACGATGAGAAGGTTCCGCCGAATCCAGGTCATGTCACGTTTGTGCACGTACCAACGCATACATGATTCGTTCAGTGTCTCGTCATCCATAGACAACCAAGCCAACACTTCAATCATCGATTGAAGTTGCTCTGTTGACTCACTCAACTCTTTTCGTCGAACCTGTGGACATGCAGTTTGACAATCGTCACACCCATAGATGCGATCATGAAGAGCGACTCGAAATTCCCTGTCAAAAACTCCTGGCTTCTGTAGCAACCATGCCAAACACTTATTGGCATCAATGACGCCGTCTTTCACAATGGCCCCCGTTGGGCACGCAGGAATACAGCGAGAACACGCACCACACCCGTCATCAATGGGTGTAGCGATTGGAAGAACTGCAGTTGTAATCACACACCCAATTACAAAGAAGCTTCCATGACCCGGCAGCAAGATGTTTGCGTTCTTGCCGAACCAACCAAGACCTGCAAGCCATGCCGACTCGCGATCAACCATTGCGTTGTCATCTGCAAAAACAACAGCACGATGACCGTCTTGTCGTAAACGCTCGGCGATGACAGATAGCGAATCTTTGAGGTGGCCATAATGATCAAGCCACGCATAACGAGCAACCCGGGCTAACGGAGACGATGCACCATCATCTGGATGATCGGTAATTGCGTACGAGCGAACGCCAACAATGATTGATTGTGCTCCGTCGAGATGCTGGCTTGGCGTTGTCGAACGTTCGGGACGCAGGAACGTAAATTTCATGTCGTTGACCAGGTCCTGATCGATGCGATCTTGTATCTGTTGACGTGCACGAAGCATCTGATCTGCCGGAGCTACCCCGAGTGAATGAAGACCAGCCGACCGACCAATGGCGTGCAGGTGTGCCCAATACTCAGCTCCCTGAGGGGCATCTGGAGAGACGACTGCGGGATTACGGGAGGAAGGTTTAGCCAACGGCACGGTGCCGAAGCGTAGGCACCAAACCGGCCTGAGCGAGCAACCTAATTTCCCGAAGTTCCTGAAGATCAAGAACTACAGCACCTTCAGAGGGTGCATCACACAGGAAACTCATTATGCAATCACCACAGGCATCGGTGTCTGCCATAACACAGGTGTCACAAGAGATCATGAGAACTGGTTCGTACTGTGGGGAGTCTGAGAGGGTGAGAGGCGTGATGTCCATGTCATAAGAGTGACGAAGGGGTGTGACACGGTTCTGGTTTTTACACCTGCATGCGCTTGGCTTCAGCCGAACTGACGGTGACGACTTTGGCCAGCATGCTTGCTGCCGCACCGGAATCAATGGTGGCGCGAGCCACGTCGATGCCATCAGCAACAGACTCGACATGCTGTGCGACAAACAGAGCACACCCAGCGTTAAAGGTAACGATGTCGCGAACTGCTCCCGTTTGGCCAAAGAACAAACCATTCATGATGGCCAAGTTGTCCGTGGCGTCTCCCCCGCGAATATCCGCAAGCGTTGAATGCGTGATTCCGAATTCAGCCGCATCAATTTCGAATCGGGAAATATTGCCATCGCGCAGTTCGTACACAATGTTCGGGCCGCTCACCGCAAGCTCATCAAGTCCGCCGTGGCCATGTACTACCCATGCGCTGGTGACATTACGTGACGCCAGCGCACCCACCATTGCCTCCATCATGTTTGGCATTGCAACGCCGACCAGCATGTTTGAAATCGGCGCGGGGTTCGCCATTGGCCCCAACAAGTTGAACACCGTCGGAATACCAATTTCACGACGTGA
>JBILOM010000003.1:0-38649 GCA_044374495.1 Ilumatobacteraceae bacterium | reverse complement strand
TGCATTATCTGGTGGCTTGGTTGGTGTGGAAAAGAATCTCGATATTTTCGGTGTGCTTGCACTAGCGGCCACGTCTGCTTTGGGTGGAGGAATCATTCGAGATCTCTTGCTGGGAATTGCACCTCCGGCCACATTTACCGATGCTCGATATTTAGTAGTGCCTGTTGTGTGTGGTGTTTTTGTCTTCTATGTTCACCCCACCATCACTCGGTTACAAAAACCACTGCTGGTGCTTGATGCGGCAGGGTTGGGTTTGTTCGCAGTTGCTGGGGCACAGAAGGCGCTAAATGCAGGGGTGAATGCTCCTGCGTCAATTGGTATCGGAATGCTCACAGCAATTGGGGGAGGAGTAGCACGCGATGTATTGGTGCGCGAGATTCCCGTGGTGTTACACCGAGAGATCTATGCAACAGCAGCAATAGCCGCAGCAGTGGTTGTTGTGGTTGGTGATGAATTTGAATTCAACCAATCAGCGGTGGCTGTTGTGGGAATAGTGCTTGCGTTTTCAATCCGCGTGATTTCAAAGTGGCGTGGCTGGTCTGCGCCACGTCCTGCGTAATTACTGTTCAGCGAGTTTTTTGAGAATGCGTAGGTTCTTGCGCCAAATTGCTTTCATCACAATTTGACCACCAACAAGGGAGCCAAGTTTTCCACCGAGCCACCACGGGAACACCAAGACTTCAGTCCACACGAAACGAGTGGTGGTTGGTGACAATGCTTCAAGTGTGAATTCACCAGTTCCGGTAACAACACCAGTGTGTGTGACACCCATGGCTTTTTCTGGAACCCAGGAGGTGATCTTCATTTCGTCAACAAGCTTGATGGGGCCAACTTTGGTGTCGCAATAAAATTCGGTGCCTGTACCGCGCGTTTGATCAGTCTTGAAACGAATCGCAACGGCATCTGCCATCCAGTCAATGTGACGTTCGATTGGTTCAACGACTTCCCACACGCGTTGTGTGCTTGCGTTGATATCAATTGCTACGCGAATGCTTCCCATGAACTAAACGCCAACTGCGGCACGACGTAGTGCGTCTGCAGCAAATTCAGGAGCAATGATGTTGATCATCACACCTGTGCCGCGTTCAAAACCAGCAGTGGTGGTGAGTTTGGGGAACAAGTGTGCGTGCCAGTGGTACATGCCCTCGTGGTGTGATGGGGCTGTATGGAACACAAGGTTGAAAGCAATGTCACCAAGAGTGGCAACAAGATGCCTCAGTGCATCGCGAACTGCGAGACCTACGCCAGTGAGTGCATCATCTGAGGAATCAGTGAGATGTTGCTGGTGGTCCTTTGGCATGATGAGCAATTCATAGGGGCTAGAAGACCAGAAGGGGCACACGACCATTGCGTGATCGTTCTCAAGCACAAAACGTTCGTTGTTTGATTCTGCTTCTGTCGTGGTGCACACAATGCATCCACCTTTGAAGCGTTCAAAAGCACGTTCTTCTTCAAGAATTTCGCCAGGTACGAAAGGAAGACCGAGCAGCTGTCCGTGTGGATGAGCAAGTGATGCGCCTGCTTCACGACCATGATTCACAATTGCTTGGGTGTAGCGAATGTTTGGCGTGTTGGCATGAGCGATAAAGCGTGCCTTGAGTGCAGCCATGAGTTGTGCAATCTGGTCATCAGAGAGTTGATCAAGTCGTACTTCATGCTCTGGTGAGTACACAAACACTTCATGAGTTCCGCTGGCTTCGGCCATGACGTGAACAGGACCGAGGTTGCGTACAGCAAGTGACTCGTCACCTTCGAATGCGGGGTAGCGGTTAGCGATAACGCGCAATTGCCAGTTACCTGCTGCGTCAGCATTTTCCAAAAGCGGAACATCATCATGCGCAAGTGTGCTGTCAGGGCAGAACGGGCATTCACGATCAGGATCGTTTTCAACTTTTTGAGCGCGCGGAGCAAAGTCGCTCGTGCGTTTAGCTCGAGATGGCACCACCGTGACCCAGCGGCCGGTAAGAAGATTGAGACGAAGCTGACTCATTACCTACTCAGGATAGGCCGAAAAGCCCTGATTTCGGTGGATTATCGGTCTACGAAAGTCACACGGTAGGTGAATACCGACTGACGTGACGATGTGAATCTGAAGTAAACGCAGTCTGACGCCCGTCGGCATAACGAGAGAACAACGTCAATCCAGATTGCTCGGCAATTGCATCAAGTTGGGGTGGAGTGAAGTAACGAACAGCGAATGATCGAACCTGTGAGCCGTGTTCGGTGCCAAGATGCGTGAAAGTGCCAGTAATGCGCTGAGTCAGTGGGTCGTGGTGGCTTGTAGCAAGCACTTCCTCGCCCGTGGCCATGGTTTGGATGGATTCAAGTGTTGACGCTTCTGTTGAATTCGGAATAACTGCGTCGATATAGAGGGAGCCACCTGGGGTAAGGGCATGAGCCACGCGACTGATGCAGTTTCGTAGGGCTGATTCGTCTGGCACGTTGAAGAGTGTGTTGTAACCGATGAAGACAACATCAAACGGGCCGGTTGGCAGTTGTTCGGAGAAGTTGCCTTGTATGAAAGAGACAGAAGCAGGGAAGTTCTTTTCTTGCGCTATCTGCAACATGGCTGCCGATGAATCAACACCAACAATAGTGTCGCCTGAAGTGGGTCGTAATGAAAGCCATTGCGCCACTAGTCGTCCTGTGCCAACACCGAGCTCGAGAACACGCACCGGTTCATGAGAGAGGGAGCTAACGATCGATTCAAGAAAGTCGGCATCGTCGAGGCCCCCGTACCACTGGTCGTAGACCTCCGCAAAGGAATCGCCATACGTGGTTGCGTCGTATCCGTTAACGCCGTAGGGGTTCTCGCGGTCGTTGTTCATCAGGTACTAGTCCACCACGACCATGTGTGAGGGGACGCATCGGTAGCCTGAAGAGATGACTGAGATCACCGATTCGCCACGTTCATACGTGTATCTCGATCATGCTGCGACCTCGCCGTTGCGCCCAGAGGCCCGTGATGCCATGAGCAAATACGGCGATGTGATGTATGCAAACCCATCGGGCTCGCATCGATTCGCGCGAGAAGCCCGTCAGGTCATTGACGAGGCACGAGATGTGGTGGCTGAAGTCATCGGATGTCGTCCGGGCGAAGTGATTTTCACAAGTGGCGGAACTGAAGGTGCCAACGCCGCAGTTCTCGGGGCTACTCGTCGAACCGGCGGTACCGCAGTGTGTGGAGCAACCGAACACCATGCTGTGTTGCACTGCGTAGAGCACATTGGCGGAACTGTGGTGCCAGTGACTTCAGCTGGGTCTGTTGATCCTGATGTCATGCGCGCAGTACTGACAGACCTTGACAATGTTGCTGTGGTGTCAGTGATGGCCGTGAATAACGAGACCGGTGCGATCTCAGATTTGGAACACATTTCACACGCAGTACGACGTCAAGCACCAGACGCGCTGTTTCATACAGATGCTGTGCAAGCTGCATGCTGGATTGACTTGCGAACAGTGTGGGCTCACGTTGATTGCCTCACATTGTCGGCCCACAAATTTGGTGGGCCGAAAGGAATGGGAATCATGGTGCTGCGCGAAGGCGCAACTTTGGAGCCACTTATTCTGGGCGGGGGACAAGAGCGTGATCGTCGCAGTGGCACGCACAACGTTGCTGGCATTGTGGGTACTTCAATTGCGTTGTCATTGACAGACAAAAACCGTCAATTTGAAGTTGCAAGACTTGGCAAATTGCGGGATCAGTTGATTAGCGGAATCACCTCAAGCATTGAATGCGCCACAGCCACACTTGCGCCCGGAACCGGCACTGCAGGAACTGCACATGTGTGTTTGGAAAACTTGGAGAGCGAATCATTGCTGTACCTATTAGACGAAGCAAATGTGTGTGTATCGGCCGCATCGGCATGTGCGAGTGGAGCCATGGAACCATCACACGTATTGGCAGCTATGGGTGTTTCACGCGGACGCATTAAGGGCTCGCTTCGTTTTAGCCTCGGGCACACCACAACCGAAAGCGATGTTTCTGCTGCAATCGATGCAACAATTGCTGCGGCAGCACGACTGGGGGCGGTGACATCATGAAAGTTCTATTAGCTATGTCAGGTGGCGTTGACTCATCAGCTGCAGCGTTAGTGCTTCGTGATCAGGGTCATGATGTTGTTGGAGTCACCATGCGTTTATGGGGTGGCGAAAGCGATACAGGGTGCTGTTCGGTATCTGATGTTGATGATGCTCGTAGGGTTGCACAACAAGTGGGCATTGATCACTTGGTCTTCAACTTTTCTGAAGAATTCAACGAGCACGTAGTTGAACCGTACGTGGCATCTCATGTACAAGGCACCACGCCGAACCCATGTATTGAATGCAATCGACATTTGAAGTTCGACAAACTTATTGAACGTGGTCGTGCGTTGGGCTTTGATGCAGTTGCTACTGGTCACCACGCACGCGTGATTGATGTTGACGGAACTTTGCGGTTGGCGCGTGGGGCGGATGCTGCAAAAGATCAGAGTTATGTAGTGCATATGTTGTCAGCTGAAGATCTTGCGTATGTCATGTTTCCGGTTGGGCATATGCAGAAATCAGATGTGCGTGAATTAGCTACAACTGGCGGCTTACGCACTGCAGCGAAGCCCGATAGTCAAGACGTGTGCTTTATCGGAAGCACTATTGGTCGTGCAGGCTTTCTGGAGCCGCGTCTTACTTTTAACTCGGCAGCTGTTGTTGATGCAACGGGCACACAGGTGGGTGAAGTGCCGGCCGTTGAATTAGTAACACTTGGTCAGCGACGTGGCCTTGGCCTGGGTGGGGGCGACAAACGGTATGTGGTGGCAGTTGATGTGCCGCTTCGCAGAGTTGTTGTTGGCGATGAATCTGAATTATTCATTTCGCATACTTCTATTGGCACGTTGTCCTGGCCGTATTCAAGTGATGTGTCAACTATTTCATCGCGTGAAATTCTGGTTCAGGGAAGTGCCCATGGCGAGCGTTCTGCGGGCACCATTACTGTTACGGGTGACACTGCCGTGATTGCTTGGTCGAGACCAACCCGCCGTATCTCACCAGGACAAACTGTGGTTTTCTATGACTCCGCTGACATGGTTGTACTTGGTGGCGGAATAGTTACTGAGTAATTGCCGAGAGCGCAGCAGTCAGTCTGCGCGGTGCAATACAGAACATTTTCACATGTAGTGCTTCTGTTGTTCCCAATGTCTTTGCAGTAATTGCTGACATCACTACTTTGTCTGCTTCGGTCAACGTGATGGTGAGACGATCGCCGAATGTTCCGCCCGTTAGGTCTGCTGCTTCACCAACATCAGACGTGCGAACAACCGACTTGATTTTTGCTGAAGGCGCCATGATGGTTTCGTGCAACACCAAATGATCATGGACCACGATGCCAACGGGAACCAGGACTAACCAGCGGCGGGCAAGGCGATGAAGACGTTTTGGAATAGTCCGTGAGAGAAGAATTCCAACAGCTATCAGTACGGCGCCGATTACGAACTGCTGTGCAGCAAGAAGAAGGCTTCCGCCAACTAGCGAGGCCGTGTAGATCGCCCACGCGAGAACTGCAGGAACAACGTACGGAAGTGGCGTGCGTAATGCGAAACGTTTTTCGTCGCCGTATGCGCCGCCTTGCACCATGGCGTCGACAAACACTGGTGATGCACACACAATGAGCGCCACAACAGAACAGAAAACTGCAACGGGCTGGCTTGCTACAAGAGATATGACAACAGCTAGTGGAACCACGATGCGCACGAGTGTGAGCGACATTGGAGATGGAACTAATAACGACGCTCCGACTGCTGTCCAGAACAACCAACCCCAGGTGAGGAGTACCCAACTGACTGGAAGAGATGCATCGTCAGCAATTGCCTGCCACGGTGCCGAAAGTGCCAGAACAACCCAGGCCAAAAGAACAACCGACATCGCAATGCGCTCTGGGCGAAGTGGGAGGGTTTTTGCCATGTCCCTAGCCTTACCTGCAGAGGTCTCTGTCACAGAATTTTCCAATTCGTTTCCCCGTTAGCACTACTGATACCAATGGGTAGGAGCTTTTCTGCTCATACGCCAAAGGAGGACAGGTGAATTCAGACAACGGCCATTCGCCACGTCCTGGCGCCACCTTCGGCGTTGGCAGTTTGCCGCATCGCAGCGTGTCGGCTGCGCTTGATTTCGTCTGGCGCTCGACAGATGTTGTCACCATTCCATCCCTTCCTCGACGGTCTCCGGCAGAAGGAATGATTGCTCAGGCTTTAGTTGGTATTGAAGGTGTTTCTGTCGGTCAGTACGGCGGCATCAGTGTCGACGTGTCGTCGCTAGATATTGATCACTTCATTACAACTGATTTGAATTCTGATGCGTACGGTTCATTTCTGGCGTTCCTTGAAAGCTTTCCCGTTCGTAATCCCGGTGTCCACACTGTTAAGTGGCAGTTTGTCGGACCAGTGACATTAGGTATTGCATTGGTACGAATTGGGCTAGAGCCTCGTATTGCTTTTCCGCTTGCATTGCAAGCAGTGCGTGCGCACGTCAGTGCTTTGCAAGAAGAAGTCGCACGTGTGTGCGAGGGTGTGACTCAGCTCATCATGCTTGATGAGCCATCTATGCCAGATGCACTTGAACCTGGGTTTTCCATTTCGACCGAAGAAGTCATTGACCTCATTTCTGGTGCATTGGCCGCAGTAACAAGCGGAAACATCAGTGGCCTGCATTGTTGTGGCAGAACTGACTGGGGCGCAATGCTCGCAACTGGCGCAAACGTTCTGTCTGTTCCCGTGCCTTCTCCTTCAAATGACGAAGACATGGGGGAGATGTTGGTGGCAGCTAGTCGTATTTCTGATCATCTTGAACATGGCGGCCGAATTGCATGGGGCGCTGTACGAACAGATGGGCCAATTGCAATTAGCGCTGAGCGTCCTTGGAAAACCCTCATGGAAGTCATGTGCGCATTAGTCAAAGCTGGTGTTGATCCGCTTCTTGTTCGCCGTATGAGTTACATCACGCCTGCATGTGGGCTTGGCTCGCATTCTGACGGTGTGGCAGAGCGAGTGTTTTCGCATGTGCGCAATGTCTCTATGAAGGTGGGGCAGCAAGCCACAGCTTCACGCTTGACACTTGGCTCGTAGGGCCACGCATTGCCGTACCCCTTTAGTAGTTTGTAGGTGATGTCGCGCACGCCTTCTCCTCAGAAACGAATAGAAGAACTGCGCGAGCAGGTGCAGTACCACAACGCCCGATATCACGGTCACGACGACCCGGAAATCAGTGACGCTGAATTTGATGAGCTAGCGCGTGAACTGCGTCAACTGGAAATTGAGCATCCCGAACTAGTCGATGATTCATCACCAACGCTTTCGGTGGGATCTGCTGCCATCACAACGTTTGACCCAGTTGTGCATCGTGTGCCAATGACCAGTCTTGATAATGCAATGGATGAATCAGAATTACGAGCATGGGGTGACCGTGTTGCGAAGGGGCTTGGCGATCAGGCTGTTCGCTTCGTGTGCGAACTCAAAATTGATGGTCTCGCAATCAGTATTCGTTATGAAAACGGTTTGCTTGTGCAGGCCGCCACTCGTGGTGATGGCAAAGTTGGTGAAGATGTCACAGCAAACGTGGCAACTATCTCGTCGTTGCCGAAGAAGGTTGCGTCTGCCCCAGAAGTAGTGGAAGTGCGCGGCGAAATATTCATGTCTATTGCTGCGTTTGAAAATCTGAAAGCGGAACGCGAAGCAGAAAACCTTGAACGTGTCAGTAATGGTCGCTCGCCACTTCCCGTACCCGTTAATCCGCGAAATGCGGGTGCCGGAAGTTTGCGACAAAAAGATCCAACAATTACGGCAAAGCGCGACATGTCATTGTGGTCGTACCAGTTGGGCGAAGTTATTGGTGGTCCTGAATTCACTAGTCACCACGACACACTCGAGTTTTTGCGCACGCTTGGTTTTCCGGTCAACCCAGCAATCACCATTGTTGATTCCATTGAAGCGGTCACGCAGTTCTGTCATGAGTGGAAAGAACGTCGCCATGAATTGCCATATGAGATAGATGGCGTGGTAATCAAAGTCGATGACCTCAGCCAGCGCGAACAATTGGGTTTCACGTCGCGTGCGCCTCGATGGGCAATTGCATTTAAGTTTCCGCCAGAGGAAAAGCACACACTGTTACTTGATATCCAGGTTTCTGTAGGACGTACTGGCCGAACTACGCCGTTTGCAGTGCTCAAGCCAGTGTTTGTGGGCGGATCCACGGTGGGTATGGCCACATTGCACAACCGTGATCAGGTGGCGGCTAAAGATGTTCGTCCAGGCGACACGGTTGTGGTGCGAAAAGCTGGAGACGTGATTCCTGAAGTAGTGGGGCCGGTGCTATCAAAGCGCCCAAAAAACTCGCAACCATGGGTATTTCCTACGCAGTGCCCCTGCCCAGTGAAATCAACTCTTGTCAAGCTTGACGATGTCGCCGATACGCGATGCGTTGAGCCAAGTTGTCCGTTCCAACGCGACCAACGCATTATGTATTTCGCATCACGTGGAGCAATGGATATTGAAGGCCTCGGAGATCGCACTGTATTTGCATTATCTGATGCCGGACTTGTTGCTGATGTTGGTGATTTGTATTCAGTCACTGTTGAACAGTTGTTAACACTTGAAGGTTTTGCAGAACTCAGTGCTCAAAATCTCGTTGCATCAATTCAGGCATCTCGTTCACGACCATTGCCAAAATTGCTCACCGCTCTCGGCATTAAGAATCTTGGTCCAGCTGCAGCAGAATCACTTGCTTCAGAATTCGGCTCGCTAGAAGCAATAGCTGTTGCAACAGCAGACGAGTTGTCGGCTGTTGACGGAGTTGGCGGCGTGATTGCAGCATCCATTACGTCGTGGTTTGAAATTGCTGAGAATGCAGCAATCATCAAAAAATTGCGAGATGCGGGTGTTGAGTTTGGGCGTGTTGAGAAAAGTGATCAACCACAAACCTTGGTTGGTAAAGCCGTAGTGGTTACAGGAACGCTTGCAGGCTTTTCACGTGATGGGGCAGAAGAAGCAATTAAGAGTCGTGGTGGAAAGAGCCCCGGAAGCGTGAGTGCCAAGACATTTGCGGTGGTGCTCGGTGAATCACCTGGTGCCAGCAAAGTTACAAAGGCAGAACAATTAGGTATTCCAGTACTTGACGAAGCTGGTTTTGAAATCTTGCTCGCGACGGGCGAGTTACCCGCCTAGTTGGCGTCAAACTCCCACGTAAACGAACGGGCTTTCTGAGGTCCTTCAGTTATTTTCCAATAGAGCACCGTTGCCGTGTGCGTGCCTTGAGTCAATGTGGGGATTGGAGCACCTTCTTGAGGCAAGAAACTAATGGTGTAGTTGCCGGGGTCGTAGATAGCTGTTGGTGGAATTTCTACTTGTGCACCGGGTTGTGGTGTTGCGCCGTTGTCGGTCAATTCGTCGAGACGAGTTGTCTTGAGTTCGACGCCATCAATGGTGAGTGATGCGTTGTACCCATCGATGAAGTCAACAAAAATCTGACTCTGTTGCAGCACCTGATCGCCGGGGCCCGGAGTCATGCGTTCAATCACCTCAGGGAGGCGCTGGGCGTCGCGGCCAGTCGAACCGGAGTTAAAGCCCGAGATAATGGCAAAGAGGCCAATTGCCACTCCGGCGCTCACTATGAGGGTTTCCTTATTTATTGGGCGTTTCATGGCTCTATTCTCCCTGAAAAGGGCTCCGAATCCCCTCTCCGTGGCATACACGGTAGGTTTTATGGGTCATGAGCGAGCCACAGAACATGCCCGGCACAGTGCTGTCCGGGAGATACCAACTCGATCAACTTCGGGTGGAATCTGCCGGCTCATCCACCGGAGTCTTGCAGTACGACGCAACGGACCTCTCGTCGCTTGAAGCAATCTCAGTGCGCATCGTGGCGCTCAGCCAGTTGATTGACCCTGCGCTCGGGTCAACTACTCCTGATGACGCTCTTGCAGCCTTTGAGCAGCAATTCGATATCGCCTCCAGTCTTCGCCACCCCTGCATCGAGTCGGTACTTGACCATGGTGAAGTCACCCTCGAGGGCGAGCGGTACGTCTTTGTGGTCGGCGAGCGTCTTGCCGGCGGATCCCTTCGTGAGTTTCTTGACCGCGGTCGACGCCTCACCCCGTCTCAGGCCCTCATTGTCGGCATTGATATTTGTCGTGCCCTCGATGCGGCTGCAAAGCAGGGCATCAGCCACAGCGACCTTCGCCCGTCTCGGTTGGTCTTTGGTCTTGACCGCCGCGTGCGCCTTGTCGGTTTCGGAGCACCACTTCGTCCGCTTGATGCGCTTGGTCTTGAACAGGCCACATACAGCGCTCCGGAATTAGCAGAGGGTGGAGCACGCAGTGCATCGTCTGATGTGTATTCACTCGCACTGATACTCGTCGAGTCGATGACTGGTGATGTTCCGTTTGCCGGAGAAACAGTCGCTGCAGCATTTGCAAATCGTTCTGGCAAGTTGTTGCCGGTGAATGCAGATTTTGGTGCGTTGGCACAAGTGCTTGAACACGCTGGTCGACCAACTGCATCAGAAAGATTCTCTCCGCGTGAATTCGGACAAGCACTTGTTCAGTCTGCTGAAAACTTGCCGCGGCCTACTCCGATTGATGTTGTCGGTACCGGATTGTTCGATACTGAAGTTGCAGTAACTGATCCATCGCAACCAGTTGTGCGTCCTGACATTTCAATGATGCCGCCAATTGAAAATGTTGCACCGAACGAACCGATTCTTATTCGCACAACACCAAAGTTCGGTGGCAGTGAAGTTATTGATCCGCCAACTTCATTGATTGTTACTGACGGTTCTGTCGGAACTCCGCTCACCATTGGAGGCGACGACACAGGCCCTATTGCTATGGATGCGGATTCATTGCGAGTTCTTGCTGCTGAAGACCCGACGTCTCAAGTGGTTCGACCAAAGAAGCGTTGGGGCCGCCGTATTGCAATTGGCGTTGTAGTTATTGCCCTTATTGCTGGCGCTGGCGTTGGTGCATACTTCACTGTTCTTAACCCTAAAAACCCTGTGCCTGCGCTTGTGGGCTTAACGGAAGCTGAAGCACGTAACCAGGTGTCTCCATTCGGATGGGGCATCACAATTGTGAAAGAGCGCAGCGACAGCGTTCAGGCCGGTCAAATCATTCGCACTGATCCTGTGCTTGGCGCCAATCTCGCAAAGCGCGACGGAATAACCATGGTCGTTTCTGAAGGGCCAACACTTTCTGTTCTGATTGAACTTGCAGGTCTCACTGCTGATGATGCCAAAGCAAAATTGGCCGAACTTGGTCTTGAAGCTGCTCCAATTGATACGGCTGATGAAGCTGTTGCAATTGGCACAGTTGTTTCGTGGACTGTTCCTGATCAGCCAACATTGAAGGTTGGTGATTCAGTTGTTAAGGGAACCACAGTTGCAATCAATGTTTCTACAGGGCCAGCTCTTCGCGATGTTCCGAGTGTTCTCGGAATGACTCTTGAAGTTGCAACTGCAAAACTGACTGAACTTGGTCTGGTCGTTGTTGAAGCACCAGCTATGGGAAGCCCTGATGTTCCTGCTGGGCAAATTTCGGTACAGGTACCTGTGGCGGCTGAGAAGTTGGCAAAGGGCGGCACTGTCACAATCACGGTGTCGAAGGGTCAAACCACCACGTTGATTCCCTCGATCTACGGCAAAGACCTCGCAACCGTGAAGGAACGCCTGTTGAAGTACGGAATGGTGATTGGCAAGGTCACCGGCAACACAAAGCGTGGGCTGAAGAGCGCTCTCATTGACGGCAAAGTCGTCAAGAATTATGCGCGAGTGATCGTCGGTAAGACCGTCGACCTCGTCTTCCCCTAATCTCGTTTCTGTCGGCGCTGTGCCGATTCTCAACGAGGGGGTTTCCATGGGAGCACTAGACGGACGCGTAGCGATAATTACCGGAGCAGGACGTGGCATTGGCCGTGAACATGCACTTCTTTTTGCAGCCGAAGGCGCAAAGGTTGTTGTAAATGACTTGGGCGGCGCAAACGATGGCTCGGGTGAAGACGCAGCACCTGCACAACAAGTCGTAAACGAAATCAAAGCCATGGGCGGTGAGGCTGTTGCAAACTTCGACAACGTTGCAGATTGGGAAGGTGCCCAGCGCATGATTAATGCTGCTGTCGAGACATTCGGAGATCTCGACATCTTGGTAAACAACGCGGGCATCCTGCGCGACCGTGTTTTGGTCAATATGACTGAGAGCGAATGGGATGCAGTCATCACGGTTCACCTCAAGGGTCACTTTGCACCGTCACGCTGGGCCGCTGCGTATTGGCGTGAGCAGTTCAAAGCTGGCGTAACAAAACAGCGCCACATTGTTCATACTTCTTCTACATCTGGATTGTTTTCAAACCCAGGACAGTCGAATTACGGCGCAGCAAAGACCGGAATTGCAACGTTCTCACAAATTCTTGCGAAAGAACTCAGTCGGTACAACGTAAAGAGCAACTCCATTGCTCCTGGTGCTCGCACCCGCTTGACTCTTGCAACTCCAGGTCTTGGCGATCGAATTGGTGCGCCAACCGATGCAGCAAAGTTTGATGAATGGGATCCGGCAAACATTTCACCGTTGGTGTGCTACCTATCATCTGAAGCATGTGAATTCACAGGTGAAACGTTTTATGTTGCCGCTGGTGAAGTGACTCGCATCAAATCATGGGAACGAGCAGAGACCGTGAATCAAAATGATCGTTGGGAAGTGTCCAAACTCACAGAAGCGCTAAACGCAATGGCCGCTGAGGTGAAGAAGTAAACAACTAAACTGGAATTCCTCCCATGAATTCCCGCAACGACAAGAACGAAGAGCTAGCCCCACACGGGAAAGCAACAATCACCTTTGAACAAGGTGGTGTGGACGAAGTATCTGTTGTCCCATGGACCCAGATGATTCCACGGCGGCTCGCGCGAAAAGTCGGGCTAACAAAAAAATGGGCGACTCTGTTTGTCGTACTTGCTGGACTGTTTACCACTAGTGCCACCATCACAATCTTGGTGGTGTCATTAGAGACCATTGCAACTGACTTGAACTCGTCTGTCAGTGTCTTGAACTGGTCAATAACCGGGCCGATGTTGGCGTTCGGTGTAGTAGGTCCTGCCTACGGAAAAATCGGAGATTTATACGGACACAAAAAGGTCTATGTGTATGGCTTATTGTTTGCCGGAATCTTTGCTGGCTTGACCGCCTTTGCGTGGAATGCCACGTCGATGGTGGTGTTCCGGTTGTTATCTGCGACTGCTGGTTCTGCAACTGGCCCAGCAGCCATGGCCTATGTGAACAGATTGTTTGAACCAAATGAACGGGTTCGCCCATTGGGGCTGTGGAGTTTTGTTACAGCAGGCGCACCAGTTCTTGGCGTAGTAATTGGCGGCCCAGTTATTTCTGCGATTGGTTGGCGCATGATCTTCGTAGTGCAGGCTCCGTTGTTGCTCGGTGCTGCATTGCTTGCCTGGTATCTGTTGCCACAAACCACACGGTCTAAAAGTGTGAAGTTTGATGTAAAGGGTTCTGTCACACTTGGCTTTGGTGCCACATTATTTCTACTCACAATAAATCGTGGACACAGTTGGGGATGGACGTCTCCAGTAATCATTATCTTCGGCATTGTCTCGTTGATGTCTTTGTGGTTGTTCATTCGCACTGAACGAGTTGCGGAAGCTCCGTTGATGCCATTGCACTGGTTACGCACGCCAAACATAATTCTGCCAATTGCGATTCAATCGCTAATCAACTTTGCCTACATGGGTGGATTCATCGTGGTGCCACAAATGCTCGAAAGAGGTTTGGGCTACTCCGCATCACACGTGGGGTGGTTGATTATTGCTCGGCCATTGACTTTTTCCATCACTGCTCCTCTTGCCAGTTTTTTCACCATGCGAGCAGGGGAGCGAAAGTCTGGAGTTATCGGTGCATGTGCGGTCATTGCATCGATGTTGATTTTGTCCAGCCTTGCGAGCGGGTCCTCAGATTTGCTCGTTGTACTTGGGCTTGGGCTGTCCGGAATTGGTTTCGGTATTGCAGCACCAGCACTCACTGCACTTGTTGCTAATGCTGTTGACGATGAAACAATTGGTGTAGCAGGAGCCATGCAACAGTTGTTGTCACAAATGGGTGCGGTGCTTGGTTCCACAGTCATGATTTCAGTACACGAAATGACTGTGGGGTCTACGACAGTGGTCCGCAGTTATGGCATTGCTTTGTTGTTTGGTGCCGGCACTGCAACCGTTGCTGCATTGCTTGCGACTCGTCTGACACCCACCGACAGGTCGGCCGATGCGATGGCTAATTCTTAAGCAGTAATTGCTTTTATCTCTGCTGCTACTGCGTCGGTTTTATCTGTTTGTGGCAACGATGTTTGCATCACCATTAGTCGGGTGATGTCACCTTCAACCTTGATGCGACCAGCCATGAAGGCCTGCATGCTTGCTGTGGGGTCTTGCTCAACAAAAAGCTTTCGCGCAGTTTCGTAATCAGTTGTCACCGTGAGATCGGATTCCTCGATGGAGCCCAATTCCATTTCCAGCCTGCCATTCGATGTGTCGATATAGGCCGAGATAGAGCCGTCTCCGAATGGGACTTTGGTGGTGATCACGTTGATGCGGACAACGACATCGATGGCGGGCACGTCGCCCGAATACCTGTGACGGATGTCGCGAGCCGCCTCTATCCATGATTCTGAGAGAAATTGATGGCTCATATTGGGTCCTATCGGGAAAGAAACTTTACGGATTGTTCAATCCATGTCACAAACCACGACGCTAGCGATAAGAATTGACAAATGTCCAGAATCTTGGTGTCAGAAGAATTAGCCGAAAGCGGACTCAGCAAATTGCGCGCCGCTGGTCACGAAGTGGACGTACAGGTGGGTCTTACCCCTGAACAGCTTCAGGTGGCAATCAAGGGCGCCCATGCCCTCATCGTACGCTCTGCCACACAAGTGGACGACGCACTACTTGCGGCAGCTGACGACCTCGTCGTTGTCGGTCGTGCCGGTGTTGGTCTCGACAACGTGGACGTTGAATCCGCCACCCGCCGTGGAGTCATGGTGTCAAACGCTCCGGAGTCAAACATCGTGTCTGCAGCAGAACACACTATGGCCATGTTGTTGGCAGTTGCTCGTAATGTGCCGCAGGCTCACGCAGCTTTGGTGCAGGGTCGCTGGGAACGCAGCAAGTGGGAAGGCGTCGAGTTATTCGATAAGACTCTCGGAGTTGTTGGTCTTGGCCGTATTGGCAAATTAGTGGCGCAACGTGCTGCAGCGTTCGGCATGAAAGTAATTGCATTTGACCCATACGTCTCTGAAGAACGTGCTCGCGCAATGAACATTGATTTGGCCGAACTAAATGACCTTGTCAAGCGTTCTGATTTCATCACCGTGCACTTGCCGAAGAACAAAGACACTGTCAACTTGTTTGATGCAAAAATGCTTGCGACTGCCAAACCATCGTTGCGCATTATCAACGTTGCTCGCGGTGGAATCATTAACGAAGCAGATCTTGCAGAAGCAGTGAAGAATGGCGTCATTGCGGGTGCAGCCCTTGACGTTTTCGACAAAGAGCCAACTACCGAATCACCGTTGTTTCAAGTTCCTGGCATTGTTGTGACTCCACACCTCGGAGCCAGCACAACCGAGGCGCAAGACCGTGCTGGAGACCATATTGCTGACCAGATTCTTCTGGCGCTTGCTGGTGATTTCGTTCCGTACGCAGTGAACATTTCAGCGGCTGATGCAAACGAAACGTTAAAGCCGTACTTGCCACTGGCAGAGCGCCTTGGTCGTCTGTTTTCATCAGCGGCTGGTGCAAATGTTTCTGAACTTGAAATCATTGCTACCGGAGAGATTGCTGGGTATGACACTCGCATCCTGACTCTGAGTGCGCTGAAAGGTTTCTTCTCGGCTCGCCATGATGACGCTGTGACATACGTGAACGCACCACAAATTGCTGCAACGCAGAATGTAACTATCAAGGAAAACAAAGTCACAAACTCAGGTTCAAACTCTGACTATGTAAACCTCATTACTTTGCGTGCCGGTACACACAGCATTGCCGCCACTCTTGTTGGCCCTCGTCGCCAAGCTCGCCTAGTCATGGTCGACGACCACATGACAGACGTTCCACCGTCTGATCACATGCTCGTGGTTCGCAATGATGACCGTCCCGGAGTTATTGGCCTTGTCGGAACTCTTCTGGGCGCTCACAATGTGAACATTGCAGACATGGATGTGGGCCGTGCACTTACACCAGGAACAGCATTGATGGTGATTGCAACAACTGATGAAACTTCAGATTCAGTGCTAGATGAACTCCGTGCGAAGCCCGGAATCATTGAAGTAACTGCACTACACAGTTAAGGCAGTTACCGAGCGGCGCGAAGTGCGTCGCGGGTCTCACGAGCAACACGAGCGGCAGCTGGCATTGGGTCAACTGCATCTGCATACAGAATGGCGCGTGATGAATTCACTATGAGGCCAGTGCCGTGTGAGTTCGCACCATTCTTCACAACATCTTCGGGGCTTCCACCCTGTGCGCCAACACCAGGAACAAGTAACGGCATGTCGCCAACGATTGCCCGTACTTCAGCAAGTTCTGCTGGATAGGTAGCGCCAACAACTAGAGCAACTTCACCCTTGTGTGACCATTCATTTGCGGCGCGACGTGCAACATGTTGATACAGAGGTATGCCGTCAATCAGTTGCGATTGAAATTCGCCGCTGCCTGCATTAGAAGTGCGACACAACACAATTGCTGCACCCTTTGGATGAACGAGGTATGGCTCGATTGTGTCGCCACCCATGTATGGGTTCACAGTGACAGCATGTGCGCCGTAACGGTCGAAAGCTTCGTGTGCGTACATGGTTGCTGTGTCGCCAATGTCGCCACGCTTCGCATCAAGAATGATGGGGATGGTGGGGTAATTGCTACGAATGTATTCACAGATGCGTTCTAGTTGTGCTTCAGCACGGGCAGCAGCAAAGTAGGCAATCTGTGGTTTGAAGGCGCATGCATATTGTGCAGTTGCGTCGATGATGTCGATACAGAAGTATTCGATGCCATCAGCGTCAGGTGAATAGTGATGAGTCAGGCGATGCGGGTCGGGATCTAAACCGACGCACAGCAATGAATCAGCTTCTTTCCAGCGTGCTGTGAGAAGCGAAGTGAAAGACAAAGTCAGCCTTCGATGGAAATCGCGGCAGTTGGGCAGAGGTCGGCAGCTTGTGTGAGCTTTTCCCGCAACTCCTCACCTGGAGATTCGATCAATACGTACAGATAGCCGTCTGAGCGGACTTCAAATACTTCGGGACAGATTTGTGTGCAGGCACCTGTCGATGCGCAAATGTCATAGTCAACGACGACTTTCATATTGGGCTCCTTTGTTCTGTACCGAACTTAGTCGGAACAGAGTGCTCATGAGTCCTTTAGGTGACGTTCGTAGGCGGCAAGTACCGCACGAAGAACTGCTGATGTGGTGTTCGGGTCTGTGCCGAGACCCCACAATGCGTCGCTATTGCCGTTCTTCATTTCCACATAGGCAACAGCAGTGGCCTCAGAGCCCTGGCCCATTGCGTGTTCGCTGTAGTCAACGACATCGATCTGAGCATTCAGTCCAGAGTTAACTGCATGGACAAATGCATCGACTGGTCCGTTTCCTTCGCCAGACACCGTGGTGTGAACACCATCAATGACAAGTTGGGCAGTGATGGTGGTGCGTGAAGTGGCAGAGTCGCTACGCATCTCGTGGCTATCAAGTTTGATACGAGGTTCAGTTGGCAGGTACTCAGCGCTGAATGCATCCCAGATAGCTGTAGGGCTTACAACTGTTCCGGAATCTTCCGTGATGTGCTGAATGGTTTGTGAGAATTCAATTTGAAGCCGACGTGGCAAGTCGAAACCATGTTCTTCTTTCATGATGTATGCAACGCCACCCTTGCCAGACTGGCTGTTCACGCGAATGACGGCTTCGTAGCTGCGTCCAACATGCTTCGGGTCGATGGGCAAGTAGGGAACACCCCATTTGTTGTAGTCCTTCGATAATGCGGTGAGCCCCTTCTTGATTGCATCTTGGTGACTGCCAGAAAAAGATGTGTACACAAGGTCGCCCACGTATGGGTGGCGTGCTGAAACATCTAAACGATTGCAGTATTCAGCAACGCGGCGAAGTGAATCGATGTCAGTGATATCAAGTTCAGGGTCAACGCCGTTCATGAACATGTTCATTGCAATGTTGATTATGTCTACGTTGCCGGTGCGCTCACCGTTACCGAACAATGTGCCTTCCACGCGATCTGCGCCGGCCATAATGCCGAATTCTGCAGCAGCGGTAGCTGTGCCACGGTCATTATGGGGGTGCAAGGAAATTACCACCGTCTCACGACGTGGGATATTGCGAATAAACCATTCAATAACATCGCCATAGACGTTCGGTGTGTAGCACTCAACCGTTGCGGGCAAGTTCAAAACTAACGGGTTCTCTTTTGTTGGCTTCAGAACATCCATAACGGCTGTACAAATCTCAATGGCATATTCAGGTTCCGTCAAAGTAAAGCTCTCTGGGGAGTACTCATATCGCACATTGGTGCCAGCCAACATCGGTTCGAATTCTTGACACAATTTTGCTGCATCAACAGCAATCTGTGTGATGCCGGCCTTGTCTAATCCGAAGACAACGTTTCGCTGCAGAGGGTTCGTTGAGTTATAGAAATGAACAATTGCGTTCTTGGCGCCCTTCAAGCATTCGTACGTGCGTTCTATTAATTCAGCGCGGCATTGAACTAATACTTGAATAGTGACGTCGTCGGGGATGAGATCTTCTTCAATAATCTGGCGAACGAAATCAAAGTCCGGTTGGCTAGCTGCAGGAAACCCAACTTCAATTTCTTTGAAACCCATATTGACAAGAGTTTTAAACATGCGCATTTTGCGCTCTGGGTCCATTGGGTCAATGAGGGCTTGGTTGCCGTCGCGCAAGTCAACGCTGCACCATAATGGCGCCTTTGTGATGGTGTTGTTTGGCCAGGTGCGATCAGTAAGGACAACTGGAATGAACGGCGTGTACTTGGCAAAAGCCATCTGTTTTGGTGTCACATTTTGTGGAGGCATGGTGGGTTCCTTGGATAGAGGTGGAGGAGAGAACTGTTCTGGACAAAGAAAAAACCCCCTGACCAGAGGCAGGAGGTTTCGACAGCAACGATATGCGGCTGCTGCCGTTACATAAGGAGGAGCAGGTTCGTGCAAGTCATTACAGCAAAGGTTAGCCCGATGTCGGGGCGTGCGCTACCCCCAAAGGGGCCATGTAATGGTTGCTCAACCCGAAGGGGAGCTAGGAAGTCTGAGAAAAGACTGAGTTAGGAGCCGAGATCAGCACTGACGGTGTCGTCGTTGATGATCTCGTTCAGCTGTTTGCTGAACTCCGGTTCGGCTGGCACGAGCAGTGACTGCCAGTCGTATGAAAATCCTTTACGTCCATGCGTTTGCATGCCGTTTGGTTGTGCGTCCATGAGAACTCCTCCCGTGAGGGTTGGGGGTTCGCCCGTGGCGGGTGGCGCACGCCGTTGTCTATGACCCGGTTCGTACGACTTTGCTCGGTGCTATCCGTTAGTTGTTGGTCCTTTCTGTACGAGTATTTCTCGCATCAGGAATGGAAAAACTAACGCATCTGGACCTTTCTCACACCATTATTGACAAAAAAATAAAGAATCTCTGAGGGTAAATGGGCAGTACTGGCGAGTAACCGTCTCAATAGGGCATATCGCGAGTACTGTGACCGCAACATGTCGACATCCCCCACGACCGAACCCCGTATCTCAACCCCCACAGGCTTTGCCGCACTCGGCGTGCCAGACAATGTGGATCAGGGTTTAGCGGCAGCCGGTTTCTCCGCTCCCTTTGCCATCCAAACCGAAGCCATCCCCGTAGCAATGCGCGGGCTTGATGTGTGCGGCCGAGCCAGAACTGGTTCAGGCAAGACACTCGCTTTTGGTGTTCCAATGTTGGCTCGCGCCGACAAATTCGCGCGTGTGCGTGCGCCACGTGGTCTTGTATTGGTTCCTACTCGCGAGCTTGCATTGCAAGTAGCAGAAGTGTTGCAACCGATTGGTAAAGAGTGCGACCGTGTGATCTTGCCTGTCTATGGCGGCGCATCACGTGATGATCAAATTGATGCTCTTGAAGAAGGCGTTGACATGATTGTCGCAACGCCATTGCGTTTGATCGACCTTATGAAGGCCGGTGAACTTGTTCTTGACGATATTCAAGTTGTCACGCTTGATGAAGCTGACCGAATGGCAGACGATGGGTTTACGCCACAAGTTGAATGGATCCTGCGCCACGTAACTGGTGATCATCAGACAATGTTGTTTTCCGCAACACTTGATGGCCAAGTAGGCAATCTTGTGAAGCGTTACATGAAGGCTCCTGAAGAAGTGTCTATCGATTCGCCCACAGACACTGTTGGCACAATGCATCATTTGTTCCTCGGTGTTCACAAACTCGACAAAGACAAGGTTGTTGCTGCCATTGCAACCTCCGCCGGAAAAACTGTGGTGTTCTGCGACACAAAGCGTTTATGCGACCGCGTGACTGAGCATCTGCAAGACCTTGGTATCAATGCTCTTGCAATCCACGGTGATCTCACACAGGCAGCTCGTGAAAAAGCAATTGTCCGATTCACAAATAATGAGTTACTCGTTTTGGTTGCAACTGATGTTGCCGCACGCGGAATCGATATCGACGACGTTGCAGTTGTTATTCACTACGTACCACCAATTGATTCAAAGACGTACCTGCATCGCTCTGGTCGTACTGCACGTGCCGGACGTGATGGTTGGGCTGTCACTCTTGCTGAATACAACCAGCACACAACATGCCGCATTATCCAGCGTGCATTGCGTTTAGAAACGAACCCACCGATCGAGATCTTCTCGAACGATGAGCGTCTCAAAACTCTCGACTCTTTTCTGTAGTCCTTCCATATCGCCGTAGTTGCGGTGCACATCTCAATTAGTTCTGGTTATCGAAACCATTACGGAATGGAGATGTATGGTGGTGAACGAACGCGACAGACTTAAATTGGCGCATCGATTACAGGGTCTAATGGGCGAGGAGGCGACAATTCTGATGGAACATCTTCCGTACGGCGGCATCGCCGGCATCGTTTCTAAGGATGATCTGGTGATCTTTCACGTCGCGATGCATACCGACATGGCTGAGTTGCGCACTGAATTGCGCTCCGAGATGGCTGAGTTGCGCACTGAATTGCGCTCCGAGATGGCTGAGTTGCGCACTGAATTGCGCTCCGAGATGGCTGAGTTGCGTAGTGATCTACGACTCGAAATGGCTGAGCTTCGCGCTGAGATATACAAAGCGTTGAATTCGCAGACCTTGAAGATCATCACGGTGATGACAGCCCTCAATGGCTTGATGTTTGCCGGACTCAAATGGGGCTGAGCCCCACGTAACCATTATTTGTTTAGCCAGGCTGGGCGGTTCTTTTCGTACGACGTGATGTCGTCAGCGTGCGTCATGGTGATGCCTATGTCGTCAAGACCATTCAAGAAGCGGTGCTGTGTTGGCGCATCCATAGGAAAGCTCTCTTTGAAGTCAGCTGATGGCACTTCAACTGTAAGACGCTCCATATCAACAGTGATTTCAGTTGTGGAATCTGCTTCGATCAGTTCCCACAGTTTCTCCACGGCAGCTTGAGGCAAGATGACTGGTGCAAGGCCATTCTTTGTGCAGTTGTTTCGGAAGATGTCAGAGAAGCTCGGTGCAATCACTGCATCAAACCCGTATTGCTGAATTGCCCACACTGCATGTTCACGTGAAGAGCCAACACCAAAACTTGGACCAGCAACAAGAATCGTTGCGCCAGAATACTTCTCATCGTTCAATACGAAACTGCGATCATCGCGCCAGGTTGAGAACAACCCTGCTTCAAAGCCAGTGCGCTCGACGCGCTTTAGCCACTCGGCAGGAATGATTTGGTCGGTGTCGACGTCGCTGCGCTTTAAGGGCACTGCACGACCTGTGACGATGTGTACTGATTTCATTTCAAATCTCCTGGGCTTGCGAAGTGTCCGGCAACGGCGGTTGCTGCAGCGACGGCGGGGGAGACAAGGTGTGTGCGGCCGCCGCGACCTTGACGTCCTTCAAAGTTTCTATTGCTTGTGCTGGCGGCGCGCTCGCCTGGTGCCAACTTGTCAGGGTTCATCGCGAGACACATGCTGCATCCTGGTTCACGAAAGTCAACACCAGCTGCGATGAGAATTTTGTCGAGACCTTCGGCGATTGCTTGGTTTCGCACGGCATGACTGCCGGGAACAACCATTGCGCGCTTCACGGAGACAGTGCGACCTTTGAATACTGCAGCTGCTGCGCGAATATCTTCGATGCGACCATTGGTGCATGAACCGATGAACACGGTGTCAACAGGAACATCACGCATGTTCATGCCGGCAGTAAGCCCCATGTATTCAAGTGCGCGGCTAATTGTGTTTGCACTCGTCTCATCAGGTGCATCTGCTGGCGACGGAATGATTCCGTTGATGGGAAGCACTTGAGCGGGGTTTGTTCCCCAACTGACATGTGGAGACAACGTTGCTGCGTCGATGACGACTTCAACATCAAATTTTGCGCCGTCGTCTGTACGAAGGTTCTTCCATGCTGCAACTGCTGCATCCCAATCGGCACCCTTCGGTGCATGTTCACGCCCCTTCAAGTATTCAAACGTGGTGTCATCTGGTGCAATAAGGCCAGCTTTTGCGCCTGCTTCGATACTCATGTTGCAGACCGTCATGCGGCCTTCCATAGAGAGGGCACGAATAGCGGAACCGCGGTATTCGATGACGTGACCAATGCCGCCACCAGTTCCGATCTTGCCGATGATGGCAAGGATGATGTCTTTAGCGGTAACACCCTCTGGTGCATCGCCTTCCACAGTGATGGACATCCATTTTGGACGTGACTGAGGAAGAGTCTGTGTTGCAAGAACGTGTTCCACTTCGCTGGTGCCGATTCCGAATGCAAGTGCACCGAAAGCGCCGTGAGTAGCTGTGTGGCTATCTCCACAAACAATCGTCATGCCAGGAAGAGTGCGGCCTTGTTCAGGCCCGATGACGTGAACGATGCCCTGATTCGGGTCTCCCATTGGAAACAGTGTGAATCCGTATTCCGCAGCGTTGTCGCGAAGCACTTGCACTTGCTTTGCTGAGATTGGATCTGCAATTGGCAAATGGATATCAGCTGTCGGAACGTTGTGGTCTTCAGTTGCAACAGTGAGGTCAGGACGGCGCAGTGGGCGACCGGTCAGGCGTAAGCCGTCAAATGCCTGAGGACTTGTTACTTCGTGTACAAGGTGAAGGTCGATGTAGAGCAGGTCTGCATCTCCTGCAGCGCTGTGCACAACATGTTGGTCCCATACTTTTTGCGCAAGGGTCATTGGATTCGACATAGGGGTTCCTTTCGGAATCTCAATATATGGGATACACTTCCCAAGTAATGGACAGCGTATCAGGAGTCGGAGTTCTCGACAAGGCCTTTGTAGTGATGAATGCGCTTGTCACGCGACCACTGAGTTTGGCTGAAGTAATTGATGCGACAGATATTCCACGAGCAACGTGTCATCGTCTTTTGTCTGCCCTTGAACATCATGGTGCTGTGCGTCGTAATAACGACGGTTTGTATTGCCTCGGCCCAACCCTTCTTGGTCTCGGTAGGGGTGCTGCAGTTCAGTTTCCATTCTTGGAAAGAGCACGTGAAGTTGCAACGGAACTGCGTGATCGCACAGGTGAAAGCGTTCAGGTGTTTATTGCAGAAACAGATGGGCGACGATGTGTGGTGTCGCTCGAGTCTCCAAATGGTTTGCGTTGGATTGTGCCAGAAGGTGCATTGTTTCCCTTGACACGTGGATCAGCCGGTCGTGTGCTCACAGGCTCACGCCTTAGTGCGGCTGGCTGGATTGAATCAGTCGAAGAACGCGTGAAAGGTGTTGCGTCGGTGAGTGCTCCGATTATTGATATAGATGGCACAGTGATTGCTGCAGTGTCCGTATCAGGGCCGCTTGAACGCATGAGCACAAGTCCTGGGGCAAAATTTGGCGCCATTGTTGTTCGGGGTGCAAAAACTTTGTCAGATTTTTTGGCTTCGTAATTGCCAATGTGTGGAGATGAATCCACACATTGCAATTATGGATACAGAACTACCAGAACCAATTCACGGCCTTCCTGACATCACAGATGTAGCGGTGGGCGTGGAAGAGAAATTGCACACCATGATCGATTCATTTGAATTACCTGGTGCTCGTTTGTATGGCGTGAACTGTGCATCACGACCAACAACTGAACCAAACATGTGCTTATTGGCACAGCATCCAGATGTCTATGAACTTCTTGATGCGCCATCGAGTGCCTTAGCCCGAATGTTTGATGCAGCAGCGGTGGTGACAACCGGTTGGGCTGCACCATTACGACCTGATGGCACTATCGAGGGTGCGCCTAGCGAACATGCACTGCGAAGGCGTGTACGTCTGGTTGTGGTGGTTGCAGATAACGGAGTGGCCAGTGCCTTGCGATTTGCTGATGAGCCAGACGAAGTGGTGACAGACCCAGGCTCAGCAACGGGCTCACTTGCAGAAGCGATTACTCGTTTCTGGTTTGATCCACCCATTACGTTGGCAGCCAACTCATAGAGAACGTGCGCCGTTTCACAAGGGCGCAATTGCGCAAAGTGCCTCCTAACCTTGATGCGTGACCGAGTACAGCACAGCATGGGCCGAACGAATCAGGACATTGGCGGCCGAAAAGGACGCAGTCATTCTGGCGCACAACTATCAAGTTCCCGAGATTCAAGATGTTGCTCACCACGTTGGTGACTCGCTAGCTCTCTCGCGTATCGCTGCAACAGTGCCACAGTCGACCATCATTTTCTGTGGCGTTCATTTCATGGCAGAGACTGCAAAGATTTTGTCGTACGACAAGACAATTCTTATTCCAGATGAACGGGCTGGTTGTTCATTGGCTGACACCATCACCGCAGATCAATTGCGTGAGTGGAAGGCACAACACCCTGGCGCAGTTGTCGTTAGTTATGTCAACACCACAGCTGCAGTAAAAGCTGAGACAGATATTTGCTGCACCAGTTCAAACGCCGTGGAAGTTGTTGCATCGATTCCAGCAGATACGCCCATCTTGTTTTGCCCAGACCAATTTCTTGGCGCACACGTACAACGCCAAACAAAGCGCACCAACATGCACATTTGGATGGGTGAGTGCCACGTTCATGCTGGCATCAATGGTCAAGATTTGAAGTCAATGGTTGAAGCTGAGCCAGATGCAGAACTTTTTGTGCACCCAGAATGCGGATGTGCAACGAGTGCTCTGTACTTGGCAAGCGAAGGTGTCGTGCCAGCAGAACGCACACACATTCTTTCCACGGGCGCAATGTTGGATGCAGCTCGCACAACAAAAGCACGAAAGGTTCTAGTTGCTACAGAGACCGGAATGCTTCACCAATTGCGCAAAGTGAATGTGACGACAGAGTTCCAAGCAGTCAATCGTGCAGCTGTGTGCAAATACATGAAGATGATTACGCCTGAAAAACTAGAGCATTCCTTGATGCATGGAAATGATGTAGTTGATATTCCACGTGACATTGCAGACAAAGCACGCCTGTCGGTAGAACGCATGATTGCAATTGGCACACCTTCTCGTGTCGGTGAATAATCACGTTCCCAGTCAACTGGCAGCTCCCGAACCAACATGGTCGGTTGAGACCGATGTTGTAGTTCTTGGCTCTGGTGCTGCCGGATTATCAGCGGCACTTGCAATGCGTCCGGTGCGCGATGTTCTGCTGATAACAAAAGACACTCTCGACGCTGGCAGTACAAACTGGGCACAAGGTGGTTTAGCCGCGGTACTTGACCCGAATGACTCCATTGAAAACCATGTGCAAGACACATTGGATGCTGGTGGTGGCCTATGCGATGAACAGGCTGTGCGTACCTTGGCGACTGAAGCACCGACTGCAATTCGTTACCTCATGGAACTCGGTGCGTCATTTGACCCTGGTCTACACGAAGGTGTTGCGCTGACCCGCGAGGGCGGACATTCGCACCGTCGCATTGTTCACGCTGGTGGAGACCAGTCGGGAGCAGAAGTGCAACGCACCCTTGACGAATCAGTGCGTATGGCCGGCGTGCACGTAGTTGAACGGGCATTTGGTCTTGATCTTGTAATTGGCCACACCTCTGAAGGAACTCGTGCAGTCACCGGAGTAAAAGTCGCGATGCTCGACAGCAGTGGTGGCGTGCAAAGTGTCGGCATTGTTAATGCTCGTGCAGTCATTGTTGCCACCGGTGGTTATGGGCAGGTGTATGCATCAACCTCAAACCCCTCTGCAGTAACGGGTGACGGAATTGCACTTGCTTTACGCGCTGGTTTAGAAGCAAGCGATCTTGAGTTCATTCAGTTTCACCCCACAGTTTTGTGGCGTGGAAGTGAAGCAACAGGCCAGCAAGCCTTAATCAGTGAAGCAGTACGTGGAGAAGGTGGCATTCTTCTTGATGCAGCTGGACAGCGAGTGATGAAGGGCGTGCATCCTCAAGAAGATTTAGCGCCACGTGACATTGTCGCGGCTGCAATTAGTGAACGCATGGCACAAGCCCCTGCAGGTGTTGACGACCATGTGTATCTGGATGCTCGACATATCGAGAAATTCGAAGAGCGATTTCCTTCAATCACGGCCTCATGCCTCGATGCTGGCATCGACCCCCGAACCGAACTAATTCCCGTAGCCCCTGCTGCCCATTACGTTTGTGGTGGCGTGAAAGCAACATTGAACGGCACTACTGCACTGCAAGGCTTGTATGTAGTTGGTGAAGCTGCCTGCACGGGTGTGCACGGAGCAAACAGGCTTGCATCAAACAGTCTTACTGAGGGTGTTGTTGCCGGTACCCGGGTAGGTCGAGCACTCAGTTGGTCATTACCACCAGTTGCAACACCCGACGATGCTGAGACTCAGGGCGCACTGATTGATTCGTATCACCGCACAGCATTGCGATCAGCAATGTCGAAGTATGTAGGTGTGCTGCGAACTCCAGAGGGTCTTAACTCTGCTTCACGAATCTTGAACACCTTGTCATCAAACATGTCAGCAACAGTCGTGCCAACTCGGAAAGCTTTTGAAGCAACGAACATGCTCACTATTGCAATGGCAGTAGTAGAAGCGGCAAAGACTCGTACTGAAAGTCGCGGATGCCATAGGCGCATAGATTTTGATGCGCCGAGCGATTCATGGAATCATCACTTGTCGTGCCACATTGTTGATGGCCAGATTGAGGTGAAGTAATGGACATGTATTCGCTGACAACAGAAACCGGTGCATTACTAGTTGCTGGCGGTTTGAACCCGCTGTACATCGAAGATGTCATTGAGAACACAATCTTGGAAGATCTCGATGGTGGCATTGATGTCACGTCGGTTGCCACTGTCCCGTTTGAACAGCGCAGTACTGCCACATTCGGAACAAGGGCTGATGGTTGTGTTTCTGGTTTAGTCATCGCAGCCGCTGTAATTGAAATGGTGTGTGGCCCGCATGCCAGTTCAATTGATTATTTCCATAACGATGGTGAACGAGTGCACGCCGGCGAAGTTCTGATGAAAGTGGTGGCACCAACCCAGTTGTTGTTGACAGCCGAGCGCACAGCACTGAATCTGCTGTGCCATTTGTCGGGTATTGCTACGGCTACTGCTTCGTGGGTAGATGCAGTTGCAGGCACTGGCGCAATCATTCGCGACACACGCAAGACAACGCCTGGCCTACGTGCGCTTGAGAAGTATGCAGTGCGTTGCGGAGGTGGGCAAAACCATCGAATGAGCCTTAGTGATGCTGCTCTCGTGAAAGATAACCACATTGTTGCCGCGGGTGGAGTTGCTGAAGCTTTTGCCAAGGTGCGCGCACTTGCAGATTCCTTGCCAATAGAGATTGAAGTGGACACTCTTGAACAATTGCGAGTTGCACTAGATGCAGGTGCCAATGTTGTGTTGCTTGACAATATGACGCCTGCCGTTATGAGAGAGGCCGTGGCTATTTCGCAACGGCACACTGCAAGTACTGGCCACGCCGTGCTGTTGGAAGCTAGTGGTGGTCTAACTCTTGGCACTGCTCGAGCAGTTGCAGAAACGGGTGTTCATTTCATCAGTGTTGGCGGACTGACTCATTCATCGCCAATTCTCGATGTTGGTCTAGACCTTCAAACGATTGTTTAGTCGCGCGACGCAAGCCACTTGGCTTCAGCTTCTCCCATGGGGGTAGATGCTGCGGCATTGGTCATTGGCCACAGTTCTTCGGAGATACGTCGGTAATTGCCGCTGGAACGCAGTTGACCAAGGAGTGCGTATAGACCCAAGTTAATGCGTTGGATAAATACGAAGGACTTCGGCACTGTGGCGTATTGAGCAATTGCTGACGTTCGATCAAATGTGTGGCGCACGATTGAAGTTGCATATGCACCAGACCACTCCATAACGCGTGATTCACGTACTGGCTCATAGAAGTGTGAGAAGTACTCGCCACATTCCTCTGTAGTAAAAGGTGCATCAAGTTGCAACATGCCGGCATCTTCAATGACGCGTCGGTACACATCCATGTCGTCGTCGATAACTGCTGCCTTCACCATTGACTGAAACATCAACATTTCGTCTTGAGTGAAGTGCTTGATGAGACCAAAGTCAAGAAAAGTAACTCTGCCGTCTCCGTGAAAGATGTAATTGCCCGGGTGTGGGTCGCCATTGAACGCGCGGAAGCGATAAAGACTACGAAAGACAAACCTAAAGATTGCTTCGCCTGCCATATCACGCTGTTCTTGTGACCATTCACATACCTCAGCAAAGGTATGACCGGTTACCAATTCCGTAATCAGAATGTTCTTGGTGGAATATTCGTGCAGAACTTCGGGAACATGAATGAACGGATGGTTTCTATAAAAGTCCGCGAACATCTGCTGGTTTGCAGCTTCGTTTTTATAGTCCAATTCTTCTCGAAGGCGGTCTTTGATTTCAGCCACCATGTCTTCAGGGTTTAGCGACTTGAATCCGAATGCGAGCATCGCGCCCAACAGATCAGCCGTGCGCAAGTCAGAATCAATTGCTTCTCCGACTCCGGGGTATTGCACCTTCACGGCTACAGCTTTTTCAGTGCCATCTTTGAGGCGAATAATTGCACGATGTACTTGGCCAATAGATGCTGAAGCGATTGGTTCATCATCAAACTCAACAAAGATTTCCTTTATTGAGCTACCAAGTTCACGTTCGATTTCAATGTGAACTAACTCCACAGCCATTGGTGGAGCATTTGATTGCAATTGCGATAGGGCGATGCGCATTGGTTCTGGTAGTCCGTCGTCAAGGTAGCTGGCCATTTGGCCTACCTTCATCAGTGCGCCCTTCATGTTGCCCAGTTCATCTGCTACCTGTTGTGCAGATTTCAATTCTCGAGAACGTGACAATTGTTCTTTGCGCTCGGCGCCGGCAAACACTTTTCGCGCTGAGGTTCCGGCATGGCCGAGACCCACGCGAGCACCGAGACGAAGTAGCCGACTGTTACGTCGCCAACGAGAGCGAAGTTGAATTGCTTTCGAGCTCATATTTCTCCCAGAATTCCTGATTTGTTGAGCGCATCATGGTGAACTGCAAGGCACGCATTGACAAGTAACGGTACAAATTCAGAAGACCGTGCATAGACAGCGTCGTGGTTTCCAGAGATCTCAAAAACATTGGTGTCTGGAATCAGACTTGCGAGTGTTCGTTGACGTCGTGGAGAAACAACTTGATCTTCAGTGGTAATGACAACTGAAGTGGGTACATCTATTTGTGAAAGCCATTTGCGAGAATCAAAATGACCAAGTGCTGAACCAGCCTCAAGAATGCTGCGCCAATCGTGGCTAGCAATCTGCTGAGCAGCCCACGGTTCCCATGTCATGGTCTTTCGAGACAAATACATGCGTTCGCTGATTGCTTGTTGAATTGAAGAGGGAGTGATGCGAGCGAGGCCGCCAATTCCAGTGAGCAAGGAGAACATGAATCGTTCTTGGGGCGACGTAACCCAGTGGCCCGCAGTAGCTGCAAGAACTAAGCCACGTACGCGATGCTCGTGACGTTTCCACATGAGTTGGGCAATGGTGCCTCCCATTGAGTATCCGACAGGAATGAAAGTTGCAATTCCTAATTGATCCATCAGTGCTGCAACATCATCAGCGCAATCAGAGAGACGAAATGATTGTGAGGACCTGATGCCTCTGCCATGACCCCGATGGTCAAGAGCAATGACGCGAAAATGTTTGCCCAGTTCTTCGTAACACATGTAGAAATTCAGATCAGCAGTAGCTGTCCAGCCGTGTAGCAACACAACAGTTGGTGCCCCGACTGGGCCAACTATCTCTCGATAGAACGTGGTGCCTCGACCAGGAAGCGACAACGAGTTGCCGGGGGGCAAAGATGGAATGGAATGATCGCTCAGTTGGCAACCTTCATGACGGTGACAGAAATTTTCGCGCCGTTCTCGAGAGTGATGCTGACAAGGTCACCTTCTTTATGGCCCAACAATGCAGATCCAATAGGCGAGACAGGACTCATCACTTCTATGCCCTGCTCGGTGCGCTTTTCTTCAACGTGTCCAATGAGGTAGGTCTCAGCATCGTCTTCGTCATCGCCATCAAATAAAATGGTGACGCGTGAGAGGACACCGATTTCACCAGCGGGGGGAGTAGTGGCAAGTTCAGATTCCGCGAGAATTGAAATCAGAAGGTTCTTGCGGTCATTGAACATGCCGTACTCGTCCTTGGCGGCGTGATAGTCGCCATTTTCCTTGAGGTCACCCATTTCGCGGGCTCGGCCAATTTTGTCAGCCACTTCTGGCAGGACTTCATGTTCGAGATGGGTGATTTCGGCCTCGAGCCGGGCATACGTCGCTTTAGATAGTTGGTGCTTTGCCATGAGGAGAAGGCTACCTGTGCCTTCTACGATGGTCTCCTTATGGCACATCGCATCGCACTCATTGGCGGAGACGGAATTGGTCCCGAAGTCACGACTGAGGCCGTGAAAGTGGTGCGCGCCACAGGGGTGGCAATCGACACAACAGATTTTGACTTGGGCGGCATGCGCTACCTGCGCGACGGTGAAATTCTGTCTGACGATGTCCTGAACCAACTACGAAATTTTGATGCCATTTTGTTGGGGGCCGTTGGTACGCCAGATGTTCCTCCCGGCATCATTGAGCGCGGGCTGCTTTTGAAGATGCGATTCGACCTCGATCTCTACGTCAACCAACGTCCGTTTGTTGGCACTGCACCAGGCCATGTGACTCCTCATGACTTTGTTGTCATTCGTGAAAACACTGAAGGGCCGTATGTCGGTGAAGGCGGCGTTTTGCGTCGTGGCACACCACACGAAATCGCAACGCAGGGAAGTGTGAATACACGTCACGGTGTTGAACGGTGCATTCGGTATGCGTTTGAACTTGCTGCCAAGCGCGAGCGTAAGCACGTCACGCTGGTACACAAAACAAATGTGCTCACATTTGCGGGTGATTTATGGCAGCGCGCATTCAGCGAAGTCGCAGCGCAGTTTCCTCAAGTTGGTACTGCCTACAACCATGTTGATGCTGCGTGTATCTACTTCGTTGAAGATCCGCATCGATACGACGTCATTGTGACTGACAACTTGTTTGGTGACATCCTCACAGACCTCGGTGGGGCTGTCAGTGGCGGTATTGGTCTTGCATCATCAGCCAACCTGAACCCGTCACGTACTGGTCCATCAATGTTCGAACCGTCCCATGGGTCAGCGCCAGACATCGTTGGTACGGGCAAAGCAAACCCCACAGCAGCAATCCTGTCTGCGGCGCTCATGCTTGATTTCCTGAATGAATCAGCTGCTGCTGATCGGATTCGTGCAGCATGTGACACCGCGCCTACAGGCTCAACCGTCGACATTGGAAATGCCATCGCAGCAATCGTTGCAGGCAAGTAATCTTTCACCACATCACTTAGGAGCAATATGCCTACTCTCGTACCAACACCAAAAATCTGGATGAACGGAACACTTGTCGATTGGGACAAGGCCCAGGTGCATGTTCTGACACACACTCTTCATTACGGCACTGGCGTGTTCGAAGGAATTCGTGCCTATGAAACCTCTGAAGGTCCTGCTGTATTCCGTCTTACTGAACACATCAATCGTTTGTTCAAGAGCGCAAAAATTCTTGGGATGGAAATTCCGTACACGCCTGAGCAACTCATTGCTGCTACTAAAGAAGTAGTTCGTTCAACAGGCCTACCGTCTTGCTACGTACGACCACTTGCATATTACGGATACGGCGAAATGGGCCTTAACCCGCTTCCGTGTGTTGTTGATGTTGCAATTGCATGCTGGCCATGGGGCGCATACTTAGGTGAAGATGCCTTAACAAAAGGCGTGCGCATGAAGATCTCTTCTTGGACGCGTCTTGACCACAACACCATGCCACCTGCAGCAAAAACAGTTGGTAACTACGTGAACTCATCGCTCGCCAAAGTAGAAGCCCTTAAGGCCGGATACGACGAAGCAATCATGTTGAACCCGCAAGGTTTTGTTAGTGAGTGCACCGGAGAAAACATTTTCGTTGTGCGTAATGGTGTCATCCTGACTCCGCCACTTTCTGCAGGAGCTCTTGAAGGCATCACGCAGAACTGCGTGGCTCAGATTGCTGCCGAGCTTGGATACGAAATGCGGGTGGAGAACATTGTCCGCTCAGACCTCTACATCGCTGAAGAGATTTTCTGCTGTGGAACAGCTGCTGAAGTCAGTGCCATTAACTCAGTCGATGACCGCGATGTGCCATGCCCAGGGCCAATCACCACTGCAATTGCCGGGCTCTATGCCAAGGCAGTCCGCGGCCAGGTGTCTCAGTACAAACATTGGTGCGAACTGGCCTAAATCAGCCTAAATCAGCCCAAATCGGCCCCGAATCTGTTCACACCAACTTGCATGAACGGGCCGGCTTGGCTCATCTTGAAAAGCAGGTTCCAGGGTGGATGTGGATTTCGTCCGACACGGTGGTGCAGGCAGGGATGAAGGGTCTACAACGAAAGAAGATAGTGGTGGTGCCCGGTCGGGTGTACCGATCGGTTCGCCCATTTATGAATTCCCGCGCCGCCCAGCGCATTTGGCGGCAACTGACAAAACGGCAATAAGTCTCCGACCCCAAGAACTGACCCATCAATAAGTTGCGCCAGGGGGTTGACGAATGGCCTGGGAAGGCGCAAGACTGTATCCATGTCAATCGCCAGCACTTCTCGCCGCCTCGCCGGCACAGCTGTCGCGATCATCATTATTCGTTAGCGCACGCCGGTCTCCGACGTGCGCGTTCCAGCCGCCTTTAGGGCGGCTTTTTCATTCCCAAGATTTTGAACCAGACGACCCCAAAGAAGAACACTCACATGAACACACAACACACAAAAGAATTAGTCGAAGCATTTGACACCACCTTGCGTGACGGCATGCAAGTAGAAGGTGTATCGGCAACTGTCGAGGACAAGCTTCGTATTGCTGAACAACTTGATTACCTCGGCGTGCAATTCATTGAAGGCGGCTGGCCAGGAGCCAACCCGAAGGACATCGAGTTCTTTGCGCGTGCAGCCACGGAATTAAAGTTGAAGCATTCAACATTGGTTGCATTCGGTTCAACGCGTCGTCCGAAGGGCAAAGTTGATGACGATGCAACATTGCGCAACTTGTTGGACGCCAATACGTCTGCAGTGTGCATTGTTGCGAAGTCATGGGATTATCACGTCACAGAGGCATTGCAGACAACTCTTGATGAAGGCGAGCTTATGGTTGCTGATTCAGTTGAATTCTTGACTGGTAATGGCCGTCAAGTCATGGTTGATCTTGAGCATTTCTTCGACGGTTATAAGAACAATCCTGAATTCGCGATGCGAGTTGTTGGGGCTGCAGTGATGAAGGGCGCAACCCATTTAGTGATGTGCGATACAAATGGTGGCTCATTGCCTCATGAGATTGCTGAAATCGTTACAAAAGTTAAAGCGTTTGTCGGTAACGATGCGACGTTGGGTATTCATTGTCATGACGACACCGGGTGTGCAGTTGCTAACTCAATGGCAGCTGTAACGGCTGGTGTTCGCCACGTACAGGGCACCTTGAATGGGTTGGGGGAGCGCACTGGTAACACCAACCTCACCACAGTCATTCCAAACCTTGAATTGAAGATGGGCTTTCGTTGTTTGCCAGAAGGCAATCTTGATCGTTTAACCGCTGTCAGCAATCATGTGGCTGAAGTACTGAACCGTCCACTGAATCCTCAGGCTCCGTACGTTGGTTCATCTGCATTCGCACACAAAGCTGGCTTGCACGTGTCAGCAATCAAGCGTGCGAAAGATGCATACGAACACATTGACCCAGTCGTTGTAGGAAACGGAACTCGTTTTGTTGTCAGCGAAATGGCTGGCCGAGCCACTATTGAAGTGAAAGCTGAAGAGCTTGGTTTGAAGATGGATGGGGCCGCCATTGGCTCAGTCATTGAAGACCTGAAGCGCCTTGAGCACGAGGGATACCACTTCGAAGCGGCGGATGCATCACTTGAACTACTGATGCGTCGCGCAAGCGGATGGAATCATGATGCCTTTCACGTGGAAACAATGCGTGTCATCACGGATGAAGCAGAAGATGGCGAGTTCACGACGGAAGCAACAGTCAAAGTGCGCGTCGGAGAGAAGAGCTTTGTCCACACGGCCGCTGGTAATGGTCCGGTGAACGCGATTGACGCCGCATTGCGCGCGTCATTGTTGCCACATTATCCGGAACTGGCCAAGGTGCATCTCGTTGACTACAAGGTGCGAATCTTGGATGGCGCAACCGCCACAGGCGCAATAACACGAGTACTCCTTGACGCCACAAATGGCGACAGGTCATGGACCACCATTGGAGTCTCGGCAAACATCATCGAAGCCTCCTGGAATGCCTTGGAAGAGTCATTGATCTATGGACTGCTCCACGCTTCGGCGTAGAGTTTTAGTGCATGTCAGCTCCCCGCTTTTCTCCAGTTCCTCCGGTTGAACCGGTTCGCTATTACGAATCTCCTGATTCGGTTCCTGAATCGTGGTCGCTTGGTCGTCCTGGTGAAATCCAGGGACGTCAACCAGAAGGTGAGCGTCTCGGGTATCAGGGTCCTGACCAGGGATACATCATTGGTTTGGCCAAGCGTGCGCGTGCTCGAGTTCGTTTAGACGCAGGCGAAGACATGGACGATGTTCTACGTGGGTGTTCTCTCATTGCGTTGCGACGTGCGTCATTGTTTGGCCGTGCTCCAGTGGTTCATGACTTGAATGTTGCATTAGGCATGTGGGGCTATCTGTCTGATTCGCCGCCAGCAGACTTGGTTTCTGTGCGTCGTGAATTGTTTGTTGGAGTTGGCAACGCTGCACATCATTACAAAGAGGGCCGCGCGATTGCTGACATGGCTCCGAATGAAACCTTGAGGATGTCGCCGTCAGAAGTGGTGACTCAATTTTCAACACAGTGGCGTTCACTCACAGGTTTTTCCGCATGACCATTTACTCAGCCCCACTTTCAGACATCGAGTTTTCACTCAACTCTTTTGTCGATCTTCCTTCCATCATGAAGTACGACCATTTCAGCGAGGCTGACCACAGTATGGTTTCGGACTTGCTTGCTGAAGCAGGGCGCTTCATGACTGACATCTTTGCTCCGCTGAATAAATCCGGCGACAACGAAGGTGCTAAACGAAATGCCGATGGAACAGTCTCAACACCGGAAGGTTTCATTGAGGCGTATCACGCTTATGTTGATGCCGGATGGGGAGCTGTTTCTTTTGACACTGGATTTGGCGGCGGAGGGTTTCCCTTTGTTGTCGGTATCGCGATTCAAGAGATGATGAACTCGGCAAATATGGCGCTCAGCATGGCGCCTTTGTTGACGCAGGGCGCAATTGATGCAATCCGTCATCATGGTGATGAAATTCAGAAAATGACGTATCTGCCAAAGATGATTACGGGCGAGTGGACTGGCACCATGAATCTCACAGAGCCAGATGCAGGAAGTGACGTCGGTTCAGTTCGCACGAAAGCTGTGCCGCAGGCAGATGGCACGTATCGCATTTACGGCACCAAGATTTACATCACCTTTGGTGAACACGACATGGCAGACAACATCATTCACTTGGTGTTGGCGCGCACGCCAGATGCCCCGGCCGGAACAAAAGGAATCTCGTGTTTCATTGTTCCGAAATTCCTTGTGGCAACAGACGGTTCTCTCGGTGCAAAGAATGATGTGTCGTGTGTATCGATCGAGCACAAACTAGGGATTAAGGCAAGCCCCACTTGTGTGTTGTCGTTTGGTGATAACGACGGTGCCATCGGGTATCTCATCGGTGAAGAAAACCATGGAATGCAATACATGTTCACCATGATGAATCAGGCACGTCTCTCTGTGGGCCTTGAAGGGCTCGCGCTTGCAGAGCGTGCATATCAACAATCGCTTGAGTACTCCGTTCTTCGTCACCAAGGCCGGGCACCAGGTGCACCAGCTGGAGAAGCATCGTCCATTATTGAGCACCCAGACGTGAAGCGAATGCTTGTCACAATGAAATCAACGATTGAAGCTCTTCGTCGTTTGTTGTATTGGAATGCTGCGTGTATCGATATTGCTGCACATCATCCTGATGCAGCGGAACGTGAAAAAGCATCTGACTTGGCTGCATTGTTAACGCCATTGTCTAAGGGTTGGGGCACTGACATGGGAGTTGCTCTCACGGGTATCGCAATTCAAATTCATGGTGGCATGGGATTCATTGAAGAGACCGGAGTTGCACAGCATTATCGGGATGCTCGCATCACCACCATTTATGAAGGAACTAACGGCATTCAAGCAATGGATTTAGTTGGTCGCAAAATGGGACTGAAAGGTGGTGCAGTGCTCAGCGGCTTACTTGATGAGATTGATGCCTTAGATCCCAAACTCGTCAAACACCCGGAACTTGTCTCGCTCGCATCTGCATTGCAGTTAGCTTTGCAGTCAGTACGTGGAACAACAGAATGGCTGCAACGGAACGGTACGAACCAAGTAGCTGTGTTGTCTGGCGCTACGCCGTACTTGACTCAATTATCAACCCTGGTTGGTGGCTATGTGATGGCGCGATCAGCACATCTAGCGGTTCATTCAGAAATGTCTGCAGATGACATTGCGGCAAAAGTTGCTACGGCACGATTCTTTTGTGAACAACTTCTTCCCGTTGTTCATGGTTTGAGTTCATCAATTACCGGCGACGGTGATTTGCTAATGAGTTTTACTCACGACACATTGTCGCGTTAAAGATCAATTGCATGGGCGCGAAGCCCTTCGACATCACAAAACTCGGTTGCCGCCATGTGTGTTGAATGCAGTTTCACTTGAGGTGCTTTGCCTTCTTCGAACGCTTCCTGCCAACGCGGTGCACATAGGCACCACTGATCGCCAGCCCTGAGGCCCGCAAAACCGTACTGAGGCATTGGGGTGGACAGGTCGTTGCCCGCAGCCTTAGAGAACTCAAGGAATTCATCAGTCATGATGGCGCACACTGCGTGTACCCCAACATCGTCACCGCCGACTTCGCAGCAACCGGTGCGATAAAACCCTGTTACAGGCGATGTGCAGCATGTGCGTAAGCGCTCTCCGAGCACATTGAGTTGTTCTGTCTCTGTGAAGCCGTCCATCTATTCAAACTACCGTTGACTGCTGTTTAATCGCTGTGCCACTAACCTTGCAGAGTCATGTCTGATTCTCCTCGCTATCGCTTTGCTCCATCACCAACTGGTTTTTTCCACGTTGGGGGAGCCCGCACCGCTCTCTACAACTGGGCACTTGCATTACGTACGGGCGGCACGTTTGTTTTGCGTATTGAAGACACTGACGAATCTCGCAATAGTCCTGAATGGACACAAGGCATCATTGACGCTCTGTCGTGGCTAGGAATTGATTCACAGTCGCCCCGATTTGAAGGGCCGTACTTTCAGTCACAGAATGCAGAACTGCACATTGCTGCTGCCATGAAATTACATGCAGCAGGTAAGGCGTATTGGTGCGACTTAACTGCCGACCAGATTCAAGAACGCGCTAAGACCTCAGGCAAGCAGGGTTACGACGGCTACTCGCGTGACCGCGGACTTGCTGGTGGCCCCGGACATGTGTTGCGGTTTCGTGTACCAGAAGGCGCGACTGTTGTGTCGGACCTTGTTCGTGGTGAAGTGGAATTTGCCAACGACACCATTGAAGATTTCGTGTTGTTGCGAAGTAACGGAAGCCCCATGTTTTTGCTGGCCAATGTGGTTGATGACATTGAAATGCGCATCACACATGTAGTTCGTGCAGAAGAGCACTTACCGAATACACCGAAGCAACAAATGTTGTGGGAAGCATTGGGCGCAACCCCACCAATTTGGGCTCATGTTCCTGTTCTTGTAAACGAGCAACGCAAGAAGTTATCTAAGCGCCGTGACAAAGTTGCTCTCGAGCAGTATCGCGAAGAGGGAATTCTTCCTGATGCAATGATCAACTACCTCATGACGCTCGGATGGGCTCCAGCTGGTGATACTGA
>JBILOM010000039.1:0-10859 GCA_044374495.1 Ilumatobacteraceae bacterium | reverse complement strand
GACCCATATCAATAATCAACTGATCTGGTGTGATTCCATTAGGCAGTGCATGTCGTAGTCCGTACAAACCATGCACTACTTCATAATGCTCATCCACACGAGCTTCATCAATTCGCCCCATGCGATTAGCTAGATGAGCTGCATACAACAAACCCACCGCAACTGCTTCACCGTGTGCAATT
Source organism: Ilumatobacteraceae bacterium (assembly GCA_044374495.1). Classification (GTDB taxonomy): domain Bacteria; phylum Actinomycetota; class Acidimicrobiia; order Acidimicrobiales; family Ilumatobacteraceae; genus UBA2093. Next base: position 10,677 of record JBILOM010000039.1, on the reverse strand, counting down.
GAAAAATCTGTAGCAATTTCTAATGCGTGCGCCAAGGTGTGTCCGTAATTCAACAGAGCACGAATCCCACCTTCGCGTTCGTCGGCTGACACGATGTCAGCCTTGATTCGCACACAACGCGCGATCCGGTCAACCATTGACAATGAACTCAAGTCCTCGCGAACAATGAAGTGATACTTAGCCATCTCGCCGAGACCACAGCGCATCTCACGTTCAGGCAAGGTATCAAGCGCGTCCATCTCGCATACAACACCGTGGGGTTGCCAATATGCACCCACTAAGTTCTTACCCTCAGCGATGTTGACGCCAGTCTTGCCGCCGACAGCAGCATCAATCATTGCGAGCAGTGAAGTGGCAACGTGCACAACAGGAATGCCACGGTGATACGAGGCTGCGGCAAAACCGGCAACATCAGTAACCATGCCGCCCCCAACCGCGACAACAACGTCTCCGCGAGTGAGACCTGCCTGAGAGAATTCACGGCACAAGCGTTCAATAGTGGAAAGTGTTTTATGGCTTTCCCCCGCCCCAATGATGTGCGTTGATACGTCGACACCTGCAAACGATGGAATGTATTTGGTCGGGATTCCGTCTTGAGTAACAATCGCCACTCGCCGCGCGGAAGACGGGATCATGTTTTGGGCATGAGACAGAACTCCGTGGCCAACAACTACAGAATACGAACGATCACCGAGATTGACAATCTCTTTTGCTGCATCACTCATGATCATTTCCTACAAATTCTTCTTGCTCGTCTAATGCGTCTATCAACAAATCAACAACTGATTCAACACTTCGGTCTGATACGTCAATCACTATGTCTGCGACAGAAGCATAGAGCGGACCGCGATCTTCAGACATCTGTGTCAAGGTTCCCATTCGGTCATTATCAAGCAATGGGCGGTGAACACCTTTCGCGGTGCGCTCTGCGAGCACTTCGGGCCGAGCGTGCAGCCATACCACTACAGCTTCACCAGAATTTCGAGCTTCATCCAGCATCTTTCGGTTCTGTTCGCGCACAACAACCCCGCCAGCGCCGGCAATAACCGGACTTCCAGGCCGAGAAAGACACTCGCGCAATACTTCAGTTTCAAGTTCCCTAAAAGCAGATTCACCGGACTCGGCGAATATTTCTCTAATCGTTCGACCGTCCCGGTTTTCGATCAGTTTGTCAGTGTCAAGCAATTCTGAGTGGCGATGTTCAGCAAGCAGCCTCGCCACCGTGGTTTTTCCCGTTCCCATGAGTCCTACAAGGACAATGCAGGGTTCCGAACGGGTCACGACTCTAGTGTTGCCCGAAATGACGTTGCATTGCGAATGAATTCAGACAGTGAGTCTCCGCCGAACTTGCGTTGCGCTTCTGCGGCAAGAACTAAAGCAACCATTGTCTCGGCTATAACGCCCATCGCCGGCACTGCCGTGACATCGGTGCGTTCTTTGAAGCTGACAGTCTCTTCTTTGGTCAACGTATCTACCGTCTTCAATGTCGGCTTATTCAATGTTGCAAGTGGCTTCATGGCGGCACGCACAATAAGGGGCTCACCCGTTGTGATTCCGCCTTCGGTGCCACCAGAGCGATGACTCTCACGTACATACCGGTGTTCTGTTTCGTCCCAAGAAATTGGGTCATGGGCCTGACTACCACGTAAACCGGCAACTTCCCAACCATCACCAATTTCAACGCCTTTAACAGCCTGGATGCTCATGATTGCTTGAGCCAACAATGCATCGATCTTGCGATCCCAATGAACATGACTACCGAGACCAATGGGGACTCCGTGCGCAATGACTTCAACAATGCCACCGAGCGAATCGCCTTCACGAGCAGCTGCCTTAATGGCTGCAATCATTGCGTCTTCACCTGACTTTGAAAAACAGCGAACCTCAGAGGCGTCAATTGCAGCAAGATCAGCCATCGTGGGCAAAGTGATTGACGGAGCCGCAGCGTCTCCCATTCGAACAACGTGGCTAAGAACTCCGACACCGAGGTGCGACAACAGTTGCTTAGCCAATGCACCCGCAGCAACACGGGCTGCAGTTTCGCGCGCACTAGCGCGCTCTAGAACATCGCGCGCATCCGTGAAACCGTACTTTTGCATGCCAACAAGATCAGCATGACCAGGGCGAGGCTGAGTGAGCGGAAACTCGGTGGCTCCTGGCTCTGGTGACATTTCAGCGTGCCACTTATCGCTGCGGAACCATTCAGAGTTTTGAATCTCGATTGAGACCGGAGAACCAAGTGTGCGACCGTGACGAACTCCGCCTACCAGCGTTACACGATCTTCTTCGAAACGCTGACGAGGACCTCTGCCATAACCAAGACGACGGCGAGCCAATTCAGATTCGACATGTTCAGCCAAAATAGGGAGGCCAGCAGGAAGACCCTCGACAATAACTGTGAGGGCGCGACCATGAGATTCACCGGCTGTGAGGTACCTAAGCACGGTTTTCAGACTACTTGCGGCGAGCGGAAAGTTCCCGCTCTGCGGCTAATCGCATTGCCGATGCGTCTGAGAATTCACCAAACCAGAGTTTTTGCTGGTGGCGAGCTTGGTGAATAAGCATCCAGAGCCCATCCACAACTGTGGCGCCAGTCTCACGAGCGGCCATGAGAAGTGAAGTTTCCAATGGCGAATACACCGCATCAAGAACTATTAGTTGGCTATGTATGTGAATCGGATCAATCGGCAGATCGGCCGTGTTCATTCCGACCGATGTGGCGTTAATCAGGATTGAGGCCGACGCAATGCTGCTTTGGTCGCCCACGGAGATAGACACTTCGTCTCCGAAGCCTGAAAAAGAATTGACAAGATCCATTGCGTTTGATTGTGTTCGATTAACGACTACGACATGTGCGCCACGTCTCACAAGCGCGAGAGCAATTGAACGCGCCGTACCGCCAGCGCCAAGAAGCACCACCGTTGCGCCACGCAAACGCGCACCTCCCTGTTCGATTAGTGCATCACAACATCCGTCACCATCGGTGTTGTGACCAATTGACCCTGAAGGACCAAACGAAATGCAATTCACTGCATTCAAGAAGTCAGCATCAGGAGTAACAAAATCAAGAAAGTCAATGACAGTCTCCTTCAGAGGCATCGTGACTGACAAGCCGACTAACCCATCCGCCTGAAGACCGTTCATTGTTGTTTCAACCTCATTGAGTCCACACTCAACTGCTACGTACTCGCCATCACGATGTGCTGCTGCGAAAGCCGCGTTATGGATAGCAGGAGAAAGAGAATGTGAAATTGGAGTGCCGATAACAGCTGCAATCGTGCTCATGGCAGCAGACCTGCTGTTTTGGATTTCTCCACATTTGCCAAATGCTGGTCGTATGTAGTTGCAAAGACGTGTCCGCCTGATTCGTCAGCTAACACGTAGTACAGGTATTCACATTTCACACCAGCGGGTAGTCCTACACATGCTGCATCACTTGCAGGAGGCGTTCCGAACGGCGCGAGTGCTGCCTGAATTGATGCTTTACCTGGATTTGCAATTGGAGTCGGGGGCAGCCCGGCGTTGATATACGTGTTGTACGGAGTGTCGGTTGCTTTCATATCGGTCCATGTCATCACGGGATCTTGACCGTATTTCACCGATGCATCTATCTCGAGTTTCATCTTCTTCGCCAGACGGTTGTAGATGACTTGAGCAATCTTTGAGCGATCGCCCGCAACTTTTGCCTCACGCTCGATCAAGGAAGCAATGATCAATATTTCATACTGACTAAAACCTCTGGCCTTAGCACCTGCTGCCAGATCCACCTGACGGGCTACTCGCTCCATCATGGAAGCCAAGCGAGCAACTACTCGGGATTCTGTGTCGTCCCCTGAAATCTGATACGTATCAGGGAACAATAAACCCTCTAGCGAACTGACACTCTTTGGCCTCAGTGTCGAGACAGTATCTGGACTAGTGGCAGCTGCCAAAAAGTCTTCAGACTTCATGAAAGTCATCTTCTCTGAAAGCCTCTGCGCCATCTGAGCGATTGTCATTCCTTCAGGAAACGTGACAGAGATGAATGTCTGAGCAGGCGGAGTTGACAATGCTTCGACAATGTCACCCGCATTATCTCTTGGCTTCAATGCGTAATACCCTGGCGTCAGGGCGACTGTACCCTTAGTAGAGACATACCAACGAAAAATTGTTGCATTACTAATAACGCCGACTTCCTCAAGTCGCGAAGCAACAGACGAAACAGTGTCGCCCTCATTCACTGTGAAGTTCACAGCAACGCCAGGTGTACCAGATGGATTCAGAACCCCAACAGCCCACCAACCCAATGCACCAAGCAACAACAAGGAAGAAGCAACCACGATGGCAACCGTGCGAGTGACGCCTCGCAGATGCCGTAACTCAGGAGGTGTTGACTCCAAGGCATCTTCAGGCACATCATCCACTCGATCCCAAGGGTCGTCATGCCAGTTGTTCGGCAGAAGTGGGTCGCCTGTCATGAGTTAGCCGAATGCGCTTGAGTATCTAGCCACGATTGCAACATGACCGCCGCTGCAACTTTGTCAACAACACGGCGGCGCGCTTGAGCATTCATCTTTTGTTCCATCAACACTCGATCTGCTTCCACCGTTGTCAGACGTTCATCATGAACATGAACTGGTACACCCACAACCGTAGCCATACGCGCAGCTTCAACTCGGGCAGCTTGTGCGGCTTTCCCTTCTGAACCATCCATGTTTAGCGGCAGCCCAACAATGACTGCTTCGGCTTCTTCTTCAACCACCATCTTTGCAATGTTGCGATGATCGCCCCCCATAGACCCACATCTCTTCAAGACTGTGTACGGAGTTGCAATTGTGCCGCTGCGATCAGACGTTGCAATACCAATTCGCTTCGAACCGAGATCGATGCCTAGCACTCTCACGAATTATGCAATCGAACCGATGGCAGCTCGGGTCTTGTCCCGCGCAAGTTGCAATGCTTCATCGAGCGCGGCCGGGTTCTTACCACCGGCTGTCGCAATGTCACCTTTGCCGCCTCCGCCTCCGCCAACGGCTGTCGCAGCTTCCTTTATGAGTTCAGATGCATTGCCTTTTACTACTGAAGTAGTAGCCGCTACGAGAGATACGCCACCAGTGTCCGTGACAGCACCAACGATGACAGCAACAATGCCGGGTTGTTGGCGAATAGCAATGGCTAGGTCGCGCACGTCCCCAGCGGTAAGACCATCTACACGTGCAACAACAAGACCATCAACGGCAGTTGCGGCTAGTTCGACTGCCCGACCTACGGATAACTTTCCGCGCAAAGCTTTGATCTCGTCATTCGCCGCTTTAAGTTCATCAAGTCTGCGTGACACACCTGCTGCAGCTTCATCTGGACGAACGCCTACAGCTTGTGATATTTCATTCAGAATGGCATCGTTGCGCTGCATGTACGTGACAGCATTTGCACCAGTAACAGCCTCAATACGACGCAAGTTTGAACCAATTGAAGACTCGCCGATGATTTTGATGAAGCCAATGTCACCAGTAGCTGATACATGCGTTCCGCCACATAGTTCAGTTGACGCACCCGCATTCAAAACACGCACCACATCACCGTATTTATCACCAAAGAACGCAATGGCACCAGCAGCTAGTGCCTCCTCTTTGGAAGATTCAGTGGCTGTAACCGGTGAATTTGCCAACACCTGAGCATTTGCCAAAGTTTCAATCTTGATGATCTCTTCTGGGGTAACAGCGTCGTAATGGCTGAAGTCGAAACGTAAGCGATCAGGCGATACAAGCGAACCTGCCTGCTTTACGTGCTCACCCAATACTGTTCGAAGCGCCCAATGAAGCACATGTGTACCCGTGTGGTTTCTGCGAGTGGCCGTACGCGCGTCAACATTGATTTTCGCGGTGGCGGCTTCGCCTTCAACGGGATCGCCTGACACGACTCGACATACATGTCGGCGAAGTCCTGGCAATGCGAAATTCACATCAATGACAGACAACTCGAAACCGTCACCGACGATGGTGCCGATATCGCCTACTTGACCGCCGCTCTCTGCATAAAACGGCGTGTGATCGAGGAACACTTCAACACACAAATCGTCGCCGTCGATAACCGCGAGAACGGTTGATTCAGACGAGTCATGAACATACCCAACGAATTCGGTGACTCCATGAGTTTCCATAACCTCGCGGTATGCCTCTACTCGGTCGGCATCAGATCGACCTGACTTACGTGCGCTCTTGGCTCGTGTCTTTTGTTCATTCATTTCTGACTGAAAGCCAGCGATGTCTACTTCTACTCCACGTTCACTGGCAATTTCTTGTGTCAGTTCCAACGGGAAGCCATATGTGTCATGCAGCAAGAAAGCAGACGTACCTGACAGCTTCTTATTGCCACCAGAAAGATCATCTTCAAGAATGGACAAACCTGTCTTCAAGGTATGACGGAAGCGTTCTTCTTCCTTTGTCAGTACTCCCAACACAAAGTCTTTGTTCTTCGCGACATCGGGGTAGGCATTAGCCATCACGTCTATTGCCGTATTGGCCAACGATGGCATTACAAGTTTCTCAGTGCCGAGCAAGTATGCATGGCGGACTGCGCGACGAATGATTCGCCGCAGAACGTATCCACGGTTTTCGTTACTTGGAAATACACCGTCGTTAATCAGCATTGCTGCTGACCGTGCATGTTCTGCCAGTACGCGCAAGCTGAAACTATTACGGTCTTCGTAGTCGCCAATTTTGTAGTGCGCGCCAGTAGTTGACTGTGCTTGTTCGATGATTGGGAACAAGACATCTGTTTCCCATACAGAGTCGACACCTTGCACCAGTGCCAAAATTCGCTCTAGGCCAGCGCCAGTATCAATACTTGGTTTTGGTAGTGGCGAGCGAGAACCGTCAGGAGCCTGGTTGTACTGCATGAACACAAGGTTCCAGAACTCCATAAACCGATCACCAGTTGGGTCGTTAGCAGGACCTCCATCTGGCCCGAAAGCCGCGCCACGGTCGATATGTATTTCAGAACACGGACCACATGGGCCGGTATCCCCCGCTTGCCAGAAATTGTCCTTGTCGCCAAGTCTCTGAATGCGATTCATTGGCACTCCGACTTGTTCGTGCCACATTGCTTCGGCTTCATCATCTGATTCATGCACAGTGATCCACAAGCGGTCGCCATCGAAGCCAAAAACTTCTGTTACCAATTCCCAGGACCAGGGAATTGCATCCGACTTAAAATAATCGCCAAAACTAAAGTTGCCAAGCATCTCAAAAAAGACAAGGTGCCGTTTGGTACGTCCTACTTCGTCGAGGTCGTTATGTTTTCCTCCGGCACGTACGCACTTTTGTACTGTCACAGCACGGTCGTATGGAGCAACTTCATCGCCCATGAAATATGGCTTAAACGGCACCATGCCAGCCACCGTGAACAACAGGGTGGGGTCATGAGGAATCAGGCTGGCTGATGGAACAACTGTGTGTCCCTTGTCGGCAAAGTAGCCAGAAAAGGCTCCGCGAAGCGCATCAGCTGAGCGCGGGATACTGGAACTTGTTGACGATGCCATGAAGGCACCATCTTAGCGATGGCTGGTTCTCTGGCGGGGTGGGTTATGGCGACGTGTCGGAGCGTTCGACGAACTGGACATGGGCGGAGGCGTTGAAGATGGTCTCGAGGCTTCCCTGTTGCGGTATGCATCAATCAAAGACACCAAGCCATCTGACAAGGCCATGACACTGCGTCGAACTCCTCCTGCAATGGCGTCAGCGATGTGGGCCGGAGTCAATTTCTCTGACACAGACACGATGGTTCGTTTCACCCAGACCACAATGCTTGCGCCGGCAACAGCCCCAGATACAAACCAGAACAAACGACGCATCATGACGGCTCCACCTCACATGTGATTCGACGGGTTCTCATGCTCTTCACGGTAGTACCGCAATTCACCTAATCCCAATGGAAGATACGACGGAGGCTGCACCGTTGTCGCTGGCGCTTGCCCCGTATGGCCTTCGCGCACATCTGTCAGGGCGCGAGAAATAGCGTCCGTCACTGCACGACTCTTCGGAGCACGAGCCAAATAGATCACAGCGTGGGCCAGATTCAGTTGCGCCTCTGGCAGTCCAACTCTTTCAAGAACTTGAGCAGCGGTCGTAGCAATGAGCAACGCATTGTTGTCAGCCATACCAATATCTTCACTAGCAAAGATCATCATTCGACGCGCAATGAATCGTGGATCTTCACCGGCTTCGAGCATTCTGGCAAGCCAATGAAGGGCAACATCTACATCGCTCGCCCTCATGGACTTTATGAATGCAGAGATAACGTCGTAATGATCATCACGGCCCATGCGCGACACGCTGGTATCAAGAGCTGTAGTAGCCGCTGCTAAATCAATTCGGCCGTTAGTGACTAACGCACAACATACTTCGAAAGCAGTCAAGGCTTGTCGAGCGTCTCCGGTGACACGTCGAGCAATTAACTCAAGTGCATCTTCATCAGCTGGAATCCCCTCAGTGACTACCGCACGATGAAGTAGTTCCATAATCGCGTCAGCATCGACTGGTTTCAACGCAAATACAGACGAACGACTTCGCAAAGCAGGATTCACAGAAAAGGCAGGGTTCTCGGTTGTGGCGCCAACAAGAGTGATAAGTCCGCTTTCCACCGCATGAAGCAATGCGTCTTGCTGCACTGTAGAGAAACGATGAATTTCGTCGACAAACACGACAGTTCCACGATCATCAATTGTGAGCCTTCGACGCGCAGTCTCGATTACTTCACGAATGTCTTTCACTCCTGCAGTCACGGCACTCAAACGTTCAAAACCTCGCTGCGTTGTTGAAGCAACAAGTTCAGCCAAAGTGGTCTTTCCTGTGCCAGGAGGACCCCACACAATGATCGACGACAAACGATCGCTCTCAATCAATCGACGCAATGGACCCGATGGTCCTACTAAATGATTCTGACCCACAACATCGTCAAGCGAGCGCGGCCGCATTCGCGCAGCAAGCGGAGAACGAGCCGCTAGCCGATCTTCTAAAGACGAAGAAAAGAGGTCAGGCGAATCCACGACTATGACGAAGCAGGTGGCGGCAACAACCTCAGACCCAAATCAGCAAGATGTGAAGGATCAACAGGTGTTGGTGCATTCGTCATTGGATCTGAACCGCTTTGAGTCTTTGGAAACGCAATCACTTCGCGGATGTTTTCTTCCCCGGCCAAAATTGCAGCCAGGCGATCAATTCCGAAAGCGAAACCACCATGCGGAGGTGCGCCATATTTGAATGGTTGCAAGAAGAATCCGAAGCGCTTATCCGCTTCTTCATCGCTGATACCCAATTGGTTGAACACCCGACGTTGCATCTCAGGCTCATGAATACGAATAGAGCCAGAGCCAAGTTCCCAACCATTCAGAACGAGGTCGTAGGCAAGCGCACGTACCTTCAATGGTTCAGTATCAAACAGCGACATGTCATCAGGATGTGGGTGACAGAACGGGTGATGCCCTGGACGCGGACGCCCAGAGACTGGATCGATTCCTATAAACAATGGGAACTCTGTGACCCAAACATATTTGTATGGCCCCTCATGTACCGGTGGACGACCAATGTCATTGCGCAATTGCCCAAGCACTTCACACGTTGTGTCCCATTCGTCTGCTACCAACAAGAGCAAGTCCCCCTCGGTTGCACCCATGACAGAAACCAAAGCAATCTTTTCATCATCGCTGAGGAATTTGGCGACAGGTGAATCAATAGCGCCGCCCGCACCGATCTTCATCCACACAAGACCTTTTGCGCCAATCTTTTTGGCACGATCTGTAAGAGCATCCAATTTGTTGCGCCCAAATGCTGCTGCATCTGGGTACGTCTTTGCATCAACACAAATACCCTTGATACAAGACGCACCGGCAAATGCCTTGAATTCAGTACCGGCAAAAAGAGGCGTCAATTCAATGAGCTCCATTGCAAATCGGAGATCTGGCTTATCAATACCGAAACGATTCATGGCGTCATGCCAAGTGATGCGCTCGATCTCAGGAGGGGCTTCTCCTGTTACGGCAATTGCTGCTGCTACCACTGCACGTCCAATGTTTTCCAGCACATCGTCTTGCGAGACGAACGACATCTCTGCGTCAAGCTGCATGAACTCGTATTGCCGGTCAGCGCGCAAGTCTTCATCTCGAAGACACCGAGCAATCTGGTAGTACCTGTCAACGCCAGCCACCATAAGCAACTGCTTCCATAGCTGAGGCGACTGTGGCAATGCAAAGAACGAGCCAGGCTCTTTTCGAGAAGGAACAAGAAACTCGCGTGCGCCTTCGGGAGTGGAAGGCATCAAGAACGGTGTCTCAACTTCAACGAATCCGTTCGTTTCCATTTCCTTGCGAATAGCACTGTTGATTTGTGCACGCGCACGCAGGTTCTTTTGCATCCGCTCACGACGGATGTCGAGGTATCGATACTTCAGGCGAATCATTTCATCAACATCATCTGCACGCGCATCAACCGGAAATGGTGGCGGTTCTGCAGAATTCAGAATCTCAACAACACAGTCACCAATTTCCACCATGCCGGTAGTCAGGGACGTGTTCACAGTTCCTTCGGGGCGAGCCCGCACGACTCCGGTAACCCTGATGACATATTCACTACGAACATCAACATCATTGTCGACCACACATTGCATGATTCCGGAATGATCACGAATGTCCAAGAAAGCAAG
>JBILOM010000188.1:0-3148 GCA_044374495.1 Ilumatobacteraceae bacterium | reverse complement strand
GCAGTGGTTGTCTCATCATCGAATCCGGAGTTCTTCATTGCACATTTTGATGTATCAAGAATTTTGCAACTGCCTACGGGGCAACCTGCGCCAACTGAACTCAATCATTTCCACGTGATGTGCGAGACATTTCGCACGATGCCTAAAGTGACAATTTGTGCAATAGATGGGCGAGTGGGTGGTGGCGGAAGTGAAGTAACTCTCAGCATGGATATGCGGTTTGCATCTCCGCGCGCAGTATTTAATCAGCCTGAAGTGGCATTGGGCATTATTCCTGGGGGTAGCGGAACAGTTCGTTTGGCTCGCTTAGTGGGCCGCTCTCGTGCTCTTGAAGTGGTGCTCGGCAGTGACGATATTGACGCGCACACTGCGGAAAAGTGGGGATGGGTGAATCGCGTAGTGGATAACCCCGTTGAACATTCACTGGCCATGGCGCGACGTATTGCTTCGTTCCCTGCCGCTGCTGTGCAAGCCGCGAAACGGTCCATCTTGCGTGCCGATGATCATGTTGTTGAAGATCTACTTGCTGAGGCCGGTGAGTTCAATGCCCTTCTTTCAGACCCTCGAGCAGTGAGTGCCATGAATAACTTCATGGCACGTGGCGGGCAAACCCGCGAAGGTGAACTTCGTTTGGGTGAATTAGCCACCGAGATCAACGACTAGTCGTTCAATTCTTGTTGTGCATTGCCGAAAGGTAATGCTGTAGTGATGGTTTCCCTCTTTGATTCAGTGACATTTGCTCATGGCCCAGCCATGAAGAACCGCTTTATGTTGGCTCCGCTAACGAACCAACAGAGCCATGTCGACGGGACATTGTCTGACGATGAATTTCGTTGGCTCACAATGCGCGCTCAGGGTGGCTTTGCTCTCACCATGACATGTGCTTCGCACGTGCAAGCGGTTGGTCAGGGTTTTGCTGGCCAGTTGGGCTGCTTCGGTGATCAACACCTCGAAGGCCTGACGCGTCTCGCTGATGCCATCAACAAAGAAGACAGTTTGTCCTTTGTGCAGCTGCACCATGCGGGTCGTCGTTCTCCGAAAGAACTCATTGGTGGTCAGCCAGTCAGTTCCGGTGTTGACGAAAAGATGGATTCACGTGCAATGACCACTGGGGAAGTAGAAGAAATGGTGGAAGCGTTTATTGAGGCTGCTGTGCGCAGCGAGAAGGCCGGCTATCACGGCGTAGAGCTTCATGGCGCCCATGACTATCTCATTTGCCAGTTCCTGAATTCTGAACTCAATATTCGTACCGATAAATACGGTGGTTCGTTAGAAAACCGTTCACGTGTGTTGTTTGACATCGTTGATGGCATCCGCGCTCGTTGCGGTTCCGACTTAAACCTGGCAGTTCGTCTTTCGCCTGAACGTTTTGGCATGAAGACATCCGAAATAGTCGAGGTGTTCGGACGGCTTGTTGACTCTGGAAAAGTAGACATGATTGATATGTCTCTGTGGGACTGTTTCAAGGTTGCTGTCGATGAGGACTGCGACGGCAAGGTTCTTATCGATATTTTCGCCAATCTTGAGCGTGCTACAACCAAATTGGCCGTCGCTGGCAAATTGTATTCAGCAGCTGATTGCCAACGTGCAATAGATGCAGGTGCAGACATTGTTGCCGTTGGTAGAGCAGCCATCACAAATCATGATTTCCCGCGTCTTGCGAAAGACCCTGCATTTGCAATGCGCACATTGCCTGTGCCGCGCGCCACTTTGCGCGCAGAGGGTCTTAGCGAATCGTTTATTGGCTATATGGGTAACTGGCCGGGCTTCGCAGAAGCCGAGTAGTTATTTCTTCGGAGCTGCTGCCATGTAGATCTTCGGCATGATGTCTTTGCATTCCATCTGAGCAAGTGCTTTACAGAACTTCTCAGCATCCGCGCCAAGAGCAGCAATTGCCTCTGCGCCAGTCTTGGCAGCAATGGCTTTCTCGCAAGTCTCTTTACTCATTTGGATAGAGCCACATGCGCGGTTGAACTCTTGTGACTTCTGAGCAGCAGTAGGGGGCGAAGTTGGGCCAACCTTGTTCGGCTGACCAGCATTGTTTGGTTGCCCGCCATTGTTTGGCTGGCCACCGTTATTTGGTTGCCCACCATTGTTCTGCGGTGGGTTATTGCCGTTTGTGTTTTGCTTGATGTCTTGGTTTGGCTGCTGCTGATTGATCTTTTCTTGGTTGTCCTTCTTGGCTTCATCCATTTTCTCGTTGAACGCTTGCTCTTCCGGATCTTCGGTCGCAAGATCTTCCAACAAATCTTCATCATCTGCTGCTGCGTCGGCAGATGTGTATGCAGTCTTGTATTCCTTTGAAATGACTTGCTTGTTAACGCCGGACTTCTTGACACGAACGCGATATAGGACAACTCCATCCATCCATACGTCGTCTTCATCGGTTGACGAAACTCCGAAGATTAAGCGACCTGATTTTGTTGAACCAGAATCGAGTTCTTCCCATTCAGGTTCGTCTGCGTCATAGGCGACTTCAAGGACAGCATTGCGCTTTGCAGTTTTAGGGGTCAAGGTCACAGTGATTTCGCAGTCGTCTTCGTCGACGCCTTCCACCATTTGTCCATCGGCGCAATCGCCAGTCATGTAGACCTTGACGGTCTTTTTTGCAGCTGCGTTCACTGTGTTTGGAACAACACTGGTGATAAGGCCAGTCAGCAACACTGAGCTAGCTAATAGGGCGCGAATCTTCATGGGTACTCCTTGCGGTCGTGTGGCAAAAGTCACCACATGAGGAGATTATCCAGTTATTGAAAAATTATCAAGTGGGAAAACTAGTGAAGGTGGACCGGGGTTCCGGTGCCTCCAACTTGATCAAAGAAGTCGTTGCCCTTGTCGTCGACCACTATGAACGCTGGGAAGTCCTGAACTTCGATCTTCCAAACAGCTTCCATTCCTAGTTCTTCATATTCCAAGACTTCAACCTTGGTGATGCAATCTTGGGCAAGTCGTGCAGCTGGACCACCTATTGAACCTAGGTAAAACCCGCCGTAAGTTTTGCACGCATCAGTCACTTGGCGCGACCTGTTGCCTTTTGCAAGCATCACAAAGCTTCCGCCAGCAGCTTGAAACTCTGCGACATAACTATCCATGCGGCCAGCAGTAGTGGGTCCAAATGAGCCAGACGCCATTCCTGTTGGTGTCTTTG
>JBILOM010000185.1:0-3150 GCA_044374495.1 Ilumatobacteraceae bacterium | reverse complement strand
TGGGGAGGTTTCGGAGCCGTAGACGACCTAGATACTGGCACTTCTGAAGTGGAGGCAAGCGAAACTACCGCGCCGAAAGTTTTAACGGCCGAAGACCAAATGCCCGCACAATCAACAACTGTGTCGCAGTGGGAAAAGGGCGGACCAATGTCTCAAGTACCTGTTGTAGAAGGAGTAGTGACACGTGCATCCCGGGCAGATAGACCAACATTGCATTTTGCACATGTTTTGTTGCCGCACCGCCCATGGATGCTGACACCCGACATGCGCAGATCTCGCGCCTTGCCCACTGATAAACGAAGTAACACGATTATTGATCGTGTTCGGGACGAATATCAAGCGCACCTGTTGCAGTATGCAGCGACGGACACCGTGATTGAAAACATGGTGGCGACCATGAAGAAATCGAAGAATTGGGATCGGACAATGATCATTGTGACCGCTGATCATGGGTTGACTTTTGTGCCTGGCGAGTCAAAGAGGAAAACAGTCAATGCGAAGAATCAGGCAACGTTAGAAGACATCTATCGAGTTCCTCTCTTCATCAAATATCCGGGACAGCAAGCGGGGACAGTGGATGACTGCACGGCTTCATCTGTTGATATTTTCCCTACGGTTGTTGCAACAACTCGAATAGATGCCGGATGGAAAGTAGACGGTGCTGATTTACTGAATGCATGCCCTTCGCGTACCTCACGCGCAATTATTTGGCCAGACGGTACAGCACAGATGACATCGGCATTCTCTGCGGTACAAAAACGCGCTGAGTATTACGATTCATGGATTCCTTCCGATGGAAGCGTTGATGACATCACCCGTGCCGGAGTTAATGGTGAATTAGTAGGAACCACGCTGTCTGCCAATGCAGAAAATGAAACACAACTATCGTGGTCTCTTGATCGACCTGAGGATTTCCAAAACATTGGTTCTGAACGATTAGGTTTTGTCCCGGCTCAGGTACAAGGGCGATTAATTGCACGTCGAGATTTCGGCCCAGATGAGGAAGGCCTCCTCGTGGTTGATGGTGTTGCAGTCGGAATCATTTCCGAATTGGCCGGACTGCGTAGCGGAACGAGTACAACTTTTCGCAGCACTTTGTTGTCGCGTTTGCTTATGCCAGGGCGACATGAAATTGCGCTGTGGACTACTTCAAAAGACCCTTCTGGGTCGAGCGTCATTCGAATGGTAGATAAGGCGAAGTGATTAGCCGTTTGTAGTGAAGCCGGCCAACGCCAACGCCTCGTTTAACGTGCTGGCGCGACGAATAGTGCAACCAGACTGAATATCAGGTGCACTTGCCGGAACGATGGCTTGAGTAAAGCCAAGACGTGATGCTTCATTGAGGCGACGAGCCAAGTGACCGACTTGGCGAACTTCGCCGGCAAGGCCAACTTCACCAATGACAACAAGGTCTGCTGGTAACGGAATGTTTGAGACAGCCGAGACGAGGGCCAGACACATGCCAAGGTCTGCGCCGGGTTCAGTGAGTTTTACTCCGCCAACAACTGACGCGTACACCTCGTGGCCAGACAAACTGATGCGCGCGCGACGTTCAAGAACTGCAAGCAACATTGACAATCGACCTTGGTCGAGACCTTGTGCGCTACGACGAGCGGGGACTGATGCACTGACTTGATTGGTGAGTGCTTGCAGTTCTACTAGTAGTGGTCGTTGGCCTTCGATGGTGGGCACAACAACAGAACCAGGAACACCGGTGCGACGATCTGTGAGGAACAACTGGCTGGCGTCGGGAACACCAACGAGGCCAGCTTCGGTCATTTCAAAAAGGCCAAGTTCATTGGTAGGACCGAAACGATGCTTTGCTGCGCGCATGAGGCGCAACGCGTTGTGGCGTTCACCTTCGAATGACAACACAGTGTCGACAACATGTTCAAGAACGCGAGGGCCTGCAAGACCACCTTCTTTAGTGACATGACCAACAAGCACGACTGAAATATTGCGACGCTTTGCTTCTTGTACTAACCGGTGCGCACACCCGCGTACCTGTACAACAGAACCTGGTGATGAACCAAGTTCAGGGTCGACCACGGTTTGGATGGAGTCGATGACAACTAGTGATGGAGAAATTTTGTCGATGGCAGCAATGATGTTCGGCAATGACATTTCGGGAAGTAGCCATAAGTCGGGACTAATTGCACCAAGTCGGTCTGCACGTAGCCGAACTTGTTGTGCGCTTTCTTCAGCCGTTACGTACAGAGACGGTCCTTTTGCTGCGCCAAGAAGTTGCAATAGCAAGGTGCTCTTGCCGATACCGGGTTCACCACCAAGCAATGTGACAGAGCCAGGAACAAGACCTCCGCCAAGTACACGATCAAGCTCATCAATACCTGTTGGTACAGGATCTGATTCGTTGGGGTTCACATCACCAATTGGTGTTGCAAGACCCGGGGGTACAAGTGCAAGCCCGGCAGCAAGAGAGACGCGAGATTCTTCGGGGCCTTCTACCTCTTCAACAAGTGAGTTCCATGCGGTGCAGATAGAACATTGACCAGACCATTTTGGAAATGATGCTCCGCACTCAGAGCACCGGTGAATGAGTCGAAGTTTTGCCACACCGTGACTTTATATGCGGGGTGTGGGGCGTCGTCTATTGCGAGCGCGCAACACCATCAAGATGAGAATCACAGAGGCGATTAACCATAGATACAGCAGACCAAGAACTAACACTTTGGCGAATCGCGAAATGCTGGAAGCGATATCAACGTTGGTAACACTGGTTGCGAGGCTTGTGGGTGTGCCATCCATTGGCACTCGCCACGTAATCACACCCTCGGCAGCTTGACCGGTCGTGTTGTTGACCTCGCCAGGCAGAACAGCATTGAATGTGATTCCGACTGCGTCGCCAAGGTCAACGCCTGCTGCTTGCACATCTGCTGCGTACGGCGCTCCACCAAGAAGATTCAATGTGGCGTCGTCGGCGAATGCTTGCAGACCGCCATTGACTTCAAGCCTGCCAGCCAAGGTGTAGGTGCTGTTCGTGTCTTTGCCGGTGCGGGTCATGACCATTTCATGCAATGGCCCGCGGGTGCCGCTGATTTGTCCGAGCAATGCGGTTGCCTCTGCAGGCCCCATGAAATCATGAGTCAATGTGATGGTGAGGCCACCATCTTTTGTATCGGTCGGGCCTTC
>JBILOM010000038.1:0-10949 GCA_044374495.1 Ilumatobacteraceae bacterium | reverse complement strand
CAGCTTCGCCGTCCATTGCCAAACGTTGAGGACGCAATACTTTGAGATACAACGTCTGTGCTTTTCCGACGCTGATAGTTGGCTCGGTGATACGAGCACCTTCTGGACCAGATGTGGAGTTGTTGTAATCAACTTTTGTGAAGTTCGTGCCATCGGTGCTGTACTCCACAAACATTGGGTGAGTAACAAACACGAATCCGACGCTTGAAGTGAATTCGTATGACTTGGCGTCAGCTGTAGTTACGCGCATGGTGAATGTGTCTTGACCGGTAGGTAGATCAGATCCGGTGAATGTGTATCCGCCGAACGCTGTCTTGTTACCTGCTCCAGGGCAGATGAAACCTTGGCCGATTGCCCATTGGTAATCGCCTGTGTTGCAAACGCCACCGCTGAGAGACACGTAATCAGTAGGGGCGTATGCAACGCCGTTGCCCTTGAGTTCTGTGGTGACAACGTTTGAACCGCACACCTGAGTGATTGGTGAGAACACCATGGTCATTGACTTTGTGATCGTTGAAGCGATGTTTTCTTTGGTTGCCGTGAATGCGCCAGGGGCATAAGCGTTAATTGTTCCGGCATAGCCGCCTTGTGTGGCTTTGTAGTTGGTGAAGATTTTGAAATCAACAGCACTGCATGTTGTGGTTCCATTGTCTGCAGCAACTTTTGGTGCTGGCGTACTTGTATCTGCTGAGTCAAGAACAGCATCACCGTCATCATTCACGTCGAACGCGTTAGGAATTCCATCGTCGTCTGCGTCACCGCCGAGAGTTTCATCCTTGTTCACGACCGAACCTTGTTCAGCTGATGGCTGACCGGCGTTGGGTTGCCCAGCATTGGGCTGCCCAGTTGTTGGCTGTCCCGCGTTCGGTTGTCCTGGAGTTGGTTGTCCCGCGTTCGGTTGACCAGGTGTTGGGGGGTTAGTTGGAGTGCCATTTGGTGGCCCGATTTCTTTGCTATCAGGACCGCACGTTCCAACGTTGGGTGTTGTACACGGATCACCAACGGCAGTTGCGCTGACACCGTACGACTTGATTGCAACACCCGAGGTTTTACCGAATGTGCCAACACCGGTAGGACGTCCCCTAGAAGCGCTGACTTGTGCGCCGACAGAAGTGTCAGCACTTGACGAAGTCGCTGATGCAGTTGCGTAACCCTGTTTGCCAGCGCCAACTTTTTTGATTGTGAGAGTTCCAAGTTTTACTGATGTAGAAATCGACTGCTTGAGTCGTGTGTATACACGCGATGCGGTAGCTGAACTTTTACCCTTGTGGCCAATTGTTACTGGACCGAAGTATGAACCTTTTGATGTGCCGCCACTGTTGACTAATTGAAGTGATGTGCCACCAATTGATGCAGTTGCCGGGGACTTCAGAGTGATCTTCTGATTAGCTCCGGTGACTTTCTTTGAAGCAAGTAGACGGCCGCTACCAGAGATAAGAAGAACAGTGAGATTTTTTCCACCTTTTACAGTCGCAGTGACTGAGTAGGTCTTGCCGAAAGTTTGCACACCTGCAGACACTGGCGATGCAAGTGCCATGGTTGCGGTGATGGCTGTGACTGCGAGAACTGAGCTGAATTTACGAGAGAGAGCGTTCATTGCGATTTCCTTCCTGGTGGTCATGGAGACCTTGAAACTTATTCAACGGTAGCATTTCTATTTGTGAATGTGAAGCGATTGATTGCACTGTGCATGGTCGCAGCAGGACTAAGCCAAGTCCCTGCCTCACTGGCTCTCACAGCCCCTGTGGGCCCTACCTGGCACCTTGACCGCATCAATCAGCCCAGGCTTCCACTCGACGGAAATAGTACTCTCGGACCACTGACAGGGGCCGGAATCGATATCTACATTGTGGACACTGGAATCAGGCCTACCCATGAGCAATTCGGCGGCAGGGTGCTTCCGGCAATCGATATTCCTACAGAGAACGGCACATCAAAAGTAAGCCCCGAGACCAATGATTGTGACGGCCACGGAACACATGTTGCTGGGCTAGCGGCAGGGTCAACAGTTGGAGTTGCAACTCAGGCGCGCCTGATTGCTGTGCGTGTTCTTGACTGCAATGGCGACGGAGAAGTTGCAGATGTTGTGAATGCGCTTAAGTGGGTGCGGGCACATCATCGCGCTGGTGTAGCTGCAGTTGTGAACTTAAGTTTTGGTGTTGACCTCGGAGATGACGGAACATCTATTGATAGTGAAGTGCAAGCTCTGATTGATGAAGGAGTTGTAGTCACAGTTGCATCAGGTAACGGCGATGCCGCAGGTCGCCCTATTGACGCGTGCAAGATTGCACCAGGCGATGTGCCCGATGCGTTGACAGTGGGCGCGATTGGCGTAGTTGATCTTGTCTCGTATTACTCAAATAACGGGCCATGTGTTGACATATATGCACCGGGTGGAGACAGACTTCGCGGACTTGAGTCTGCATGGAAAGATTCTGATACGGACTACGAGTTTGACGTTGGAACATCGATGGCATCGCCGTTAGTTGCCGGTTATGCAGCATTGCTCGCGCAACAGCAACCCGGCATGTGCGCAACAGCAATTTCGCAGGCCATTATTGATCGTTCAACTAAAGGTGTAATCCAAGGAATGGCTGCGGATTCACTCAACAGACTGTTGTTTGTCGACACGACACCTATTGCTGTTACTGCGCCAGGTGAAGCGTCACATATCTTGATTACGACCGATTCTCAAGGATTAGTTGTTAGTTGGGACCCACCGTGTGATGGTGGTTCAGCACTAACGGGAACAAGAGCGTCATTATTGCGCAATGGAAAAGTTGTGCAACGAAAAGAAGTGCCCACTGGTACAAATGCTGTTCGATTCACAGGTCTAAAAGTTGGAAGCAAGTATCAAGTTGTCATTAAGGCAACTAACGCAATAGGTGACGGAATAGCAACGTCACGAATTACCACAATGCCGGTGCGAAGAATCTTGGTGGGTCAGTCCATTGATCCAGACGCACTTGGTTCGTTAACAAGCGACTTGCCCCTCTTCTGGTCGGTGTCTAAAGCGTCAAAGAAGATATGTCGCTTGCAAGCAGAACCACTGCGTTTGGTCGCGATGCGAAGGGGAACCTGCCGCGTGGGGCTTCGAGGTGTTCTTGGCCAAGACCCTGTTATCCGAACCTTACGCATTGACTAATTTTCCCGTAGATAAATAGGGATGAAAGTGGTATTTCGCGAGTCTGGCGAGGTGTACATTGCGAGCAGGGAACCATAGTGATTCCCTCTTGGACTCCTTAAGGAGGCAGCGGTGAGTAATCGAAATCGCAACCAGGATCGTGCACCTGCACCGCGTGAAGAATTGCGGGCACATGCCCACAATGAACGTCACCGCGTGCATAGCGAACTTCACTTAGCGGAAGAAGCATTACGGCACGGTCTTGAACCACTAGATGTGGAAGAGCCAGGCCCTGAATGGAAACCGGTTCATCATCATGATCCGCTTGTTGGTATTGAAAAAAGCCGCAAGCATGTGTTGAAGCACTGGAAGACAAAAGAATGGAAGCGACGTAAAACTGTTCGTCGTGAGCGCGCTCAAGCGCTCAATTCTCCGCTCTAAGGAGTTATCCAACCTTCAAGAAAGTCTTCACGGCGTTCGTTCCATTCTTCAATGGTGATGCCGTAACGCACGTGGTCTTCCCATGTGCCGTTGATTTCAAGGAATCGTTCGGCAACGCCTTCTGTGCGAATGTCTAGTTTTTCCATGACACGACGCGAATTGCTATTGCGCGGGATGATGCAAATTTCAAGTCGGTGCAAGTGCAGATTTTCAAATGCGTATTGAGCAAGCACGACTAAAGATTCAGCCATGAGTGAACGACCTGCACGCGACTTATCAATCCAGTAGCCGATGGTTGCAGATTGAAATGCTCCGCGAACAACATTGTTCAGATTGATCTCTCCTGCGAATGCACCATCGACAAAGATGCCGAATGCATATTGAGAACCGGCAAGTCGTTCACGGTCTCGTGCGCCACAACGCGCAGCAAACACGTCACGGTTTTGTTCAGGGTCTGGGTGATGCACCATTCGCATCGGTTCCCACACCGTTAGCCATTCGCCGTTGCGGCGACGTACTTCGCTCCACCCTGTGAAATCTTGCGGAACAAGTGGGCGCAACACCACACGGCGGCCATACAAGCGAAGCCCGACGTTCGATGGTCGTGCTGGATGAACCGCGGTCATGAATTCAGTCTGGCACGGTGGGCAACCCCATCGAGAAGTCCGCGGGTTGACACGGTTATCTCAGAGAGCTGCAGACGGCGCATGGTGGCAACAAGAATGCAGCATCCGGCCACAATGATGTCTGCTCGATCTGGGCCAAGGCCAGGGTTTTGCACACGCAGCGCTAGCGGCTCTGTTGCCACCGTGCGAAAAACATCTTCAATGGCCTCGCGGGACAACGCCAAACCATGTAGTGCTGTGTCGTCAAATTCGTGTAGCCCTAGTTCAACAGCAGCAATGGTGACAATGGTGCCTGCAACGCCAACTGTACGTATTGGGCTGGCAACGATGGGGTGGTCTCGAGTGATGTCTTCCAATTCATCAGACACTGCACCTATGAGGTTGGTGAGATCTTCAGGTCGTGGCAGGTCGGAGGAAATATGAGAGTCAGTTGATGTCACTGCACCGAACGGGATGCTGGCAAAGACATCTAATGATTCTGTTCCGACTGTGTACTCGGTACTGCCACCACCAATGTCAATTACCAAGGTGGGCGTATCGATGACGGGAAGGCCAATGAGCGCTCCAGAAAATGTCAAGGCTGCTTCGTCGGATTCCGACAACACCTCAAGGGTTAACTGTGTTTTCGCTTGCAGTAATTCCCTGAAGGTGGCGGCATTACGGGCTCGCCTACATGCGGCGGTTCCGACTATGTGAATAGTGGAGGCGCCTAACGAGGTAGCGGTGGTTACGTATGCCGCAATAACTTCAATAGTTCGTGTCATTGCTTCAACGGAGAGTTCGCCAGTTGAGTGGAGCCCTTCTCCGAGACGTGTTGAAGTGATTGCACGTGTGAGTTCTTTGCCCTGTTCATCAATGACAAGAAGATTCGCAGAGTTGGTACCTACGTCGATAGCTGCAAACGTGACGGTCATAACGGCTGTGCGTAGGAAACGCTACGTTCGTCGAGTTGTTGCGAAACCCATTTACCAACAGCATCATCGCCACCTGCAAGCCAATGTGCAAAATGTGCGTGTAAGCACTTAACGCCACGTCGTGTGCCACCAACTCCGGCAGATGGGCGGGGTCCTTCATGTGAAGCAGGAATCATTGCGTCACGTTGTTCTTGGTAACGCACATGAATTGCATCAATTACATCTAGGCCAATGATGGCTTCAACAGTGTTGACACCACCATCAGCTTCCAATGTGCTGACCGCATGAACTTCTGTGTTGCCAACAAGCCAGTACAACGTTGGCATCGGTGTGCCATCTTCTAAGAGAGGGGCATTCATCAGAACAACGGGAGCACCATCAGCAGCGCGAACCACAACGCGAAAATCGCCTTGTGGAATGCGACCAATTAGGGCAGTGACGGCGGCGAGATCTTCAGGTGAAGGGGATGCGCCGGGTAGTTGCATGAATTAGCGAACGACAAGCCACACAAGAACAGCAACAACTACTACAACAACAGGGATTGCCCGCTTGAGAATTGGGCTGCCTGCAGCACTGAGAAGATCGAGCGGTGCAACTTCTGCGCTTTCGATGGTGCGAACACCGTCGGTTTGGGCTGCTTCTTTTGCCGCTGGTGCAGCTGTTGCTGGTTGTTCTGCAATAAGAGCATTCAAGTTGACAACAAACTGAGCCAACAATTTGTCGCTGATGTCTGCCATTGCGCCGCGACCAAACTGGGCAACTTTTCCTGTAACGGAAAGATCTGTGTTGACGGTGACAGAAGTATTGGATGCATCGACTGCAGTCATCTCGGCTGTGATAACTGCTGCTGCGTTGCCCTTGCCTGTTGTGTCACGGCCTTCGCCTTTGAGCACTACTTTGTGGGCAGCATCGTCGCGTTCGATAAAACTTGCCTGGCCTTTGAACTGTGCCTGAATTGGTCCGACCTTGACTTTGACTACTCCGCGGTATGTCTCGCCTTCGATTTCTTGCAATTGGGCGCCAGGCAGGCAGGGAGCAATGCGCTCGACGTCAGTAAGAATGCGCCATGCATCTTCCACGGGAACTGCAACAGTGAATTGATGATTTAGGTCCATGTGTCGAGATCCTCTGTGGTGTCGATATCTGCTGAATTGCCTTCACAGGCTACTTCCCGAACCAGTTCAGGGTGCAGGTGAATGAGACTTCGTGCCCCAGCATCTGGGTCTGCTTCGAGGTCTTCAAATGTGTCCCACACGCTGGAATGAAGTCGTACAGGGTTGCCTCGTGTGCCGTTGTATGTGGCAATCGCAATTGGGGATGTTGATGACGCAACATTGGTCCACGCCTGCGGTGTGAGAAATGGTTGGTCAGCTAGCCCGACAACAATGGCGTCATAGCCGTGACTGCGTGCAAAATTCATGGCTGTGATCACGGAACTGCGTTGACCCGTTTTCCAATCCGGATTATGAACTTCCTCGATATCACCGATGTAGTTGCTGATGTCGAGAGCGCCCGAGACGACAATAAATCCATCTAAGCCCGAACCCGTCATGGCGTTTAGTGAATGCGAGATGATTGCATGGCCGTTGATGAGTGACAACAATTTGTGTTGAGAGCCAGTAAAACGCGTGCCAGAGCCAGCAGCCAGAAGGACCCCGAGGGCGGTGCTGTGAGGTGCTTCCATTCGTAATAGCCTGCCTGAAATGGTTCGGGTTGGCACATTTCTGCGCGGGGTAGCCGCAATCTGCATTATCAGTGCATCTCTCCATGTCGTACCAGCCAGCGCAACAGGTAATTCTGGCAAAGATGTTTCGTTGCGACACTTACAAATGCCGGGTGAGCGCACCCGTCAACGCCCTCAGATTGCGATTGATGCCATTCGGGCCTTAGGTCTCATTATGCGTACGGAGAATAAGGAAGACCCCACCTACTTGGCATCGCGACGTGTTGTCTCGAACGGTGTTGCAAAACGTCTTGCGTTAGACCCGACGGAACTGAACAAAGCATGGTCACGTGCGCCACGTGATCATCAGATAGCTGTGTTGTCGGCGCTCACACAACTAGCAGTTCCGTATCTCGAAGGCAAAGAAGATTCATATGTGAAGATGGATTGTTCAGGGCTTCTGTGGTTTGCATGGAGAACGGCGGGTGTTGACATGCCACGTCAGGCAGTGTCGCAGCTTGATCGTCGAATGCGTGTTGAACGCGAAGATGCAATTGCAGGAGATATCACCGGCGAAGGAACTCATGTACAGATGTATCTGGGTGTTGGGCTTGCAATGATTCACGCACCATTTGGTGGCAAGTTTGTGAAATTCAAAATCATGTCTGCTGAACAAGCTGCGCGAGTTGTGTGGACAAACCCAAGCAATATCGCAACATTCCGCCTGTAGCGGTTAGTGAATTGCGCCGTCGCTGGCGCCAAGAGGCGAAGCATTACGCCCTGTGCGTGTAGCAATGATTTCGCCCACGATTGAAATGGCTGTTTCTTCAGGCGTACGTCCACCGAGGTCTAGGCCAATTGGCGAATGAATACGGGCCAAATCGGCTGCGCTAGTGATTCCTACTTCGGCCATGCGCTCGAGGCGCTTTGCATGGGTTTTGCGGCTACCCATGACTCCGATGTAACCGGCCGATGTTGCAAGCGCACCTTGAATTGCTGGCACATCAAACTTTGGGTCGTGCGTCAAGATGCACACAGCATCACGAGACGAAAGGCGGTGCCCATTTTCTGTGAACATTGGTGTTGGCCATGTGACTTTTACTTCGTCGGCCATGGGAAAACGACGACGCGTTGCAAATACTTCGCGTGCGTCACACACCGTGACGTGGTAGCCAAGAACTTTTGCAACGCGGGCGAGTGCGGCGGTGAAATCAACTGCGCCGAAGATCCACATAAGTGGCGGGGGAGAAAAACTCTCAATGAAGATGCGCACTGTTTCAGTATCAATGAGGTCTTCTGGTGTTGATTCACCGTGAGGTCCGTAATGGCGAACCAGTGTGCGTCCTGCTTCTAATTCGCCAAGTGCATCACGTGCCACGATTCGATCAATGTCTGCATTGCCGAGTGAGCCACCAACTATTCCGGCTGGGGTAACAACCATGGTTGCGCCAACGTGTGGGCCTTCAATAACCGTGACTAATGCAACGGGCGAATTGTCACGAACATGCGCAGAGAAAGTTTGGTACGAATTCATGGTCACCAGTCGAGTGGCTGAATGAAGAGGTGGATAATGCCACCGCATGTAAGACCGACAGCAAAGGCTTCGTCGTCTGAATAGCCGAACGTAACAACACGACTTGGCTGTTCGCCAGAAAGAATTGCCAATGCCTCTGAGACCACGGCACTTTCTACACACCCACCACTGACAGACCCGCTTACTTCACCGTCTTGGTTAACGGCCATTGCTGCGCCGGCGCCACGTGGACCAGAGCCTTCAATGTCAACAACTCGTGCGATGGCCACTCTTTTGCCGTCGGCTTGCCACCGATCAATGTCAGTAAGAAGTTCACGCATGATTTATGACCTTAGTGAGTTGCTCGAGGGCATCAAGAGAATGTCCCTCCACGAAGTCATCAACATACGGCAGAGCAGCTGCCATTCCTCGGGCAAGAGGGGCATATCCTGGCGTGACTTTCAGGGGGTTCACCCACACAATGCGAAACGACACACGATGAAGCCGTTCCATCTGTTCTGCGAGCACGATGGGGTCTCCGCGGTCCCAACCATCTGACAAGACAACAACAATTGCGCCACGGGCCATGCCGCGAACGCCCCATTCATTATTGAATAAACGCAATGTCTCGCCAAGACGTGTTCCGCCGCTCCAGTCGCGCACGTTTTCGCCAGCTGCACGCAATGCACGATCAGGATCTTTCGAAGAAAGTTCTCGCGTGATGCGCGTAAGCCTGGTGCCTAAAGTGAATGCCTCTACACGCTGCCGACCCGCCACGCCTGCATGCACGAACCGAACAAGTGCGCGCGCATATGGCTCCATCGAGCCACTGATATCGAGAAGAAACACAATGCGTCGCGGCTTGTCGCCCTTTTCTACCCAATGACGTCGCATCGGCTCGCCACTGGCTGCAAGTGATGCTCGTACTGTTGCACGCATGTCAGGGCGCTTGCCTCGAGACCGCGTCGGCTTCATGCGAAGTGACGGGCGAGGAGGGCCAGCCATGCGCAATGACTGCATGAATAACTGTGCCTGTTGCATCTCGTCATTTGAATATTCAGCAAAGTCTTTGTCACGTAATGTCTCAACACCGGAAAACCGAAGCGTGATGGTGGGCTCATCTGATGCATCGGCATTTCCGTCCGCACTGCCTTCGTCTTCAGTATCCAGCGCAAGGGTGACCTTCAGTTGCTCTTCGTCGTCAGCTACTACTGATTCGCGATGCTCCCAGAACACATTGAATGCTTTGTCGTACATCGCAATATCTTCAGGGCGTCGTACCAAGGTGGCGCGACCAGCCCAATACACAGACTGACGATCTTCAATACCGACTAACGACAATGCGTTGATGAACGTGAGAACAGAATCAAGTGGTGTTGCAATGTCGAGACGGCGAAGAACGCGTGCGAATCCGACAGCGAGTCGGTCTGGGTTTGACTCAACCGTGAAGGAGGCCACGGTCGAATGCCTGTTGAACGACGCCAGCGATTCCGTGATCGCGAACACGACTGTGATCCTCGCGGTATTTCAGCACAGTGCCAAGAGTGCGGTCGAGAACTGTTTCATCAATTTCTGTGATGCCAAGGCGGCCAAGTGCTGCTGCCCAGTCAATTGTTTCTGCCACACCAGGTGGCTTGTACAAGTTGATGGCGCGAAGTGCTTCGACTGCGCCGGCAACCTGGCGTGCAAGAACTTCGCTTGCTTCAGGCACTCGCATACGCACGATTTCGACTTCGCGATCAAACGATGGATGTTCGACCCAGTGATACAAACAGCGACGCTTCAGTGCATCGTGAACATCGCGAGTGCGGTTTGACGTGAGAATCACGATGGGTGGGTTGTCCGTACGAAAGGTTCCGATTTCAGGAACTGTTACTTGAAAGTCTGACAACACTTCCAAGAGGTACGCCTCGAACTCATCATCGGCACGGTCGATTTCATCGATCAGCAATACAGGAGGAGTGGTGTGTCCGTAGTCAATTGCGCGAAGCAGTGCGCGCTTCAGCAAAAACCGCTCGTCGTACAGTTGGCCTTCAAGTTCTGCGGTTCCGGATTGCGCTGCTTCACCTGATGCTTCGGCTGCGCGTAGGTGCAACAACTGACGCGAGTAATCCCAGTCATACACAGCCTGTGCTGCGTCAATTCCTTCGTAACACTGCAAACGAATCAGTTCGGCATTTTGCCAACGAGCAATGCTTTTTGCGAGTTCTGTTTTGCCAACACCCGCTTCGCCTTCAAGAAAGAGAGGACGGTGCAATGTGAGCGCAAGAAAGACGGCAGTGACAAGACCTTCGTCAGCTAAGTATCCGTGTGCGGCAAGCCCATCAGCGACTTCTTGAGTGGTTTTCGGCTCGTATGACACGTATAGAGCGTAGGGGATAGAGCCCTATGAGTCCCATCCGAGACCGAATCGGTCAAGGGTGCGCAGCCATGTATTGCGCGTTCCGGTCTTGTCTTCATGATCAAGAGACCACCGAGTGGCTTGAATACCGATGAATCGAAATGGCTCTGGTGGGAATGGCACAGGCTTTGTGCGTACGAATTCGGTTGCTGTTGCTCGAGTGCGACGACCGTCAATGAGGTCGAGCATGACTTCGGCGCCGAATCGAGATGCTGCGACACCTAAGCCGGTATAGCCAAGTGCGTATGACACGCGACCGCCCATTGC
>JBILOM010000141.1:0-3168 GCA_044374495.1 Ilumatobacteraceae bacterium | reverse complement strand
AATCCTAAAAAAGGTGGCGTGTTGATTGTTCATGGTTGGACCATGGCCGAAAGCCTTGTCAAGCTCGGCGCTCGCGTCTAAGTCAGTGAACTTCGCCGACATCGTCCGTTCACGTCGGATGTCGAGATCATTTTCCGATCAAGCAGTCGACCCTGCGGTGGTTACGTCATGCATTGATCTAGCAACACGCGCACCAAGTGCAGGGAAGTCGCAAGGGTGGCATGTGTTGGTTCTGGAAAACGAATCAACACAGAGATATTGGGATGTTGCTCTTTCACCCGAACGGCGCGAGGGTTTTGCTTTTCCACTTTTGTTGCAAGCACCAGTAATTGTCATCAGTATGTGTGATCCCACCGCATATCTCGAGCGTTATTCAGAACCGGACAAAAAGGCAACAGGTCTTGGTGAAGGTCTTGAGAAGTGGCCGGCGCCGTATTGGACTATCGACGCTTCCTTTGCCACCATGACATTTCTTCTTGCCCTACAAGATGTGAAGTTAGGGGCCTTGTTTTTTGCTCACTCGAATGAAGCGGGACTGCGACAAGAATTTAACATTCCTGACCACATTGAAATTTTGGGCACTATCGCAATTGGACACGAAGTTGCTGGGCCGAAACCGCAGGGTCGCAGTGCCAAGCGAATTCGCAGATCAGTGGAATCGGTTATTCACCAGAAAAACTGGTAGCGATTCGGTCGCGCAATTCCTGTTCGGTACGCGCAGGAAGCAAACACTCATGATTGCGGCACACGTATGCCATGCCAGGTTCGCGTCCAGCCCACAATGGTGAATCAACGGGTTCGCCCCACACGGTGACGGCATTCGGGAGCCATTGTGATCGAACTGTTGCAAGAAGCGCAGGATTGTCTCCGGGAATCACAATCTCGACGGCACCTTCTTGAGCGAACAAGGAGGCAGAGATTGCATTGCAAAAGCCAGTTGCAGCAGATGGTGCGACTCTGGCCAGAAGGGCAAGTATCTGATGTGCGTGCGTTTCCAAGGCTGCGTCACCAGTAATGGCTGATAGCCGAAGAAATGCAAATGCTGCCACCGAGTTAGCTGATGGTGTCGCGTTATCCATCAAGTCTTTCTGACGAACAATCAACTGCTCTGACGATGAAGCAACGGTGAATAAACCACCGTGTTCTGGATCCCAGTATTCATCGACTAAGTGATGAGCAGTTTCAGTGGCAATAGTAAGCCAGGCGTGATTGGCCGTTAACTCGTACATGCGAGTCATTGCGTCAACAACATGCGCCAAGTCATGAGCAAGTGCGCTGTGTTGAGCATGGGGGAGAGCATCTTCTTGCCAACTACGGGACCACACTCCGTCCCTGTTGCGCAATTCGTTTACTAGAAATTCAGCGTTCTTCTCGGCTATGGGTATCAAGTCAAGTCGGTTGAACGCAGATATTGACTCACATAAAGAAGACAACATCATTGCGTTCCATTCGGTCAAGACTTTGTTATCAAGTCCGGGCCGTGGTCGTGTCGCGCGGTGATTGAAAAGGCGTTGACGAGCAGATTCGATCTGTGGTGATCTTTGTAGTGAAGTGCGTTGAGGAATGCGATTCGGAATTGATCGGCCTTCGAAGTTCCCGCCATCAATGATGTTCCACCACTCCTTGGCTGCCTCTGAGTCTGTGCCAAGGATTGCGCTGATTTCTTTTGGTGTCCATGTGTAGAACGCGCCTTCTTCAGAATGACCGTGTTCATCAAGAGAGTCAGCATCTTCGGCGCTGTAGAAACCACCATCGGGGTGGCGTAGTTCATTGATGACGTATGTCATCACTTCTTCTGCGGTTTGGCGATGTCGATCATGTCCTTGAAGTAGCCATGCGTGCGTATATGTTCGTAACAAAAGAGCCTGGTCGTACAGCATCTTTTCAAAATGAGGCACTAGCCACTTCTCGTCAACGCTGTATCTAGAAAAGCCACCACCTATGTGGTCGTACATTCCGCCAGCTGCCATTGCATCAAGTGAGGTATAAACAATTCCCAGAAGCTGGTCATCGTGAGAGCGCTGATACATACGCATTGCAAGATCAAGCGCAAACGTAGAGGGAAATTTCGGTGCTGATCCAAAACCACCCCAGCGAGTGTCGAAACTTTGCGACATGGCCTGAAGTGCAGTATCGGCCAGTTCGTAAGCGTTGAACTGGGCAACTGGAGCAATGCGGGCGGTTCTGCCTACAGCCTCTACGAGGGCATCAACGTTTTGTTGTAAGTCGTCTCGTTTGTTGCGCCACGCATCATCAACCGCCTGCATTAACTTCACAAATGATTCACGTGGGTAATACGTACCACCGTAGAAGGGCTCGCCAGTTGGAGTGCAGAACACGGTCATGGGCCATCCGCCTCGGCCTGTCATTGCTTGGACTGCATCCATGTAGATGGCATCAACGTCTGGGCGTTCCTCGCGGTCGACCTTGATGTTGACAAATAGTTGATTCATCACTGATGCTGTCGCCTCGTCTTCGAAGCTTTCATGAGCCATGACGTGACACCAGTGGCACGCTGAGTATCCAACTGATAACAGAATCGGTTTACCGGTGAGGGCTGCTTCTGCGAAGGCTTCGTCGCCCCATTGAAACCAATGGACCGGATTATCTCGGTGTTGTCGCAAGTATGGCGACGACGCCTCGGACAGTTTGTTTGTCACGCGCCCATGGCGTGAAAGCCACCATCTACGTGGATGACTTCGCCCGTTGTTGCAGGAAACCAGTCAGACATGAGAGCCAGAACTGTTTTGGCGACAGGAATCGGGTCTGAGACATCCCATCCAAGGGGAGCGCGGTCATCCCAAATATCTTCAAACTTTTGGAATCCCGGAATGGATTTAGCTGCCATAGTTTTAATCGGGCCAGCAGCAACCAAGTTGCAGCGAATGCCTCGTGGTCCGAGTTCTTTTGCTAGGTATCGACTTGTTGATTCAAACGCTGCCTTTGCTACGCCCATCCAGTTGTACGCGGGCCACGCAACAGTGTTGTCAAAGTCAAGACCAACAATTGATCCACCAGGTGACATCAATGGAAGGAAAGCATCAACGAGCGTCTTCAATGAGTACGCAGAAATTTGCATGGCGATTGCAACATCGCTCCATTGAGCTGCCAAGAAGTCGTCGCCTAGGCATACCTCGGGGGCAAAGCCGATTGCGTGCAGTACGCCGT
>JBILOM010000194.1:0-3173 GCA_044374495.1 Ilumatobacteraceae bacterium | reverse complement strand
GATTTTCCAACTCCAACAGACCAGCTGGACGCAACGTAGTGGTTCCCCCACTTGTTGCTGGCTTTGGCTTGTCGACTCCGGGAACTCCATTTTTCACTGCGTCTTCAGTGGCTCGCACTGACCAGCCATCCTTAACAGCAAGCGCTGCGAGTTCTTCCATGACGGAACTTGAACTGCTCGCCAATAATGCTCTGGCGTGACCAGCGGTTAGTCGGCCATCTGCCAAATACCCCTGCACTGCTGCAGGCAGTGACAACAAGCGCAATGCATTGGTAATTGCAGCACGGCTCTTGCCAACACGCTTCGCAATCTGCTCGTGCGTCATTGAAAAATCTTCAGACAGTTGCTGGTAGGCAGATGCTTCTTCAAGCGCCGTGAGGTCTTGGCGATGAAGGTTCTCAACCAATGCTTGTTCTACTGAACCCAATTCGTTGATCTCGCGAACAACGACCGGGACAACAGACAGCTTGGCCTTTTGTGCTGCACGCCAACGACGCTCGCCCGCAATCAATTGGAATTTGCCAGGTGACATCTCGCGCACAAGCAACGGCTGCAAGATGCCGATTTCCTTTATGGACTTTGCCAAATCACTCAATGAATCCTCATCGAAATGAACACGCGGCTGATGTGGGTTCGGCTCGATAGATGATGTGGGCACATCACGCAATGCAGACGCTGGCAGTTCCTCTTGCGGGGCTGCGGGCTTCGCGGCTGATGCAGGCGTTGTTGCAGCGGGTGGCGGAGCGTCTTGTCTCGTCGTAGGGATGAGAGTAGAAAGTCCCTTACCTAGCTTTCGGCGTTCGACCATGGCTCAACTCCTTTGCTACATCGCGGTATGCCTTTGCGCCTTTTGAGGCGCTGGCGTGCTTCAATACCGACCGTTCCATTGACGGGGCTTCGGCCAACTTCACGTTGTACGGAATTGAACTGCGAAAGACTTTGGCGCCGTATGCAGAACGCAATTCGGCTTCGACTTCAGATGACAACTTCTTGCTGCCCTCTGACATCGTCAATAGATAATGGGCTATTTCAAGAGTTGGGTTTAGTGCCTGTTGCACTTGCTTCACCACTTCACTGAGATCACGAAGGCCTTCAAGCGCAAAATATTGGCACTGCACCGGCGCAAGAATTGCATCGGCGGCCATGAATGCATTCACCGTGAGGCGCCCAAGGGTGGGTGGGCAATCGAGAAGTACGTAGTCCCAGTCAGCACGGCACGCATCAATTGCGTCTTTCAAACGGGGCTGCGGGAACATCTCTGCTACAAGCTGGGCTTCAACTTCTGCAAGTGCTTGGCCGGTAGGCGCAGGCGCAACAAAGAGATTCTTTTCCGCGGTCGGCTCAATGATGCTGTCCAGGGTCTCTTCACGGCGCAGCACTTCGGCAATAGTTGGCGCATCTTCTGGCGGGCGTACGCCGAGGCCAGATGAGGCGTTGCCCTGTGGGTCGAGGTCAATGATCAGGGTACGAAAGCCCAGCTCAGCGAGAGCTGCCCCCAGGTTGATGGCGGTCGTGGTCTTGCCGACGCCGCCCTTCTGCAGTGAGATGGCAAGGACAGTGGTGTCTGAATTGCTCACGAAGGGGTGTCTCCTTGCTCTGTGATGTTGGGGTGGACACTGCCAGTGTAGGTGCCCCCTGTGGACAACGGGTGGATGTTGACCGATGTTTCACGTGGAACATGGCCCTTGGGCGGGGAGCTCTCAGAATGTTTCACGTGAAACATCTGAAGGTTTTTGGTCTGGCGATTGTTTCACGTGAAACAAACCCTCAACCAAATAAATCAAGGGTTTGCCGTGAGGCACACCACGCCAGGGCGGTATTCAGGGGGGTCAAAACCGAGCCGATTCAGGAGGTCTGCCGGCCATCGAGAGGGGTCAAAAGTAGGGGGTTCGGACACGATTAACGTCCCTCCGTTTTTTAGGAGGGGTCGCGCGAGGGTGGCCGTGACCTCGGGTGAGGCGAACCCTCGACACACCACTGCGTCGTACTTCGCGGCGTGCTCGGGGTTTTGGCCAAGAGCAGCCACGTCGGCCGTCAGCACCTTCACTCGGTCGCGAATTCCCATTGCGGTCACCCCGCGAGCAAGCGCATCCATCCGGGCTTCGCGTCGATCAGTCAGCACCAAAGTCAGGTCAGGGCGGTCAACGGCAATGATGAGACCTGGCACTCCGGCCCCCGTTCCGATATCCATGACCGACCCAGTAATGCCAACAAGGGCGTCTACAAACTGGCGCGAATGCGCAATGACATCAGGGATTGGCAGTGCGCCAAGAGTGCCGAGACGTTGGGCTGTCCCAAGGACGTCTTCAAGGCTGCGGGGTTCTGGCACGTCATGAATGTAGTGCCGAATATGCAAAAGGCCCGCCATACGGCGGGCCCATCACAATAAAGAGTGCTTATTCAGCTGGTTCTACAACCACCCGGCGGCGAGGATCTTCACCCTCAGAGCGAGTAACAACGCCTTCAAATTCCATGAGGGTGTCATGGACGATCTTGCGATCAGCTGATGACATTGGCTCAAGCATGCGCGGTGAACCAGTTTCCTTCACTTCAGTTGCAACCTTTTGTGCAAAGCGGCTGAGTGCTTCGCGGCGACGCTCGCGGTAACCCGCGATGTCGATACGAAGGCGAGTGTCCTGGTCGCCAAGGCGACGCTGGCTGGCTACGCGAGTGAGGTCTTGGATAGCGAGCAATGTTGCGCCGCCAGGTCCGACCATGAGCCCAAGCTCTGATCCGTCGACCAGTACTTCGATCTCTTCTTCAACGCGACTGACCTTTACAGAACCCGTGGTACCAAAGGCTGTAACGAGACCGTTGAGGAACTCGGCTGCTGCCTTGCCCACTTCTTCAGGATCAACTTCAATCTTTTCGCGTGGCTCGCGTGGCTCGCGTTGTGGGCGATCCTCGCGTGGTGCGCGCTCACGGCGCTCTCCGCGCTCAGCGTTTTCCTTGCGGGGACGCTGTTCACGTGGCTCTGATGACTTCTCGGCTGCTGCCTTGCGCGGGCGACGTTCGGTCTTGCCGCGTGGTGTTGCCGGACGAACGCGTGCACGCACACGAGCTTCTCCGCGGGTACGGCCGAAAAGGCCTGCCTTTGGTTCGTCAACAATTTCGAATTCGGCATCATCTTCTGCAACGCCCAATTGGTCGAGCGCGGCTTCCTTGGCTTCTTC
>JBILOM010000140.1:0-3203 GCA_044374495.1 Ilumatobacteraceae bacterium | reverse complement strand
AATGACTCGGTCTCAGGTACGCACCACGGTGCGCTGGGAAAGCGTCATCACGTCACTCCTTGGAGCCGTGCTCGGAATCATTCTTGGTATTGGCCTCGGATGGGTCATCGTCTTTGCGCTGAAGGACCAAGGTCTTACTTCGTTCAAGCTGCCAATTGGCCCAACAATCGTGATCATGATTATGTCGTTCATCGTTGGACTATTTGCCGCTATCTACCCAGCATGGCGCGCAACTCGCGTGAACATTCTTGACGCCCTGAACACGAACTGATCATGAGTTCCGCACCAATAATCACCGCAGAGATGCTTGTGTTTCTCAGCGAGCACCACCTTGCGTCATTAACAACCTTGCGCTCTGACGGTTCACCGCATGTAGTACCCGTCGGTTTTTCATATGATCCTGAATTGCATATTGTCCGAGTAATTACGTTTCCCTCGTCAGTGAAATACAAGAATGCTGTGCGCGGTGGACGAGCTGTTGTTTCACAAGTAGACGGCGGTAGGTGGCTCAGTCTTGAAGGCACCGTTACGGGTACTAGCGACCCAACACGTGTTGCAGCAGCGGTAGCGGGCTATACGGCACGGTACAGACAACCAAAAGAACGTGAAGATCGAGTAGCAATTGAAATTGCTGTCGACAGAGTTTTAGGCCGCGCCTAAAACTACGAAGCGGGTCGACCGCGAAGAATATCGCTAATGAACTGTGACCCAGCAGGGTGTGGGTCCATGGTGCGCGCAATCGGGTCTGAATCATCACGCACTGGGTACGGCTCGCAGCCCACCTGGCAACCTGGGCACCAATACAACAATCGAGCCATTTCGCCCATTTTTGTTAGACGAATCACGTCACCGCACCGCACACATTTCTGACCATTGCGACCATAGACAGCTAATCCACCGGGAACATCCGGGGCAGTAATTCGCACTGGTGAATATTGGTTCGCGCGCAACTGCGCAGCAGATGTCAACACAAGATCAAGACACGTTGATTGCGGAACAACAGATACTTTTGCCCACGGGTGAACTGCACACGCCCACAACACTTCGCACCGGTACACATTGCCTACGCCGCCCATGACGCGAGAGTCGAGCATCGCATCGGCAATAGTTGTGTTTGGTTTGTCATAGTGGAATAGACGTGCAGCGCACTCGTGCAAGTCAGCTTCGAGATTTGTTAAATCAGGGCCGCGTCGTCCGGAACGAGGGTGACGTGTCTGATCAAATTCGCGATACGTCTCAACAGCAGGAACTCTGAAAGCAACTGCAATCCATTCTTCTGTTTCAATAATGACGCGCGCTAAATGACGACGCGTGCGCCACTTTTGACCACGATGGTATAAATCCCACTTGCCGCGAAAACCCATCTTTGTTTGCAGAACAATGCCATCATCGAAAACAAACTCGATATGTTTGCCATGACTGGTAACACTTTCAACAGCTGAACCTAATTGCGGAACAGGACCGTCAAGCTGGGACGCCTCAAATCGAGAGATAGTTTTCCCAACTAATGCCGTACGCAACGCTGCAGCTGCTCGATAGTTGGTGTCGCCCTCTGGCACACACCAAATCTAGTTCAGGGAAGTTGACCGACTGAGGCAAGCGCTAAACGAATAAGTCGGTCATGACCGCTTGTCATTTCGCGAATCACTTTGTCGCTCACTGCTTCTTTCGGAGTGAACCACGCGAGGTCGAGAGCCTGCTGGCTTGGCTGACACTCGCCTGTTACGGGAACGACGTAGGCCAAGCTGACCGCATGATGTCGAGGATCATAAAAGCCGGAGACAGATGGGTCTTGGAAGTACTCAATCACAGTGAATGGTGCCGGCTCTGGCGGAACGCGAGGCAAAGCTAATGGGCCAAGGTCTTTTTCAAGGTGGCGCATCAGGGCATCACGGATGCGCTCATTCAGCATGACGCGACCTGACACGACCATTCGGCTGATGCTGCCGTCTGCTGCTTGGCGCAAAAGCATGCCGATATGGGTGACTTCACCATCAGGGTTAACCCGCACTGGCACCGCATCGACATAGATGATGGGAACCTGATTACGAACCTGTGCGATGTCCTCAGGAGACAGCCATGCGTTCTGAGTATCTGTTTTCTGGTCGCTCACCTATGCGACATTACTATGCCAATTGCACCGTGGCTAGAGACCCAGACAAGTTTCACCATTCGGTGGAGACGTATTTCGTTTCCATAAATGCAAGAAGACCATCATGGCCTCCTTCTCTACCTAGGCCAGACTGCTTCACGCCACCAAACGGTGCTGCAGGGTCTGATACCAAACCACGATTGAGTCCGACCATTCCGGTTTCGAGGGCGTTAGCGATTCGCATGCCACGACCATGATTGCGTGTGTAGATGTATGACACCAGCCCATGATCAACGGCGTTGTACAAAGGAATCGCATCTTCAATATTTGATACTTCGATAATTGGTGCAACGGGGCCAAATACTTCTTGCTGCACGATGTGATGATCTTGTTTGACACCGGTCAACACGGTTGCGGCATACCCATGCATTGGTGCTGCCGTAGTTGTACCGCCACAGACAGCTGTTGCACCGTCAGCAATTGCACGCTCAACTAATTCGGCAACGCGCTTTTGCTGGGCTGAACTAACAAGCGGCCCAAGAGTAGTTGTTGCATCCAGTCCGTTACCAAGAACTAACGCCGACATACGCACAGTGAATTTCGAAGTGAACTCATCAAGCACTGACGACTGAATATAGAAACGATTAGCCGCAGTACATGCTGCTCCTCCGTTGCGCATTTTTGCAATCATTGCGCCGTCAACAGCCGCGTCAATATCTGCATCATCACACACAATGAACGGACCATTGCCACCCAATTCCATTGAACAGTTCACAATCTTCTCTGCGGCTTGCGCAAGCAATACAGAACCCACTCGCGTGCTGCCTGTGAATGACAACTTGCGCACAAGACCAGACGACAACAACGCCTGTACAGCATCCCCTGGTGGGTCTGGCGTGATTACTTGCACAACACCTTCAGGCAATCCGGCACGTTGCAAGATGTCAGCAATTGCATAGGCCGTCATCGGTGTTTCATGCGCCGCCTTCAACAGCACGGTGCAGCCCGCTGCCAGTGCTGGCCCTATCTTGCGAGTTGCCATGGCAGCAGGGAAATTCCACGGGGTGATGCACAGAGCAACACCCACAGGTTCACGAGTAACGGCTAACCA
>JBILOM010000037.1:0-11253 GCA_044374495.1 Ilumatobacteraceae bacterium | reverse complement strand
CCGGTTGCGCCAAGAGCAATTGCTTCTTGCGCAGTAATGACGCCGACACCTTGGAGACGTTCGCGCCAAATTGGTTGACCTGTCATCAAGATGTCGTATTCCTCAAGTCGCGAAGGCAACCCTTCAAGAATTGCAAGTACGTCATCGCGCCATCCGGCCGGCAAGTCAGCTGCAAGCCCACCAGGACGAATGAAGTTGTGATTCATTCGAAGGCCAGTCACTTTTTGGAAGAAACGAAGAACATCTTCACGTTCGCGCCATCCGTACAACATCATGGAAACTGCGCCGAGGTCCATACCGTTGGTGGCAAGGAACAACAAATGGCTGCTCATGCGATTCAATTCCGAAAGCAACATGCGCATCCACACAGCGCGCTCCGGAATATCGCCGTCAATACCTAGCAACTTTTCAACTGCCATTGAGAAGACAAGTTCGTTGTTCAACGGTGACAAGTAATCCATGCGGGTGACGTTGGTGCCGCCCTGCATGTATGTCAGTGCCTCACCAGTTTTTTCCATGCCAGTGTGCAAATAACCAATGATTGGCTTACAACGCAACACTGTTTCACCCTGAAGTTCGAGCATGAGACGCAAAACACCGTGAGTACTTGGGTGCTGTGGTCCCATGTTGATGATCATTGTTTGATCTTCAGGTGCTTCGGTCTCTACTTCGGCGAGTAACGCAGCTTCTGTTTCGCTGAGACGTAAGACAGACCCGACTTCACGGAGCAATTCTTTCGCTGTTAGTTCGCTACGTGAAAGTAGTTCTTGTCCGCCCTCTGCGGTGCCTGCAGAAATGATGGTCATGAGTGAGCACCTTTGAACTGCACAGGAATAGAACCTTGGCTGTAGTCCTTACGCAATGGATGTCCATCCCAGTCTTCTGGCATCAAGATTCGTGTCATGTCTGGATGACCAGAAAAGACAATTCCGAACATGTCGAAGGTCTCACGTTCGTGAGCTTCTGTGCCTGGGTGAATATCAAACAATGTTGGAACAGTGGGATCTTCTGCTGGAACCTGAACTCGGACACGAATTCTCTTGCGTTGCGACAATGACAACAAGTTCACCACTAGTTCAAAACGTTCAGGTTGAATACCGAAACCAATTGTGCGTTGGGGCATTGCAAGGTAATCGGCACCAGTGAGATCAACGCACATCTCGTACCCTTCGTCGGCGAGAGCTTTGATTACCGAAACGTACTGATCGCGCGAGGCATGTAAAACACGTTGCCCGTGAGAATCTTGCACTGGGCAACCATGCTGAGTCTCTACAGCATTCTCCACTGTGTCTGTTGAGTCAATCATGATTACTTCGTACCAATGGTGACTGAAGTGTGCGCTGCGAGTTCAGATGAAAGTTCAACACCGGCTCCGCCGTTGTTAGCAACGCGACGACGCATGATTTCACCGTCTTCAATCAACTGATGCAAGGTTTCAATTGCATGAATGAGAGTTTCAGGAGTTGGTGGGCAACCAGGTGCGTACACATCTACTGGAACAATCTGGTCGACACCTTGCACAATTGCATAGTTGTTAAACATGCCGCCGCTTGATGCACATACGCCCATTGAGATGACCCATTTGGGTTCCATCATCTGGTCATATACCTGACGAAGTACGGGAGCCATTTTCTGACTCACTCGACCAGCAACAATCATGATGTCTGCTTGGCGAGGAGACGCGCGGAACACTTCCATTCCGAATCGTGAAAGGTCGTAATGCGATGCACCAGTTCCCATCATTTCAATTGCACAACATGCAAGACCAAACGACGCTCCCCAGCTTGAACGCGAGCGTGCCCACTTCACCAAGTCTTCGATACGTGCAGTAACGAAGTTGTGGTCCATTCCACCTAGACCGTCGTCGGCAATGTTTTGAACAACACCCATTAGGCGGCTCTGCCTTCGGAACCAACAACTCGCACAGAACTAGTCGTAGTGAAACCAAGTGACTCTTGAGTTTCAAGTTTGCCTGCGCGCTGAAGTGGGCCCCAGTCAAGAGCGCCTCGCGCAATCATGTAGACAAATGCCACGAAGAACACTGCACTGAAGGACACCATTTCAAGGAATCCGTACGTGCCGAGAAACTGGCGATCAACTGCGTACGGGTACGCGAAAATGATTTCAATGTCAAACATGATGAACAACATCGCAACAACAAAGAAGCTGACAGGGAACCGCTCGGGTGGTTCACGACTTGGCACGATTCCGCATTCATATGGCGCTTCTTTTGCGGTGTTTGGGCGATTAGGTGCAAGTAACTTCGAAGCGAGAAGACTGATGACAGCAAATAAAATTGCCAGCACAGTCAACGCAACTATCGGAAGGTACTGGCCCATGATTTAG
Organism: Ilumatobacteraceae bacterium; assembly: GCA_044374495.1. Classification (GTDB taxonomy): domain Bacteria; phylum Actinomycetota; class Acidimicrobiia; order Acidimicrobiales; family Ilumatobacteraceae; genus UBA2093. The sequence goes on along the minus strand of JBILOM010000037.1, from coordinate 8,907 downwards.
GCCACCGAAGATTTGAGAGCAAGATTCTTGCGCAACAATGCTTCGCGACGGTGCAAGAGCCAACACAACAAGAAGAAGATCAGTCCTGAACCAAAGCCGATAAGAAATGCAGGGCGACGCTTTGCACCCAAATCGCGAATCATCACTACATAGCGATGAGGTTGTGCTTCATCAATCTGAGCACGTGCAGGTGCGCGACCAGGTTCTGCACGCTGAGGAACTAGCGGTGCAATTTCTACAATTGCATACCTCGGTTTGTGCTTGAACGCTAAGAAGTCAAGAGAGTCTCCAAGTTTCGGAAACCGCTCGCCACCCTTGTCATACACAGCAACAGCTACGTATTCTCCGGCCGCAAATTCTTTCGCTTCGTTCTGAATGATCTCATCTGCGGAGGCAACTGCCTGGCCACGCTGCGGGTTAGATTCCGCGAGGGATTCCCAACCTTCGGCAACCAGCTGATCTGAAATCTTCTTTGCTGCATCGGCGGAGCTAAGACCCTTGAGATCACTAGAGCCCTCAACAATTTCTGTTCGATTCAAGAGAGACCCATCACGAACAATGGTGATTGGTTCACTCGGATGCCATGTGGGTTCTGGTCCCTTTAATCCGATTCCGTAGATGGCCCAAATAATGGCCATCGACATCATCCATCCGGCAAGACCAGTCAGAGCTACCAAGAAGCCAAGGCGTGCGCCGAGGTTGGTGCCCAAGATGAGATAGGTAGAACCCATCAACACCACAACGCTGATGATGACGATGATCCATCCGCGGATCTCTGGTTCCCAACTGACTGCGAGTAACGCTGACAACATCACAAACTCCGAACGTATTCCACGATCAACTTCAGTTGTTCGTCTGTGTACACCTGACCAAAGGCTGGCATTCGACCGCCTCCTTGGCCCTGTTCTCCGTAACGCTTGCCCAATTCTGAGCCGTTGCTAATGAACGCAATCATGTCTGCCTGATTCGGGAACTGGCGAACTGAAGAACCACCTGTGAGGTTTGGCCCAAAAGCTCCACCCCCGGTTGCTTGCGGATCGTCGTACGACCATCCCGTTGTATGGCAACGTGCGCATGAGTAAGCGCCCGAATTGAGACTGAGATTGAAAAGTGCTTCACCAAGAGTTGCGTGGGCACCGCTATCAACTTGGCGTTGTGCTTCGTCCATGATTGCTTTGTTTTCTGCTGCAGGCAATTTTCCATCAACGCAAGTTGGGTTATACGGCCCACGTGGCTCCACGCAATTATCTTGCGGAATCTGAATCGATTTCATGTATTCAATAAGTGTGGTGACGTTCTGATCAGTCAAAGGACCACCACCAATGATTCCCCACGCAGACATCGGAGAAAACGGACGACCGTAGTTCAAGATGAAACGAATCTCTTCATCTGAATAGCGATACAACACTGTGTTCAATGCAGGAGCTTTCCATGACACTGACTTCACTTCACCTGTTTTCGGATCTGTAATTGCGTAAGCAGCAACTCCACCAGTTGCCTTCATGCCGCCGTGACAACCTGAGCAGTTGAACCCACCGTCAGCGGTAGATGCAAACAACTCTGCTCCCCATTTGGTGAACCGCTTTTCAAAACCAAATTCCGCACCAGCTGTGCGACCAGGCTCAAGGACCCAATAGAGAGGCAAAGAAATAGTGATGATGACGAGGAACAAAAGTCCGAGAATTTGGACACGCTCAAGACGCGGCCCTTCGAGAATTTCATCGTCGTAGTAGGGCTTACGGTTCGCTGCAAGTTTTTGTTCTGAACCAATTTCGTTGCGCGATGACCGGATGTTAGAGAACGCGTAAAACGCCCAACCCGAAAGAGAGACGAGAAGAATTACCCATGCAATAGAGGTACTAGTTGATGCAATCATGATTAGTGCCCTCCGCCGACACAGTGTGGTCCTTCAGCTTCTTGTCCAGTGGTATTGATTCCAATTGACGGACCTGCAAACACTGCTCCGGTATCAATCGTGAGAACACCATTCGTTATGCCCACTCCGAAACGATCCATTCCACGTGGAGCTGGTCCACCCTTTTTTTCACCAACACGGTTGTACTGCGAACCGTGACAAGGGCATTCAAACCATTGCGAGCTCTTGCACTCAGGAACACGACATCCGAGGTGAGGACACTTTTGATACAGCGCAACAATGCCCGCCTGCATTCCTGTAAACACAGGAGCTTGACCGCTATAAACAGCTTGCCCTTTTCCAAGAGCATCTTTTGGATACTCGGTCACCCAAGCACGTGCTTCCGACAAATACAAGAAACCCTTGTTCTGACGAATCAATTGAATGACATCGTCAACTTTTCCTGCATTGATCTTGGAACCAAAACCGCCTTCAGCACCTTTCCAGAGAAAGCCAACTACTGAAGCACCAAAGGCACCAACGCTGACTGACAGCAAGGTAACAGTTGCACGGTTGAAGAACATACGACGCGAGACGCCAAGTGCTTCTTCATCTGGTGCAACCCACGGAGCCACTTCGACAGGTGCTGCTTTGACAAGCGATGTTGAACGAACAGAAGCTTGCGCTTCAACTTCACGCCCGGTTGGTGCGGCATCTGAAATGTTTGCTTTTGTGTTGCGAGAACGGGTCTCACGCGACAGCGCGCCTGCGCCACGAACTTCTGAGGTACGTGATGTTGTGAGAACAACAATCAGACCAAAGATGATCGCTGCAATAACAACGATTGCGATGACAATTCCGGTGCTCATGACTGTTCGTTCCTTGCTTCAGTGTTGTTGGGGGTATTCATTGTCTTCATCACAATTCAAAGAAGATTCCGTCACGCCATGGGAAGGTGAAGTTGAATCCGGGACCGCGGAAGAAAGAACCAATGATTACGAGAACTGCCCAGAACATAAGGAACAAGGTGAACATTGATGTCATCCACTTGCGATCTTCAGGCCTGTTTGAAGGGTTCTTGTCAACGAACGGCGCCAAGATAAGAACAACGAGTCCCATTCCTGGGAGCGTCACACCAGCAATCATCGGGTGGAACATGGTGAGAAGTTCCTGCAGACCGAGGAAGTACCACGGTGCCTTTGATGGGTTCGGAGTTTTGTTGAAGTCTGCTGCGTGCATAAGTGGTGCGTTTACAACCCACGAGAAAACGAACAAGAACGCTGTACATGCAAGACCTGCAACAAATTCAACTGCCAACAAGTGAGGCCACGTATGAACTTTGTCAACTGGTGCTGCTTTAGTTTCTTGAATAGAACCAGACTTAACAACGGTCAACAAACGTTGTGTGTGTCCGCCAGGACCAGCACCAACTGGCAAACCAGCTGAAGGTGCTGCAGTAACAACTGCTGAAGCTTTATCGGCGACTGCTACGGCACCGCCATCTCCGCGAGCTGCTTTGCTGCGCTCGAGTAAGTGATCAGGTATGCGTGAGTCACCAGCGTCTGCAGCTGGTGCAGCGGCATCGTCTGCCGCTTTATCGCGTGCAGCTTTTGCTCGCTTTAGGAGATGTTCAGGGATTTCAGTCATTAGATGTCCTCTCGATCACAAAGGTCCAGAAATTCCGCCGTCTTTACGAACACGCCAGAAGTGGATGGCCATAAAGATAACGATGACGAATGGAAGTAGAAGTACGTGCAACACGTACCAACGAAGCAATGTTTCCGAGCCAATTTCAACTCCACCTAGCAATACGAATCGCACTTGCGATCCGAACACTGGTGTGTAGCCCATCATGTTCGTACCAACGGTTACAGCCCATAGAGCTAATTGGTCCCATGGCAACAAGTAACCAGTGAATGAAAGGAGCAAGGTGAGTGTTAACAACACCACACCAATTACCCAGTTGAATTCACGTGGAGCTTTGTATGCACCGTGATAAAACACGCGAGACATGTGAAGGAATGTTGAAAGCACCATGAGGTGTGCTCCCCATCGATGCATGTTTCGAACAAGAAGACCGAACGTCACAGAAGTCTGCAATGTTTGAATGTCTTGCCACGCTGCAGCACCTGTTGGCCGGTAGAAGAACATCAAGAAAATGCCCGTAACTGTCAGCAAAATGAACAAGAAGAAACTAAGTCCACCAAGGCACAACGTGTAGCTGACCTTGACTGCGTGACGCTTTACCTTGACTGGGTGCAAGTGATAAAGCACCGAGTTCATGATGACGTATGAACGGTTACGTGGGCTGTCTGTGTAGCCCTTACGGAAGATTGAACCAGGACGGAAAATTGCATTCCATGCCTGACTTCCCTGCATTTGATTGCCTAATTTGGCTGCCCGCTCTTTGAGAGTTGGACGTGGATTGTCAAGAACTTTTGCCATTGGCCTTTACCTCAGAGTCGCATTCCATAGCCGTAGCCATGATTGTTAGTTCGGATATGACTGTCACCATCTGGATCTGGTGCGCCAACTTTGCCCAAGATGATTACTCCTGTTGGGCAACGGTCGACACAGAGCGCGCAACGAGTGCACACATCATCGTCGATGATGAAAAGAACGTTGTCAGACGGGTCTGAACCAGGCATTTCGGTGTCTTGTGCCTCAGAGATTGCATCCGGCGTCACCATATGGATGCACTTCCACGGACAGATATCTACGCAACCTTCACACATGATGCATTCACTTTGATCAATATGAATGAACTGCTTTGGTTTGACGGCCTTGCCCAGGTAGTCAGCATCCACCTCAACGAGTTGATACTCAGTTGACCATTCGGGCATTGGTGGGTTTGCGTCTGTACGTGCCATGTTGTTTTAGCTTTTCTTCACCAATGGACGACCGTAGGTTGACACTTCGATTTCTTTCGCGCCGCGTTCTCCGCGCTTTTGCCACCAAACAAACAGGAAAATCATGAGTGCGATGAAGTACACGTGAATAACAACCGCCAAAATGTCGCGCACCGCTTCATAGCTGACGGTCATAGGGAAATTCCCGCCAAAAGCCTTTGGCTTCAAGATGTCAAAAGGCCCAAGCAATAGTTTGTCTTTACGCCAACCAAGGTCTTTGTCTGCATGGTCAAGGAACTGGTGAGGCACCACGCCAAATGCAAGAAACAGAACGAAAAATGTATAGACAGAGCCAATCATGGCTTCTCCCCATGTTGTGTCTGTGCCAACGGGGCGTCGTTTGCCGAATGGAATCACAATAAGAGCCATCGCAGTTGTGATGACAAGAGAAAACAAAAAAGCCTGGTTGACTCCTGGCCATCTGAGTATGTCAATCGAGATCATGACCGATTCTTCTACATCGAACCTAGTGACGGTTGGGTCATGGGGCTAGTTCCGAAGTACTTAAAAGACTAGTCATCGCCGAGGCAGAAGTCCCATTTTCTGAATGTGACGAATTCCCATGATTTTCGACCGATTCTTCGCCTCGAGGTTGTGCCATTGTGCAATTTTTATTGGGGCTTTCGATCGAGTTCCCAGAACAAACTTCCCGTCTCGTGGCAGATGATTACTCGCACGAGGGGATGTTTGTCTATCGTGGAGGGGTCAGGCATTGCATCTGAGGGCACCCCGCCTTCTTAGAGGCCTGACAGGTCTCCCCGAGAGGTAAGCGCAGTGACCGAGATTCCCGAGCACCTACTGAATCGCTCTAAAGCACGACGTTCAGAAGCGTCTGGCGAAAGCACCAGCGACAGCACACCAGCAGTCGCTACTCCTGCAGCGTCAGCTTCACCAGCGAAGGCAAAAGAGGCTCCGGCTCCAAAAGCTGTTGCTCAAGACCCTGCCTACGTTGTTGCTGCAAAGACACGCAAGAAGATTCCGTTCTGGGCAATGACAACTTTGGCACTTCTTCCCGCTTGGGCAATGTTGTACCTCATTGCACTGAAGCCAGCAGAAAAAGTAGAGGCTGGCCCATTGTCAATTGGTGCAGCTACCTATGGTTCATGTGCAGGTTGTCACGGAGCAGACGGAGCTGGTGGAGCAGGTCGCGTTTTGTATCAAGGTGAAGTCTTGAAGACATTCCCTCACATCGAAGACATGTTGAACTTCGTCTACACCGGAAGTCAGAAGTACGTCGCTGCTGACCTAAAGCTCTACGGCAATCCGAAGCGTGAGGGTGGTGCGCATGCGCCATTGTCATACAACGGAAACCCGATGCCAATGCAAGGGGAAAAAGCTGGTGGCGCACTCACTGAAGCAGAAATTCTCTCAGTTGTTTGCCATGTGCGTTACACAACTTCTGGTGCAGATCCTGCAAGTGAAGAGTGGATGTCAGAGTATGAAACATGGTGTTCACCAGACTCTGAAATTTTCAAGGCTCTAGAAGCCGGGAGTTCAACTTTTGACAGCATCGAAAAAGACTTCGCAATGCTTGCTGAAAAACCAGGCGCCGTAGGCACCGAGCCTCGCGCTTCGATTAGCAAATAACTATTTGCACTTCACAGACACAACGTTGTCTGTCGTTAGATTCACAATTGACTTACTGAGTTGATCAGGAAAGCGCGTGATGAAGTCGCGCAATGAAGATGTAGTTGCCTCGCCACATTCTCTTTTTACCGGCGTCGCCAGTTTTACAACCCAACCATTACGAAGCACTCCTTCGTCACCGTTTGCTTGCATGTCTACTAGGCCAGGCAAAGTTATAAACTCACGGCCGGCAAGTACATCTGATGGCACAAGCGCAAACCAAACAACAGCATCGCCCAACATGTCTGCCAAAAGTACGCAGGCATTAGGTTTCACAAAATCTGTGCATGCTGATGTTGAACCGTATTCAGCAGCCAAGGTTCCTTCCTGCACTGTTAACACACGTAAGTCATCAAGAGACAAGCGCATAGCGCCACCACGAGTAACACCGTTCTCTTGTGACCATCCAGAATCTACATTGATTGCATTAACGCTTGCGACTAAATCAACTGTGCGAAGAGTTTGAGTCACAGAAATTTCTGAAGACGAATCGCGTGTAGCGAAAAGAACAATTGCTGCGACAAGCACTGCAAGAAGAACGGCAAGAATTCGCCGGCTCAATTCATGAGGCCTTTCAGTGCCGAAGATACGCGAACTGCAAGTTGGTCAAGAACTGAATCGGTGTGAGAAAGACCAACAAATACAGCCTCATATGCTCCTGGTGCCAGCGCGACCCCACCGCTCAACAACGCATGAAATATTTTGGCATACAACGCTTCATCTGTTGTTTGAGCCTCTCCAAAATTTGTTGGGGTCTTGGTTCCAAGCGCAGTTCCGAAATACATTCCGATCAATGTTCCGACAACTGGAAACTGTGCAGGAATTCCTGCATCGCTACACGCATCACGCAACATCGCAGAAGTAAAACGCGCACGTGCCGACAATTCCATATACACGTCATCGGACAATTCATTGAGAGCTGCAAGACCTGCCGCTGTAGCAAGCGGATTACCTGCAAGTGTTCCAGCATGAAACACAGAACCAAGTGGCGTGAGATTTTCCATAATGTCGCGCCGACCACCAACTGCACCGATTGGTAAACCGCCACCAATTACTTTTCCGAAACATGTGAGGTCCGGCTTCACATCATATTTTGCTTGCGCACCACCAGAGCCAAGACGGAATCCTGTAATCACTTCGTCAAATACAAGTAACGCACCAACACGGTCGCACTCTGCGCGAAGCCCTTCGAGAAATCCGGGAGCAGGTGCCACTAGCCCCATGTTTGCAGCAACTGGTTCTACAAAAACTGCAGCAACATCGTTATCAAGTTTTGGCACAACGTTGTAAGGAAGTACCCATGTGTTTGCAACAGCCTCTTCGGGTACACCAGCAGTACCTGGCAATCCAAGTGTTGCTAATCCACTTCCACCTGCGGCCAACAATGCGTCAGTTGCGCCGTGAAAGTTTCCATGAAACGTAACAATGCGCTTACGTCTGGTTGCACCACGTGCCAAACGCACTGCAGTACTTGTTGCTTCTGTTCCACTGTTCATGAAGCGAACACGTTCGCATGAAGGAACACGTTCTGAAATTGCTTCTGCCAATTTCATTTCCCGCGGAGTTGGTGCTCCGTAGGAAGTTCCGTCTCCGGCTGCATTGCGAATTGCTTCAGTCACTTTTGGATGTGCATGTCCAAGAATGATGGCGCCGTAACTTTGCACCAGGTCAATGAGTTCATTGCCTTCAACGTCATACACAAACGCACCGTCAGCACGAGACACAACATATGGAGTTCCGCCAACAGCTTTGAACGCGCGGATAGAAGAGTTGACACCACCAGGAATCACCTTCGCAGAACGATCAAACAAAACTTGGTTCGAAGCTAGTCCGATGCCACGACACACAGTTGCGGTACAGCCTGCAGCGGCGCACGCATTGGCATCACAAAAAGGGATTGGTGAATTCATTACGTGTTTCCTTATGAAGAATATTCAGCGAACCAGCGCGTGAGATACGTGAGAATAATGTCGGCACCTGCCCGCTTAATTGCTGTCAGTTGCTCAAGTGCAACTGCATCATGATCAATCCATCCACGTTCAGCAGCAGCCTTAATCATTGAGTATTCGCCACTGACGTGATACGCGGCGACTGGCACATCGACAGCCTCGCGCACATGAGAAATGACATCGAGATATGAGAGCGCGGGCTTAATCATCACAATGTCAGCACCTTGTTCCAGGTCTTCAAAGACCTCACGCATCGACTCGCGGGTGTTGCGCCAATCTTGTTGGTACCCCTTACGGTGGCCGCCGCCTGCAATTTGTACATCGACAGCGTCTCGGAATGGTCCGTACAGAGCTGAGGCATATTTTGCCGAATAGGCCATAATTGCCACATTCTGATGCCCAGCACCGTCAAGTGCGGCCCGAATAGCCCCCACCTGTCCGTCCATCATGCCGCTCGGAGCCACAACGTGGGCTCCGGCTTCTGCTTGTGCCAGCGCTGCTTTGCAATAAATGGCGAGCGTCGCATCATTATCCACGTCGCCGTCCGGCCCGACGATTCCGCAGTGCC